>NZ_JCAFSW010000010.1:0-180774 GCF_059369635.1 Stenotrophomonas sp. YJH_SMC_58
GGCGGTTCAGGGAGAATCCGGCGTGGGGACCCAAGCTACTTCTCGGTCGCAAGACCTGGATCCACACGGTCGCCCACGCCGGGCTCTCGGCACCCAAGGTGCCAGATTGGCAAGAGATAAGATCCACGCCATGCGTGGATGTTCTGGGTAGATGCCGACCTTGGTCGGCACGCACGCCAACCAAGGTTGGCGACTACCGGTAGCCCAGCCACGCATGGCGTGGCCCTACCGGGTTGCCACCTGTGGCTCGCGAGCGGCGGCGCTCCATGCGCGCAGGCCGAACACGGCCAGGCCGAGGAAGAACATGTACAGCGCGGCGGTCACGTGCAGCGACTTGAACAGGTACGCACCCACATAGACCACGTCCACTGCGATCCACACCCACCAGCAGGCCACGTGGCGGCGGGCCTGCCACCATTGCCCGACCAGGCTCAGACCGGTCAGCAGCGCATCCAACCACGGCAGGGCAGCGTCGGTGAAGCCGTGCATGGCTGCACCCAGCGCCACGCCACCGCACAGGCCGATGGCCAGGTCGCGCAGCAGCGTGCCGCGTGCCAGCGGAACGATGCGGATGCTGCCCTCATCGGCGGCATGCTGTCGCCAGTTGAGCCAGCCATAGACCAGGAAACCACCGAAGGCGATCTGCAGCAGGGTGTCCGAGTACAGCTTGGCCTCGGCGAACACCAGGCCATACAGCGCCACCGACAGCAGGCCCACCGGCCACGCCGCCAGCCGGCGCCGGGCCATCAGCCAGACGCCGAGGATGCTGCACAGTGCGGAGGTCCACTCGAGCATCACGCCGCTCACAGCGCGAACGTCACCGACAGGCGGGCCTGTCGCGGTGCGCCGGGGAACAGGTAGTAGTCACCGCCGCTGCTGCCGGTATCGCGCCAGTAGAAGCGGTTGAACACGTTGTCCACCGACAGGTTCCAGGTCACTGTGCGCTCGCGCAGGCGATGCTGGAAACGCAGGCCAGCGTCGAACACTGAATAGTCCGGTGCGCGCACGCCGCCGTCGACACGTGCCACGTTGGCACCGGCATAGCGCCAGCCGCCGGTCACGTCCAGGCCCTGCACGAACGGCAGCGCGTAGGCCAGGTGCACGCTGGCGCGTACCTTCGGCACGTTCACCAGCTGATGGCCTTCATAGGCTGGCGTGCCGGTGTCGCGCGCGCGCGCCTGCAGCACGCTGGCGCTGGCCACGATCTGCAGCGCATCGGTCAGCTGGCCGTTGGCGGTCAGCTCCAGGCCGGTGTGGGTCTGCGTGCCTTCCTCGACGAAGGTGTAGCCGACGTCGCTGCTGTCCGGCTTGGCGTACTGGTACGGCTGCGAAATGCGGAACACGGCCGCGCCCAGGGTCAGCGCTTCGACCGGCACGTACTTCACGCCCACTTCCAGCTGCCGCGACTGCACCGACGGCAGGAAGGTGTCGGCGTTGCTGGTCCAGAACGGCGCTTCCTGGCCCAGCGAAATGCCGCGCACGTAGCTGGCATAGGCATTGAGCTGGTCGGTGGCCTTCCACACCACCGCGGTCTGCGGCAGGAAGCGCGACAGGCGGCTGTGCCGCTGCGGGGTGCCACGCTTGTCGTAGGCGCGCTCATCGAGGCGCACGAAGCGGCCACCGGCCAGCCACTGCCAGTCGTCACCGAAGCTCACCCGGTCCAGCGCGAAGAACGCGGTCTGGCGGCTGTCCAGGCGACGTGCGGATGGGCCCGGCATCTTCGGCGATGGCGCGAACACCGGCACCGGTGCCTCGTGGATGTTGCTGGTACCGACGTACTCGTTGACGCTCGGGCGCTTGTCCACGGTGCGGCGGAAGTAGTCGGCGCCGACGGTCAGGTGGTGACCGACGCTGCCGGTCTCGAAGCGGCCGCGCAGTTCGGCACGGGCCTGCTGGTTGCGGCGGGTGTCGTCCGGGCTGCGGTAGTCGTAGATGTCATAGTCGCCGTTGGGTGCGAAGTAGTTGCCTGGCACGCTGCCATCGGCACATTGCGCGGCGTAGTAGCAGCCGTAGGCGAAGGCGACGTTGTCATCGATCACCGAACGGCTGTGGCCGACCGATACACGTGATTGCCAGGCGTCGTTGAAGTCGTAGGTATGCAGCGCGGTGATGTTGGTGCTGGCGATATCCACCGGGCGCTGCCACGGCTGGTAGCCGAGCAGATGCTCGCGGTCGACACCGCGCGGCAGGTCACGCGCGCCCAGCAGCTGGTAGCCGGACACCGAGCGCTGCGAGCTGGTCTGGTAGTTGGCATCCACTTCCAGCTTGCCGCGCTCGCCGATCAGCCAGTCGGCGGCCAGCGAGTAGAAGTTGCGGCGGCCATCGGCGTGCTCGACGTAGGAATTGCTGGAATCCCATGCGGCATTCAGGCGGACGCCGAAGCGCGGGGTGATCCAGTGGCCGACATCGACGGCAACGTAGCGCGAGCCTTCCGAATCGGTGCCGAGCGTGGCGGTGCGCACTTCCGCCGGGCGCTTGCCGATGTAATTGATGATTCCGCCCGGCGCCATCACGCCTGCCGCCAGGCCGGCTTCACCCTTGAGGATCTCCACCGACTGCACGTTCTCCAGCGCCAGGCGTTGTTCGCCGGCGATGGACAGCCCGTTGAAGCGGTAGCCGGTGGCCGCGTCCAGTGCGAAGCCTCGGATGGCGATGTTCTGGTAGTAGCCCACCGGCGCGTAGGCATCACCCAGCGAGGCATCGTTGCTGGCCAGCTCGGACAGCGAACGTACCTGGCGACCGTCGAGGTAATCGCGCTCGAGCACGTTCATCGACGCGGGCGTGTCCTTCCAGCTGCCGCCACCGAAGGCATTCACGCGCGAGGTATCGGCCTTCGGTTTGCCGGCCTGCACGCGCACCGCCGCCAGTTCGGTCGGCGAGCGCTCGGCGCCGGTGGCAGCCGCATCGGGGGACGTTTCGGCCTCGCTGGCGTGCAGCGGCAGCGCGGCGCAGAGGGCGAGGCAGAGCAGGGTGGGGCGCAGGCAGCGGTTCATTCGGTTCGTCTTCGGACAACAAGGGAGACGAAGCGACGGCGCGCAGGTGCACCGGCCCATGACGGGGGTGTGGCTGCGGCTCAAAGCTCCCTACGCCGGTGCAAACCGGATCAGGTTCCAAGGGACTCTCTCAGCCTGGCAGATCCAGGCACCCCCGCTTCAGGTGACCATTTCACTACAAATGGTACGGATTTGCGAGCCGGCGTCCTTCAGGCTGCCGCGTGCAGCGCGTTGAGCAGTGCCTGCCCCGGGGCGGTATGGAACCACGCCGGATGGCCGAGCATGAAGGGCTGCCACGCCACATCGGCATTGGCGGTCGAGCCGGTGACGCCCTCGAAATACTCCACTTCGGATAGTGCGAAGTCGAAATGCACCATCGGCAGCAGGTCGGCCAGCAGGTGCACGCGTGCCGCCGACAGCGGAAGCACCTGGCGGTAGCCGTCGAGCAGGGCCAGCGCAATATCGATGCGCACCGCCTCCATGCCGCGCTCCAGTTCCAGCCACGCCACCGCGTTGCGCTCGATCGCCGTGGCGAGGTCGAACAGCGCACTGGTGGGCGAGGCCAGGCCGAAATCCAGCACGGTACTGATCTGCCCATCGCGCCACAGCAGGTTGGAAACGTGCCAGTCGTTGTGCGCCCACAACCGTGGCTCATCGCGCAGGCGCTCGGCCAGGCCGGCATGCCACGGCAGCACGTCGCGCTGCAACTGCGCTTCCCATGGAATGCGCGCGAGATAGCGGGCCAGCCCGGGACGCTCGTGCAGCCCTGCCTTGATGGCCGCGATCGGATCGTCAGCACGGATCAGATCGTCGCGCGCGACCAGCACATGGGTGCTGCGTTGGGGCGCGTGGTAGCTGGCGGCGGCCCGGTGCAGCTGCGCGAGTGTGCGCCCGGCTTCGCGGGCCTGCGCGACATCGGTCAGCAGCGACCACGACACGGCGTCGCGGTACAGGTCCTCGCCGACGCCGATCGCATGCAGCTCGAACGTCCATTCGCCATGTTCGGCCGCAGTGTGGCCATCGGCCGCTGGCAGCACCTGCACCACCGGTACGCCCGCTGCGGCGAGATGGGCGATGAAGCGATGCTCTTCTTCCAGGCAGGCCGTGCTGCGCACGCTGTGGTGGTGGCGCTTGATGAACACCGCGCCTTCCACGCCGTTGACGATGGCGGCAGCCGACAGCGGCCGCGGGCTGTGCCAGCGCGGTTCGCTGCGCTCGTCCAGCTGCGGGTAGTGCTGGCGCAGCCACGCGATGTCCGCCGCGCTGATCGGTGGCCAGTCGGCAGCGACCTCGTCGTTGTTGAGGCCCTGCACGCGGTGGGAGGAAGAAGTCATGCCGCAGCCCCAGTGGGGAAAGTCACATCCAAGGCTGCGCATTCAACGCCATGCACGCGGCCAACGCAAACGGGCGGGTCATCGACCCGCCCGTCCGTGCATCGGCATGGGAGATGCCGCGCTGCTTACCAGCCGCGATGGCGACCGCGGTCGTGGTAGTAGCGGTTGTCGTAGTAGCGCTCGCGCTGCCAGCGACGGTCATCACCGCGGTCGTAGTAGCCGCTGCGGTAGTAGCCACGGTCGTAACGGCGATCGTAGCGGTCGTCGTAACGGCGATTGTCGTAGTAACGGCGGTCGCGGCGGTCGGAGGTGGTCAAGTTGCCGATCGCGCCGCCGGCCACGGCGCCGCCGACGGTGGCAGCGGGATCGCCGTTGGAGAGCAGGTTGCCGGCCACGCCACCGACCACGGCGCCGACCAGGGTGCGCTTGTCCTTCCTCGACATCGCGCTGGCATCGCTGACCACGGCGACACCGGCAACCAGTGCCAGGGCCATCGCCAGACCACGGAAGCTGAGTGTGGAAGTACTGAGCATGTTCGTTCTCCTGTGAGGTGCATGCCACGCTGGGCAGGGAGGGCGCGGGCGCCCCGGCTGCCGTGGAGACCACGCTGACGTTCCAACATTGCCGGAACATTGCCTGGTCCACCGTGCGGCTTGCGCATTCATCTAGCGGCAGGCGGCATGAAGCAAGGCTGAAAGCGGCCTCGGCCGCTCAGCTGGCAGAAAGGGAAAAGGCCACGCGGACGTGGCCCTCCCTTCTCTGCCAAGGCGTTGCGGGCTTAGACGCCCATCGCCTTCTGTGCCTGCCGGGCCTGCTCCTGCTGGGCGTCCTGCTGCTGGTGCAGCACGTTAGGCGCGCCCTGCACGGCACCGCTGCTGAGCGCGATGCTCTGCTCGCTGGCGGCTCGGGCCTCCACCGCCACGCGGCTGGCCGCCGGGTCACCGATCGTGCCCTGCACGGCAAACAGGCGTTCACCGTTCGGGCTGGGCACCACCGTGTCGATGCGCTGCAGGCCGGCGGCATGCGCCTCCTTGGTCAGGGCCGCCGCGGCGCTTTCCAGCGCGTGGCGATCCTTGAAGGTGCCGGCCGGCAACAGTTCCAGACCCTTGCTGGCCTGGATGAAGAGCGGATTGCGCGGGTGCCGTTCGTCGTTCAGCAGCGGGCGCTCGCGGGCTTCCTTGATGGCCTCCAGCGTCTTCGCCCCGACAATGCCGTCGGCCACCAGGCCGTTGTCCTTCTGCAGCTGGCGCACCGCCGCGTCGGTGTTGCGGCCGAAGCGGCCATCCTCGACCAGCGGCTTGCCGTCGGCACCGACGTAGCCGAGGTGGCCCAGCTGCTCCTGCACCTTGCGCACGCCCTCGCTGTGCGCGCCCTGCTTGTACAGTTCGGCGTGCGGCGTGGCAGCGGCCTTGTGCTCGGCGGCAGGCTTGCCCTGGGCCTGCTCGTGCGACGGGGTGCGGTTTTCCAGCAGGTCGCGCGCCTTGGACAGCGGATCGGAGGCGTACAGCTTCCAGTTCGGGTGGTCCTTCACCTGCTTGAGGTAGTCCTCGACCGGCATGGTGTGCACGCCCTTGCTGCCGGTGGACTGGCTGATCAGCAGCTTGTCGGTGGTGGGGTCGCGCACCACCATCACGATGTGGTCGATGCCGTTCCAGTGCTCGTGGCGGGTCCTGGCCGTATCCAGGCCGATGATCATGCCTTCCTTCAGCGCACCGGGCTTGAGGATCGCGTCGCGGTCAAGCAGCACGCCGGACTGGTCGAATGCCTTGCGAACGATGCCGCCGGAACCCAGGTTGCCCAGGTCGATGCGATCGGCCTTGCTGAAGACCGCATGCCCGGCCTTCTGGTTGATCTCGTCCATGGTGCGGTTCTGCAGCGTGCCGACCCAGCCGGAGCAGTCGATGTAACCCTGCTCCACGTTCTTGCCGGTCTTGCCCGGTACGTACAGCGCGTGACCCGGAATGTTGATGGCGTACTTCACGTGGTCGTACTTCACGCCGGCCTCGTAGGCGGCCTGCAGTTCGATGCCCGGCTTCGGTGTGGCAGCCGCCGCTGCGGTTGCCGCCAGCGTGGCTGCACCCGCCGCCACGGCTGCGCTGGCCTGTGCAGGCGCGGCCGGGGCCTGGCCCTGGCCCTGCGCCACCGCCTGCGGTTCGATGTTCTTTTCCGGAATGCTGATCGCCGCGTACTTGTGGATGTAGTAGCTGGAGAACGTCCGCGCCAGGTCGCCATCGTTCATGCCGCGCATCTCGGCCAGGGTGTGGCCGGTCAGCGCCTTCGCGTCGGAACCGATCTGGTTCAGCACGTTGCGGCGCATGTTGATCTCTTCGCCGTGGCCGTTGCGGACCACGCCGAAGGTGCCGGTGGCAATCGCGGTCTGCACCGAGCCATAGCCGGCGCTGCCCTGCTGGTGGGCCAGGTACAGGTCCAGGCCGGTCGGCGTACTGCCTCCGGACAGGTACGGGTGGCCGGTGCGCTCGTTGCGGCGTGCCATCGAGTCCAGGTTGTCCTGGTACATCTTTGCGGCCGCTTCGGTGTTGCGGGTCGGGTCGAACTCGTGGCCGGTCAGGTGGTACTGGCGCGCGGAGCCGGGCACGAACTGGAACAGGCCCTTGGCGCCGGACGAGGTATTGTGGGCGCGCTCGTTGAAGGTGCCGCCGGTCTCGATGTGCGCGAAGCGCATGAAGTCATCGACCGGAAGGCCTTTCTGCCGGGCGACCTGCTCGACGATGTCCAGAACTTCCTTTCTGCTGTAGTCATGCTGTGCCATGACGTTTTCCTCGGGGTTGATGGAGCGGCGCATGCCGCGAATCGCCAACCGGACTCATCCGTGAGTCAAGAACATGTCGGTCAACAGGAAACCCGCGCGTGGGCGGGTGCTATCAGGGCGCGACGTACTGCTGGGTCGCGCTGTCGAAGGTGTAGTGCACGGCGTCGCCGGCGCCCAGCGCACGGGTCTTGCCGGGGCCTTCGATGGTGGTGCCCTTGAAGGTCACGGTCAGTCGCGGCAGGCCGCTGCCGTCGGCAGCGAAGGCCAGTTCGCCATCGCTGTCGGTGCAGGGCATGACGTTGCCTTCGTCGCAGGCGGCGCTGTTGTCCTCGCCCGTACGCACCGAGCCGACATAGCGCCAGACCTTGCTGTCCACGTCGTCTTCGCTGCGCTTGGGGTTGAACAGCAGCAGCGCATAGCCGGTGCTGCTGATGCCGCGGTCGAAGCTGCTGGTCGGCACCGCCAGCAGCAGGCGACCGTCGGCGGTGCGATGTTCAAGCGGCTTGCGCCGGGTATCGACATCGTCGGCCTTGTCGTACGCGCCCAGCGCGCCGATGGTCCATTCCTGGCCACGGAACTTCCATGGCTTCTTCGCGTCGGTGCCGGCCAGCACGAAAGTGGCCTCGGCGAGGTTGGCGCGGTCATCCGGACCGGCCGGCGTCTGCTCGCCCGGCTTGCCGTAGTGCTCGCGGGTATCCCAGGAGAAACCCGTGTAATACGTGGTGCCATCGAGGGTGAAGGTGTGGCCGAACCAGAAGGTCGCCACGCTGCCGTTCTGGACCTCGTAGGAGGTCGCGCCATCACCGTCCACCTGGTAGGTGAAATACATCACGGTCGGCGCGTCGGGCGGGGTGACGGCGGTGTCGGGAGAGGTGTTCTGCATCGGGGCAACATCCTGTCGGGGCGCATCGGCAGCCTGCACGGGGGCGCCAGGCTGGGAGGACGAGGGGGCCGGATCGGCGGCGCTGCAGGCCGCAGCGGAAAGAGAGACGAGCAGGCACGCCGCGAATGCGCGCAGGGGCCGCAACGGCAGGGTCCAACATGGCTCGGGGGGGTGATGCATGCGCCTCTCCATGGTCAGCGTTGCCGGGCCAGACGGCCGGCAGGAAACCGCACCCCATCCACCTGGGACGGGAGCGAGGACATGAGCCGGCCGATTCCTTCGACCTCGCATTGAAAACCCATGCCGGGTCATCTTGGCACAGAACGGCGGCCGGTCAAAGAGGGCGGTGACAGATGCCCTCACAGTGTGATCTGGTTCTCAGATCTTGCCGTCGCGCAGGTAGTCGAACAGTTCGGCGTCGCCCTTCAGGCCCAATTTGAGCATGGCGTCGCCTTTCTGCCGGCTGATGGTGCTGACGCTCTTGTGCAGCTGCAGCGAGATCTCCTTCACCGTCATGCCGGTGCCGAGCAGCCGCAGCACTTCCACCTCGCGTGGCGACAAAGGCTTGCCGTCGCCCTCGCGCATGCGCCAGCTGCCCGCAGCCTCGACCCGCTCACGCAGGCTCCGGCTGATGTAGGGCTGGCCCCGATAGACCGCCTGGATGGCCTGCGGTAGTTCGTCCATCGACGAGCTCTTGTCGACCAGGCCGAGCACGCCGCTGTCGAGCACCATGCGCAGGATCGCCAGGTTGTTGGAGACGCTGAGCATCAGCACCGGCAGGTCGGGGAAGCGGCGGCGGATCATGCCGATCATGGCGAAGCCGTCGGCCTGTGGGCTGCCCGGCATGGAATAGTCGGTCACCAGCAGGTCGCAGGGTTGGCTGCCGAGCAGGGCCATCAGCGCCTGCGCGCTGTCAGCCTCGCCGACCACGCGGCCGACCCCGCTCGATTCGATGACGGCGCGGGTACCGATACGGACCACAGGGTGGTCGTCTGCGATGATGATGCGCAAGCTCATTGCTCTAGTATGGCCACCGGGCAAGCCGGGCCGCGACCATCGCGGCCCTGTCAGGATTCTAGGAGATCGACGCCGATGCGTAGCTGGGCTGTTCGCGGGCTGGTCCTGCTGCTGGCCGTGCTGGTGCTGCCCGTGGCGCTGGCACAGGCAGTGCCTGGGCTGTTGCCGCTCAGTCCCCTGCAGCGCGAGTACCTCGCCGCCCATCCAAGCATCGTCGTGGGGCAGTATGACAGCGGCTGGCCACCATTCGAGTCACTCCGTGATGGCCAGCAGGTGGGTCTGGGTCCGGATTATCTGTCGCTTCTTGCCCGTCAGTTGGGTGTGAAGGTCGAGGCCCGTCGTTTTCCGGATTGGACCTCCGTGCTGGATGCGGCATGTCGTGGCGAGATCGATGTGGTGATGAATGTCGGTCTGAGTGCCGACCGCACCCGCTGCATGGTCTATACCGCCGCCTATGGCGAGGCACCGCTGGCCCTGGTGGGCCGCCCCGACGACCTGCGTGCCTCGGACAATCCCGATCTGGATGGACTGCGGGTGGTGATCGAGCAGGATTTCCTGACCGGCCCGCAGGTGCGCGCGCGTTTTCCACAGGCCCGTCAGCTTGTCGCAAACAGCTCGTTGGCGGCACTCGAGATGGTCAGAGACGACAAAGCTGATGTCTATATCGGCAATGCCTATGTCGCCACCGAACTGATCGCCACCCAGCGCCTGCAGGGCGTGGTGCTGCTGCGGCCGAGCGATCTGCCTCCCGAACGCCTGCACTTCGGTGTACCCAACAGCAAGCAGCCGCTGGCAGAAGCGTTGGATCTGGCCCTGGCTGCGACCAGCCAGGCCCAGCGCGATGCCCTGGTGCAGCGCTGGCTGCCGCCACCGCAGTGGTCGGCATCGGCGCAGATGGCGCTGAGCCGGGCCGAGAAGCGGGTGCTGGAACAGCCGTTGAAGATCGGTTTCGCACCGAACGCGGCGCCGCTGTCGTTCACCGACGAGCAGGGCAAGCCCAGCGGCCTGGCCAGTGAGTACCTGCGCCGTCTGATGCAGGCCGGCGCCAACCTGCAGCCGGAGAGCAGCCACGACTGGTATGAGGTGCGCGAGAAGGCCCGCCGTGGCGAGCTGCAGGCGGTGATGGGAATTCCGGCCGATTCGCGCTACCTGGGGCCGGATTGGGTGTTCAGCCAGCCCTTCATCAGTGTGCCGAACGTGATCGTCAGCCGCGTCGACAGCCCAGCCCTGCTGGGCATGTCGGACCTGCAGGGCAAGCGCGTGCTGCTGTCCGATCCCGAGCGTGTGCGGGGCTACGTGCTGCAGCAGGCACCGCAGGCCCGGATCATGGCGGCACGCAGTGCGGAACAGGCGATGCAGCGGCTGCTTGATGGCGAGGCCGATGCCTACGTGGGCAATCTGGCGGTGGTCGACTACCTGCTGCGCAGTCGTTTCCCCGGCCGCCTGCAGGTCGCTGCACCGGCGGGCTTCAACGATCAGCTGGTGCTGGCGGTGGAGCGGCGGCATGCCGCACTGGCGACCACCTTCGATCGCCTGCTGCTGCAGATGACGCCGCGCAAGCATGAGGCGCTGCGTGGCGACTGGCTGGCGGTGGAGTATCGCAATGGCGTTGACTGGAAAAGCGCACTGCACTGGGGCCTGCCACTGCTGGTGGTGCTGCTGACCGCGTTGTTGGTGCATGGCATCGGCTACTGGCGCCTGCGCCGCGAAGTGACCAGTCGGCGTCATCTGGAACAGCGACTGGCCGAGGTCACCGACAACCTGCCTGCGGTGGTCTACCAGGCACGCCGCGACGCCGATGGCGTGCTCAGCTTCCCGTTCATCGCCGGTGATCTGCAGGCGTTGTTCGGAATCAGCCGGCAGCAGGCCGAGCAGGACGCCAGGACGCTGCTGGAACGCATTGAGGAAGACGATCGCGCACACATCCTGCAGGCCGTCGAACAGGCCGCGCGCCAGTTCGCGCCGCTGATCCTCGAGTTCCGCCTGCGCGCCGAGGGCGAAGGCGCGCGCTGGGTGCGCAGCCAGGCCCATCCGTATGCCGCAGAAGCCGGTGCGGTGACCTGGAGTGGCTACTGGGTGGATGTGAGCGAAGCGCGTGCACAGGCCGACGCCCTGGTCACGGCCAAGGCCGAGGCCGAGCAGGCGGCGGAAGCGAAGTCGCGCTTCCTGGCGACCATGAGCCATGAAATCCGCACGCCGATGAGTGGCGTGCTGGGCATGCTGGAAGTGCTGGCGCATTCGCCGCTGGACATCGAACAGCAGCGCATCCTGGGGGTGATCGAGGACTCGGCGCAGATGCTGCGGCAGATCCTGGACGACATCCTCGACTACTCACGGCTGGAGGCTGGCGCACTGCGCCTTGAGCCGGTGCCGCAGCCGCTGCGGCCGTTGCTGGAGAGCGTGTGCCGCCTGCTCTCCGCACAGGCCAGTGCACGTGGGTTGGCGCTGCACGTGCAGATTGACCCGCAGCTGGCGCCGGCCCACGAAGTGGATGGCGTACGCCTGCGCCAGATCGTGTTCAACCTGCTCAGCAACGCCATCAAGTTCACCGCGCAGGGCGAGGTTCGCCTGCAGCTGGAGGTGCTGGGGCCGACCAGCGAGGAGGGGGCTCAGCCGCTGTGCCTGAGTGTCACCGATACCGGCATCGGCATTGCACCGGAACAACTGCAGCACCTGTTCGCGCCGTTCACCCAGGCCGGTGCCTACATCCAGCGAGACCACGGTGGCACCGGGTTGGGCTTGAGCATCTGCCAGCGTCTGGTGCAGATGATGGACGGCGAGCTGGCGTTGCACAGTACGCTGGGCGAGGGCACCCGCGCCGAGGTGCGGCTGTCGCTGGTGGAGGCCGGTAGTGGCGATGTCGAGGCCCTGGTGGCCGAGCAGGATCAGGTGGCGCTGCTGCCTGCGCCGCTGCGCGAGGCACGGGTGCTGGTGATCGAGGACCATCCGACCAACCAGGCGATGATGGCCTGGCGCCTGCAGCAGCTGGGCGTGCCGCACGTGATTGTCGGTGACGGCCAGCAGGGACTGGATCGGCTGTCGTCGGAGAGCTTCGATCTGGTGATCACTGACTGCCGGATGCCGGTGCTGGATGGCTTTGGCTTCACCCGGCTGCTGCGCGAACGCGAGGGACGCACCGGGCAACCCCGGCTGGCCGTGCTGGCGCTGACCGCCAGCGTGCTGGACGACGATGCGCGTCGTTGCCGTGAAGCCGGCATGGATGAGGTGCTGGCCAAGCCATTGTCATTGGCGACGCTGCGCGCGGCACTGCTGCGCTGGTTGCCGCAGGCGCAGGGGCAACGGTTCGAGGAGCCCCTGGCCGAGTCCGCTGCCGTCGATGACAGGACGCTGCCCGATCTGGACAGCCTGCAGCGGCGCTTCGGCTCACGTGCGGTGGCCGAGCGGTTGCGCGACAGCCTGCTGCAGGCCAGTGCAGGTGACCTGGCCGCTGTGCAGCGCGCGCTGGAGGCCGGCGACCGTGAGGCTGCCGCGCTGCACCTGCATCGCCAGGCCGGTGGCTTGGGCGCGGTGGGAGCGACGGTGCTGGCTGCGCAGGCCAATGCCCTGGTCGAACGCCTGCAGGATGCGGCCGAGACCGATCCGGAGCCGTTGTTCACCGCGGTGGCGGCATTCGTGGCGCGGCTGCAACAGCAGTTGCAGCGCCTGGCTCACTGAGCCGACTGCTGATGCAGGTAGGCGATCACCAGCGCACGGCGTTCGGCGCTGGGGAAGGCGTTGTACATGCGTGTGCCCGGTACAACATGGGTGGGTGACTGCAGGAACGCATCCAGGGTCTGCGCGGTCCAGGTGATGTCGGCGCGGCGCATGCCATCGGAGTAGCCGTAGTCGGGCAGGCTGCCGGCGCGCCGGCCGATCACGCCGTGCAGGTTCGGCCCGAAGCGGTGGATGCCCCCGGGCTGCACGGTGTGGCAGCCGGCACACAGTTCAAACGCGCGCTGCATGGCCTGCTGGTGCGCCTGTTCCGGCGTGGCCGGTGCTGCAGGCGGGCGCTGGCAGGCCGTGGCCGCCAGGGCCACGGCAACGGTGATGAGCAGGCGGAAAGCACGCATGGGCGGGCAGGATAGCGACGCAGCGGGGCAGGTGGGCTGCGACACGCGGTCGCAGCCCGTGGCGTTCACATGCCCGAGTAGTTCGGGCCGCCGCCGCCCTGCGGGGTCACCCACACGATGTTCTGGGTGGGGTCCTTGATGTCGCAGGTCTTGCAGTGCACGCAGTTCTGCGCGTTGATCTGCAGGCGCGCGCTGTCGGCTTCGCCGACGAACTCGTACACGCCGGCCGGGCAGTAGCGCGCTTCCGGGCCTGCGTACTCGGCCAGGTTCACCTTCACCGGAATGCTCGGGTCCTTCAGCGTCAGGTGGCTGGGCTGGTTCTCGTCGTGGTTGGTGCTGCTCAGGAACACCGAGCTGAGTCGATCGAAGGTCAGCACGCCATCCGGCTTCGGGTAGGCGATGCGGGTGTGCTTGGCCGCCGGTTCCAGGCAGGCGTGGTCGGGTTGGGTGCGGTGCAGGGTCCACGGCGGGTTGCGCACGCCCAGCTTGGGAAGCAGCCACTGTTCCACGCCGGTCATCAGCGTGGCCACGGTCTGGCCCTTCTTGAACCACTGCTTGAAGTTCTTGGCCTGCTGCAGTTCGGTGAACAGCCAGCTGGCTTCGAACGCCGTCGGATAGGCACTCAGTTCATCGTGCTGGCGGTCGGCGGCCAGTGCATCGAACGCGGCGTCGGCGCACAGCATGCCGGTCTTGATCGCGGCGTGGCTGCCCTTGATGCGGCTGGCGTTGAGGTAGCCGGCCTCGCAGCCGACCAGCGCGCCACCGGGGAACACCGTCTTCGGCAGCGACAACAGGCCACCGGCGGTGATCGCACGCGCGCCGTAACCGATGCGGGTGCCACCCTCCAGGTGCTTGCGGATGGAAGGATGGGTCTTGAAACGCTGGAACTCTTCAAACGGGCTCAGCCACGGGTTCCTGTAGTCCAGGCCGACCACGTAGCCGATGGCGACCTTGCCGCCGTCGGCGTGGTACAGGAACGCGCCGCCGTAGGTGTCGCTGTCCAGCGGCCAGCCGGCGGCATGCACCACCAGGCCCGGCTCATGCTTGGCCGGGTCGATCTGCCACAGTTCCTTGATGCCGATGCCGTAGGCCTGCGGGTCCTTGCCTTCGTCCAGCTTGTAGCGGGCGATCAGCTGGCGACCGAGGTGGCCGCGTGCGCCTTCGGCGAAGATCGTGTACCTGGCGTGCAGCGCCATGCCGCGCTCGAAGGCCGGGCCGATGCTGCCGTCCTTCTCGATGCCCATGTCGCCGGTCGCTACGCCGATCACTTCACCGTTGTCGCCATACAGCACCTCGGCGGCGGCAAAGCCCGGGAAGATCGCCACTTCCAGCGCCTCGGCCTGCTGCGCCAGCCAGCGGGTCACTTCGCCCAGGCTGATGATGTAGTTGCCTTCGTTGTGGAAGCACTCCGGCAGCAGCGCGTTGGGCGTGCTGCGTGCGCCGGTTTCGCTGAGGAACAGGAATTCGTCGCGGGTGACCTTCTGCTTCAGCGGTGCGCCACGCTCGGCCCAGTCCGGGAACAGTTCGGCCAGCGCGCGCGGATCCATCACCGCGCCGGACAGCACGTGCGCGCCTGGTTCGGACCCCTTCTCCAGCACGCACACCGACAACTCGCGGCCGGCTTCGATCGCGCGCTGGCGCAGGCGGATCGCGGTGGCCAGGCCGGCGGGGCCGGCGCCGACGATCACCACGTCGAATTCCATTACTTCACGCGGGGGCAGGGCGTTGGCTTCAGCGCTCATCGATTGCATGACTCGTGGGTAGGGCCGGCATCGGGGCCACCGGCGGTGCCTGGGAATCGCGCGTGCAGCCACGGGCGAAACGGTTGTTTGAATGTGTCAGGGTACCGGGACGCGCGTGATCGAGCTAGATCGCCGATGTTCACACCCGGATTGCTGCAATGCAGCGTAGGGCCGCCGCTCTGGTGGGTGCCGACCTTGGTCGGCACGCTCTGCCCGGATGACCGACAATGGCCCGGTCCTGACTGCGCGTGAGTGCCATGGCTTTGCATCCGTACGATCTGTTCGATGTCCGTTCCCTGCTCAACGAGGAAGAGCGCGCGGTGCAGGAGAGCGTCGCCCGCTTCACCAACGAGCGCGTGCTGCCGATCATCGGCGATGCCTTCGACCAGGCCCGTTTCCCCGCCGAGCTGGTGCCGGAGATCGCGTCTCTGGGCCTGCTCGGCGCGACACTGCCGGCCGAATACGGTGGCGGTGGCCTCGGCGCGGTCAGCTACGGCCTGATCTGCCAGGAGCTGGAGCGCGGCGATTCGGGCCTGCGCAGCTTCGTCTCGGTGCAGAGCTCGCTGTGCATGTACCCGATCTACGCCTATGGCAGCGAGGAGCAGCGCCAGCAGTGGCTGCCGGCGATGGCGCGCGGCGAACTGATCGGTTGCTTCGGCCTGACCGAGGCGCATGGGGGTTCCGATCCGGCCAGCATGAAGACCCGAGCGGTGCGCGACGGCAGCGACTGGCGCATCAGCGGCAGCAAGATGTGGATCACCAGCGGCCCGGTGGCCGACCTGGCCATCGTCTGGGCGCAGACCGAGGACGGCATCCAGGGCTTCGTGCTGGAAAAAGGCATGGCCGGCTTCACCACGCAGGAAATCAAGCACAAGATGAGCCTGCGCGCATCGCTGACCGGTGCGCTGTTCTTCGATGACGTGCGCGTGCCTGACAGCCACCGGCTGCCGAACGTGAAGGGCCTGAAGGGGCCGCTGGGCTGCCTGACCCAGGCCCGCTATGGCATCAGCTGGGGCCCGATCGGTGCGGCGATTGCCTGCCTGGATGAAGCACTGGGTTATGCCAAGGAGCGCGTGCTGTTCGGTCGCCCGCTGGCGGCCACGCAGAGCGCGCAGATCAAGCTGGCCGAGATGGCCCGCCGCATCACCACCGCGCAGCTGCTGGCCCTGCAGCTGGGCCGCCTGAAGGAAGCCGGCCAGCTGCAGCCGCAGCAGGTCAGCCTGGCCAAGTGGAACAACTGCCGCATGGCGATCGACATTGCCCGCGAATGCCGTGACCTGCTGGGTGGCGCCGGCATCACCACCGAACACGTGGCGATCCGGCACGCGCTGAACCTCGAATCGGTGATCACCTATGAAGGCACCGAGACCGTGCACCAGCTGGTGATCGGCCGCGAACTGACCGGCATCAACGCGTTCTGAGTGCACCGGTAGTGCCGGCCGCTGGCCGGCATTGCCCAGTAGCGTACTCGCAGGCGAGCGATCGGTGTATCGAACCGCGCACTGTATCGAGATGGGTTCAAGGACAGCCTGTACCGCGCGGCTGTTGGGTCCGCCTTGAAGCGAGCCGAGCACCGCAGGTCCGGCGGGGGCGAAGAGGCGCGGGTGTCTGAGCGCAGCGAGTTCCGCGCCGTCCCCCGGCGGGCCAAGGAGCGCAGGGCACCGGTGCGCAGCACCGGCTCGCGGATGGCGGCGCGTTTCTTTTGGTTACTTTTCTTTCCGCGCGGAAAGAAAAGTAACGCCCATGAACGCATGCGCCCGCCACAGCAACGACCAGGCAGAAGAGAGACGCGTGGCGTTACGCGCCGCCGGCAAACCCGTGCTGCCGCCACGCCTCGTACATCACCACGGCAACGGTGTTGGAAAGATTGAGGCTGCGGTTGTCCGGCCGCATCGGCAGGCGCAGGCGGCGGCCATCGGGCAGGGCATCGAGCACGTCCTGCGGCAGGCCGCGGCTTTCGGGGCCGAACAGGAATGCATCACCGTCTTCAAAGGCCACGCTGTCATAGCGGACGCTGGCACGCGTACTCAGGGCGAACAACCGTTTCGGTGCGATCCGCGCCAGCGCGGTATCCAGGTCGGGGTGCACCTGCAGGCGTGAATACTCGTGGTAGTCCAGCCCGGCGCGCTTGAGCTGCTTGTCTTCCAGTGCGAAGCCCAGCGGCTCGACCAGGTGCAGCTGCGCGCCGGTGTTGGCGCAGAGCCGGATCACATTGCCCGTGTTGGGCGGGATCTCGGGCTGGTAAAGGATTACGTCGATATGGAAGGGGTTGGCAGGAGTGTCCATGGGCTTGAGAAATGCGTTTTGAAGGGATTAGGGTGTCCATAAGAGTGACCACAGCCGTGGACATTGCGACAGACGAGGAGGTGGCTATGCCACCGAGAACCGAACAGAAGTATCGCCTGAGCAAGGCCCAGCTGCAGTCACTGACGATGGGTCACCGGCCCACACTGACGGTGGACGGTTGGGTTCACTTGGTCGACAACACGACCGGCAGGCCGTATCGCTTTCGCGATGGCTCGCCCGGTTCTCCCATCGGGTTCGGTTCAAGAGCTGGACCTGACAGTCGCACTCGAGCTGGCCGGGGCCGCTCCCACATTCGCCAGACCGGCGAAGACCCGCAGGAACGGATCAAGGCCACCACGGAAGCGCGGAAGGTCCGTGGGACCACAGTAGGCGAGGCGCTGCAGAAGTACCTGGACAGCCTGAAGAAGCCCCCGACGGGCAAGAAGGCCAAGCCAGGTTCCATACGCTGCCGTGCAGCAAGCGGTTCGGCGGTTGTCGCACCCGGACGTCGCCTGATCGACGTAGCAGTTGCAGACCTCACGGACGAGCGTCTCGTCGAAGCCTTGAACAACATGCGTCACACCGCCATGCAGGCGTCCAACCTGCTGTCGAAGGACACCAAGGACCGCTTGAAGGCAGCTGGGCGGCGGTGGGAGTTGAGGCCAGGTCGATGTTGGCCAACGTGCGCTTGGATGCTGGCCTGTACGACCCGGCAAAGGGCATGAAGATCCGCCTCACACCGTACAACCTGAGGTGCACTTCGGGGCGCTTGGCTGGCAAACTGTTCCATGGCCGCATGGTCACGCAAATGCTCGGCCACCATCCGAAGGATGACGAGCCGCGGCGCATGGCGAAAACCACCAGGTGCTACATCCAGCATGCGTGGCCGGACCTATGGATGGCAATGGCGCAATGTGAGGAGGCCATCATTGGCACCAGCCCTCGGGTCTGGAATACCCTGAGGCCCGACGGCCACTCCGCTCGCGACGAACAGGACGATCCTGCGATCCATGTCCCCACCACCTACCCCGGCAACCGGAGACGTGCGCGATACGCGCTCGATCAAGCAAACCCGGGACGACCTGGCTGAGCGTCGTGCGGCCGCTACACAGCGAGTGCGGCCGCAGATCGACATCCTGCGGGCAGCGGCGACGCTGCGCTGTCACGAGGACGCAGCGGCGGCCCTGGAGGGGTTGTTGGCAAGTGGCCGCTTGGCATTTGCCAGCCTTGCCGACTTGCTCCTGCCTCAGGTCTGGGCCACGAACCCCAGTGGTGCGCTGCTGGGTCACTTGTTGGTCGTGGACAACGCCATCTATGCCCAGACTCTCGACGGGGACGCCTTCGATGTGCTCTCGCTCGCCGACGCGCTGGCTCAGTCTTGGGAGGACTTGGCCGCACAAGCGGTCTGGGTGGCGATCTTCGCGGAGCTTCTGGACGAAGAGGGGACGCGGCACAGCAAGTTCAGGATGCAGCGTTGCGGCGACGAAGGCTCATGGAAGTCGTCGCTAACGCCAAGAATAGCCCGTCATGATCAAAGGGTTGGGAACGCAAGGCCTCATCACAACGAACCCGCCGCAAGGCGGGTTTTTGCTGGCTGTCTCACATGCTGTGCGATTAGCTGCATAATGCAGCGAAAGGGGAAAGCGATAGCACCATGAACCTAGTGAAATCCAAGCAGCGCGTCGCCGACCACGGGGAGGTCTTCACCCCGCCGTGGATGGTCGAGGCTATGCTCGATCTGGTGAAGAGCGAAACCGAGCGGATCGACAGCCGGTTTCTGGAGCCTGCCTGTGGCAGCGGCAACTTCTTGGTGCAAATCCTGCGGCGCAAGCTCGCGGCTGTCGAGCTGAAGTACGGCAAGGCCGAGTTCGAAAAGCGCAACTTCGCGCTGCTCGGGCTGATGTGTATTTACGGCGTTGAGCTGCTTCCCGACAACATCTTGGAGTGCCGGGAGAACCTGCTCGAAATCTTTGCGGAATACCTTGGGTTGGACGCTGACGCCGACTTGTACCGTGCCGCCAGTTTCGTGCTAACGCAGAACCTGGTTCACGGCGATGCTCTAACCATGCTGGATAACAGCAAGCAGCCGATAACTTTTGCCGAGTGGGGCTATCTTGGTAAGGGCAAGTTCCAGCGGCGGAATTTCCGTTTCGACGTGCTGACGCATTCGTCGGCGTTTAGCCAGGAGGGCGGCTTGTTTGCCCACCTGGGCAAGCATGAGATATTCCAGCCGGTTAAGACCTATCCCGTCATGAATGTGGCTGAGTTGGCCGCCACGGAACAGAGAACTCGATAAATCTTGTTCATGGATACTGTCCCCGCCACCATTTCTGTTCTCCTATGGGCTGCGCACCGTGCGGGGCTGGATGATGCAGCCTTGACTGGGCACTACCCGAAGTGGCCGCGTTGGGTCACGGGTGAAGCGCAGCCGACCTTGCGACAACTGGAAGACTTCGCGAGGCGCACGCATACAGCTATCGGCTACTTTTTTCTGCCGCAGCCTCCGAGGCTGCCGTTGCCTATCCCTGACTTTCGCACGCTAAGGGATGAGGCCATTGGCGAGCCGAGTAGCCACCTGCTCGACACGATCTATCTCTGCCAGCAGCGGCAAGGCTGGTTCCGTGACCACGCGCGGCTGCATGGCTTCCCGCCCCTTTCCTTCGTGGGTAGTGCCACCGTCCAGGAGGAACCAGAAATAGTGGCCCAGCGGATGCGCGAGGTATTGACGCTGTCCGTTGAGGCAAGACAGCGTCTGTCTACTTGGACGGATGCGCTTCGCCAGTTGATTGCCAAGGCCGAAGAAGCGGGCGTGATGGTGATGGTCACCTCGGTGGTAGGTAGTAATAGCCACCGCAAGCTGGATGTTGAGGAGTTCCGAGGCTTCGCGCTGGCGGATGATCTGGCGCCGCTCGTTTTCATGAATGGTGCGGACAGCAAGTCCGCGCAGATGTTCACGCTGGCCCACGAGCTGGCACATCTGTGGTTGGGGGCTTCCGGTGTATCCGATCCTGAGAGCGGTCGTATGCCGGAGCAGCAGATTGAGCGCTGGTGCAATCAAGTGGCGGCGGAATTGTTGATGCCCATGCAGGCGCTGCGTGCTGCGTATCACCCAGAAATGCCAATCCCGCAGGAAACTCAGCGGCTGGCACGTCTGTTCAAAGTTAGCACTTTGGTCGCCCTGCGTCGCCAGTTCGACGCCGGGTTCATTAGCCAAACTTTGCTGTGGCAGCACTATCGCGATGAGCTGGAACGACTGCGTTCGTTGGAACGTAGGGAAAGTGGTGGAGACTTCTACAACTCGCTCGGTGCGCGCACCAGTAAACGTTTTGCACGCGCCATCCTGTCTAGCACACTGGAAGGATTGACTTCCTTCCCCGACGCCTTCCGCATGCTGGGCGTGCGAAAGACGGCCACCTTCTACGAAGCCGCACGTGAGCTGGGGGTGACGGCATGAGCTATTTGCTGGACGCCAACATATTCATGTCGGCCAAGAATCTGCACTATGGACTGGATTTCTGTCCTGCGTTCTGGGAATGGCTGGTACACAAAGGTAATACCGGCGTGGTGTTCAGCATCGACAAGGTGGCCGATGAAATTGCCGCAGGTGGAGATGCTTTGTCCACATGGGCCGTAGATCACGGCAGCCATCTATTCCGCCGTACTCCGGCATCGCTGGCCACACAGTTCGGGCAGGTCAGCGGCTGGGCAACGGGTCAGCAATTCACGCCTGCGGCCATCAACACCTTTCTGCAGGCGGCCGACTTCTATCTGGTTGCGCATGCCTTGGCAGGTAATCATGTGCTGGTCACGCACGAAACGCCCGCTACATCGAACGCGCGCATCAAGATTCCGAATGCGTGCTTAGGTGTAGGCGTGCGCTACATGACGCCGTTCCAGATGCTGCGCACCGAGCAAGCCAGGTTTGTTCTGGGGAGACAAGCATGATGGGCACAAAGCAATCAGGTTTCACTCTGCGTGGGCGAAATCCCGACGTGCTGACGTGCATTGCCAACCTGAGCAACGACGAGGTGTTCACACCACCAGAGTTCGCCAATCGCATGTTGGATGCCGTGGCCGAAGCATGGGCCTCAGACCACGGCGGCGCGAGCATCTGGGCAAACCCGGACGTGCGTTTCCTCGATCCGTTTACCAAGTCCGGCGTGTTCCTGCGCGAAATCACTGCGCGACTAACGGAAGGCTTGAAGGACGCGATCCCCAACCTGCAGAAGCGTGTCGATCACATCCTCAGTAAACAGGTGTTCGGCATTGCCATTACCGAACTCACCAGTTTGTTGGCACGGCGCAGCGTCTACTGCTCGAAACACGCCAACGGCGAGCATTCCATTGGTAAGTCGTTCGATAGCGACGCTGGGAATGTCTGGTTCGAGCGGACGGAACACGCTTGGAACGGAGAGAGATGCGCGTTCTGTGGGGCGAGCAAGAAGGCGCTGGATCGTGGCGCAGGAATGGAAACGCATGCCTATGCGCTTATCCATGCTGACGATATCAAGGCGCGCGTGGACGGAATTTTTGGAGGCGACATGCAGTTTGATGTGATCATTGGCAATCCGCCGTATCAGTTAGCCAGTGATGGCGGCACGCGAGATATTCCTATCTATAATAAGTTCGTTGAGCAGGCAAAGAAGCTCCAGCCGCGTTATTTGACTATGGTCATCCCCTCCCGCTGGATGGCGTCTGGTCTTGGCCTGGGGGATTTTCGAAAGGCTATGCTTGGAGACAGGAATATAAGGAAGTTGGTTGACTTTGAGCGTATGGATTTGGTGTTTCCTGGCGTGGATTTCGAGGGTGGCGTCTGCTTCTTCCTCTGGGACAGGGATAATGAAGGTGCGTGCGAAGTCACCACTGTCAGCGGCGATGAAACAGTGGGCCCCGTGGATCGCGATCTGGGTGAGCACGATATCTTTGTGCGGGACAGTCGAGGGCTTGGCATTCTCAAGAAGGTGCTCGCAGCGAAAGAACCCTCCATCACGGAAATCCTGTCAGCTGACAAGGAGTTCGGCTGGACCTCAAACTTCGATGAATTTCGTGAGAAAAAGCGGCCGGATGACATTGCGCTGTACTACTTCCGTAAGGGCAAGCGCCTCATTGGCGGCATAGCGCGTAGAGATGTCACTAAGAGTGCGCATTTGATTGACTATTGGAAGGTGATGACGCCAGCGGCCTATGGCGAGCGTGGGGCTCGGCCTGCCATGGTGCTTGGGCCAAGTTTCATTGCCGAGAAGCCGTCAGTCTGCACACAAACCTATTTATTCTTCTACGTAGGGTCGAAGAAGAAGGCTGAGAGCCTGCAAACTTATCTCAATACTCGCTTCTTCCGCTTCTTGGTTTCGCTAAGAAAAATCACGCAGCATGCTACGCGTGCAACTTACACATGGGTTCCGCAGCAGGCGTGGGATCGAGCCTGGACAGACGCAGAGCTCTACAAAAAGTACCGGCTCAGCAAGGACGATATCGCCTACATTGAGGCATCCATCAGGGCGAAGGGCAATATCGATGAGTAAGCCCATCGATGAAATCCTTGCTCCCAAGCCAACCACACGCCCACGCATTTACGCCTACTCGATTGCCGACAACGCGCATAAGGGGCAGTTGAAGATTGGGCAGACCACGCGCGACGTGAAAAAGCGCGTCGCCGAGCAGCTCAAGACGGCGGCAATCAAGAACTACAAGATTGAAATGGACGAGAGCGCCGAGCGTGAGGACGGTAGCGTTATCCGCGATCACGAAGTTCGGGCGGCGCTGGTCAAGAAGGACTTCAAGAATGTCGCGCTGGAGTGGATGCGCTGCAGCGTGAAGGACGTGAAAACCGTCCTGACCGAGTTGCGGACGGGCCAGAAGTTCACAGGCACGCACAGCGATACCTTTCCCATGCGCAAGGAGCAAGCGGACGCCGTGCGATTGACGCACGACTACTACCGCTCACGCTGGGAAGAGGACAAGCACGCCGTTCCGCGTTTCCTGTGGAACGCGAAAATGCGCTTCGGCAAGACTTTCACCGCCTACCAGCTCGCCAAGGCGATGAAGGCCAAGCGCGTGCTGGTGCTGACGTTCAAACCAGCAGTCGAGGACGCGTGGCAGTCCGACTTGGAGAACCACGCCGATTTCGACGGCTGGCAATACCTCTCGAAGAGTTCGGGCAGCGACCCGACGCAGATCGACAAGAAGAAGTCGGTGGTCTATTTCGGCTCGTTTCAGGATGTGCTGGGCCGCGACAAGGCAACCGGGGCGATCAAGCCCCGCAATGAATGGCTGCACGAAGTGAACTGGGACTTGGTGGTCTTCGACGAGTACCACTTTGGAGCATGGCGCGACACCGCCAAGGAGCTGTTCGAGGGCGAAGACGAGGCCGAGGCCAAGAAGGAAGCCAAGCTCGAATATGCGGCTGATCTGGATGCAGTCAACGACGATCTGGACGTGCTGACGGAGAAGGAGCCAGGCTTCCTGCCCATCACTACCAAGGCGTACCTCTATCTGTCCGGTACGCCGTTCAAGGCGCTGGCCACGGGCGAGTTCATCGAAGAGCAAATCTACAACTGGACCTACACTGACGAGCAGCGCGTCAAGGAAGAGCACGCCACCTATCACGCGGACAAGTGGAACCCCTACGGGGCGCTGCCGCAAATGCGGCTGCTGACCTACCAAATGCCCGATGAGCTACTGGCCATCGCCAGCGCCGGAGAGTTTGACGAGTTTGACCTCAATGAGTTCTTCGCCGCGACGAGCACCGGGAAGACGGCCAAATTCAAGCACAAGGACGATGTACAGAAATGGCTCAACATCATCCGGGGCGCATACATGCCCAAGGCTGCCGAGTATCTGAAGACCGGCACCAAGCCGCCGTTTCCGTATTCCGACACCCGGCTGCTTCCGTACTTGCAGCACTCGTTCTGGTTTTTGCCTAACGTCGCAGCCTGCCACGCGATGGAGAACCTGCTGAAGGAAAAGCACAATACGTTCTGGCACGACTATAGAGTGATCGCGGCTGCTGGCACGAGTGCCGGTATTGGCTTGGAAGCCTTGCCGCCCGTGCGCAATGCCATCGGTAGCGGCTTCGATACCAAAACGATCACGCTGTCATGCGGCAAGCTCACGACGGGCGTGACGGTGCCGCAATGGTCGTCCATCCTCATGCTGCGCAACCTGAAATCGCCGGAAACCTATTTCCAGGCGGCGTTCCGCGTGCAGTCGCCGTGGTCGATCAAGAACCCGAACGGCGACAACCCGAACGAGGAAGAAATCCTCAAGCCGGCTTGCTTCGTGTTCGACTTCGCGCCCACGCGCGCTCTTCGCCAGTTGTCCGAGTACGGCATTGGTCTGTCGCCGAACGAACCGAACCCGGAGAATGCGGTCAAAGACTTGGTAGCGTTCCTGCCGGTGCTGGCCTACGACGGCGCTAACATGACGCAGATCGATGCCGGCGGCATTCTCGACATTGCGATGGCGGGCACATCGGCGACGCTGCTGGCACGTAAGTGGGAAAGCGCCCTGCTGGTCAACGTGGACAACGACACGTTGCGCCGCATCCTAAACGACCCGGAAGCCTTGGCTGCCGTGGAGCGGATTGAGGGCTGGCGATCGCTGGGCGACAACGTGATCGAAACGATCATCAACAAGGGCGACAAGATCAAGGCGCTCAAGAAAAAGGCCAAGGAAGCTGGCCTGACGGAGAAGCAGAAGAAGCAACTCTCCGAGGAAGAAAAGGAGTTTAAGAGCAAGCGCAAGCTGGTACAGGAGAAGCTGATCAAGTTCGCTACACGCATCCCGGCTTTCATGTACCTGACCGACTTCCGCGAAAACACGCTGCAGGATGTGATCACCAAGATTGAACCTGATCTGTTCAAGGTGGTCACTGGCTTGACCGTGGCCGACTTCCATCTACTGGTGCGGTTGAAAGTGTTCAACACCGAGCAGATGAACCAGGCGGTGTTTGCGTTCCGCCGCTACGAAGACGCCTCGCTGCGCTACACGGGCATCGAGAGCCACAAGGGGCTGACGCACTACGGCCTGTACGACACGGTGATTGCGAAGGAATGAGCGCCACCCTCCCCGCTGCTACTGAAGAACGCATTAGCCAACGGTTCCCCGGTCGCGTCTGCCTGTCTCCGGGAAAAGTCGCCGAAGCATGGCGCGCCGTTCTGGTTCCAGGCCTGCAGAAGAATGGCGGCGGGTGGGAGGTGCCGGTCGGGAAACTGATTGAGGCGATTGAAGAACCTGGGGATGACGAAGACAAGGCCGCTGAAAAGGCCGCCGATCCGGTTGGTGTGACGGAAGCGCTTGAGTTTTGGGGCGAGGTGTTCGACGAGCTAGATCGCCTCGAAACAGAGCGGGTACGTGTGGAACTCGGCGCGACCGTAATGGAGTGGAAGTGGATCAGCGCCGAGGAGCACGAGAAATGGCGCGTCAGATCCTTAGTGATACGTCGGAAAAAGCGTACACGGATGACGAAGTTGCGAAACTTGCCGGTAGTGGTATTCGCACGTTACAGAACTGGCGCAAGGCCGGGTCCGGGCCAAAGCACGCCACGAAGTAGGCCACCAAGAAGGTCACAACGAGGCGCACGCTGGAAGTAAAGTACACGGAGATCGTCTATTCGCGTTCTGGACCTGCTGAAGTGGCTGAAATCACGCGACTTCGTGGACGAGAGCGGCTTCATGATGTGGAACATGAAGGGTATGGGGCGCGGCGCCAGAACGGGCCAGCGCGACGCCGGTTCCTTGCTCGACCTGCTGCATTCCGAGCACTTTAGTCGCAAGAGCCTGGAGTTGGCGATGATCTGGATGGGGCGGCATGGCGGTTGGCGGCAATGCCGGTCGAAGCCGATCCGCCGTGCGTGTTCTGACCTGACGGAAACATTTCCCGTTTTGTTTAGGGTCCAGTGAAGCCGATGAGTGTTCGTGGCGTTCTTTTTTGACCCACCGGCAACATTCTGCGATTTGTTGAGGTCGTGTGTTGCTGGTGCCCCATAGGCTCGCTCCCGTCCATAACAGAGGAGGGACAGTCCATGACGACTAGCACCACCCGTCGCTCGTCCACGAGCACTGCCGGCGGTGTTTGCGTCGAAGTGGCGCGAGTTGCTGCGGGCGTCTCCGGCGGACACTTTTTGGGTGTCCATACGGTGACCATAGTTAAGGCAGCAGCAACGAAAACAGAGATTTAGCCGAGAAAATAAGGCCTAAAAAGTATGAGCGCCGGTGTTGGCGCAGAGCCGGATCACATTGCCCGTGTTGGGCGGGATTTCCGGTTGGAACAGGATCACGTGGAACGGGGGCGCGGCATTCATCGGCGCAGTGTACCTGCGACGACCGCCGCCTTTACGGCGCACGCCCTGCGCGAGGCAGGGCGGCACCGCTTACGGGCGCAGCAGGACCTGGGCGGTTTCGGTGGCCAGGGCCTGCAGGTCGGCGGCGCTCGGACGCACCTGCAGGGCCGGCAGGTTGACGATCACCTGGTTGGCGACGCTGGTGGCGGCGGCAGCCAGGGTCGCGGCGTAGCGCTGGGCTTCCAGTTCGGCGGCCAGGGCGACGCGCTGCTCCAGGCTCGGGCGCACTTCCACCGAGGCCAGGGTGGTGATCGGCATCGCGGCGGCGACCGGGGCGGCGACGTAGCCGCTGCGCTCGGCCAGCTGGTCGGCGCTTGGGCGCACTTCCACGGTGGCCAGGGTCGGGATGCCGCTGGCCTGTTCCCAGGCCTGCTGGGCCAGCTGGTCGGCGGCCGGACGAACCTGCACGGTGGACAGGGTCTTGATGGATTCGGAGGCCTGCACCGACGAAACAACCGCGGTGCCGGCGATCAGGGCGATGGCGATGGCAATGGTCTTGGCGTTCATGACGGGGCCTGTTTAGTGTTGGTGATCAGTGGTGTGGTAGTAAGGTAGTACACCAATTCTGGGCTTGCAAGGAAAATTTTCGATTTCCTGCGTTTGTTCATCCTTCAGTCAGCTTTTGTCTGAAGCCCTTCCTGGTGCAGAAACTACCAAGCAATCCCCGTGCCAACTTTTAATTATTGATTTGCAAGGGTTTTATGGTCATCGAAAAGTGTCCGGCGGGCGGACACCTGTCCATTCGATGTGCTGCGGACACTGTCCGGACGTTGCTGGCGGGTGCTTGTGACGGCTCGGACAGGGCAGATCGGCTCCGCGGATGGCGCACAGGGGCAAACACCCCCAGTGACTGGCGACCGATTCCTGCCGTTGCGCGCGCACGCTAGGATCGGGGTTCACCTATGTGACCAAGGATCCGGATATGTCTCTCGCCCTTCGCCCGCGCACTGCGCTGCTGGCCGTTGCCCTCAGCACCGCCCTGGGCACGCTTGTGCCTTCCCATGCGTTGGCGGCAAAGCCGGCCGCACCGGCCAAGGTCGATATCCCGTATGAGCAGTTCACCCTGCCCAACGGCCTGCGCGTGATCGTGCACACCGATCGCAAGGCGCCGATCGTCGCGGTCAACGTCTGGTATCACGTCGGCAGCAAGGACGAACCGGCCGGCCGCACCGGCTTCGCGCACCTGTTCGAACACCTGATGTTCCAGGGCAGCGAAAACCACGATGGCGAGTTCTTCGAGCCGTTCAAGCAGGTGGGTGCCACCAACCAGAACGGCACCACCAATACCGACCGCACCAACTACTTCGAGAACGTGCCCACCACTGCGCTGGACATGGCGCTGTGGATGGAATCGGACCGCATGGGCCATCTCGTCGGTGCGATCGACCAGGCGGCGCTGGACGAGCAGCGTGGCGTGGTGCAGAACGAGAAGCGCCAGGGCGAGAACCAGCCCTACGGCCAGGCCTGGGACCAGCTCAACAAGGCGCTGTATCCAGTTGGCCACCCGTACCACCACGGCGTGATCGGTTCGATGAACGATCTGAACGCGGCGTCGCTGGATGACGTGAAGACCTGGTTCCGCACCTGGTACGGCCCGAACAACGCCGTGCTGGTGCTGGCTGGCGACATCGACCTGGCCACCGCCAAGGAAAAGGTTGGCAAGTACTTCGGCAGCATCCCGGCCGGCCCGACCATGGCGCAGCCGGCGGTGAACGTGGCCAAGCGCAGCGCCGACACGCGCGAGACGATGACCGACAAGGTGCCGCAGGCGCGTATCTACCGCGCCTGGAACGTGCCGCAGGTCGGTACCATCGAGGTCGATCAGCTGCAGCTGTTCGCGCAGGTACTGGGCGGCGCCAAGTCCTCGCGGCTGAGCCAGCGCCTGCAGCACCAGGACAAGCTGGTGGACAGCATCGCGGCAGGCCTGTCGACGTCGCAGCTGGGTTCGAACTTCGTGATCATGGCGACGGTCAAGCAGGGCCAGGACCCGGCCAAGGTCGAGAAGATCATCGACGAGGAACTGGACCGGCTGATCAAGCAGGGCCCGACCGCGGCCGAGCTGGAACGCGCCAAGACCGGTGCCCGCGCCGGTTTCATCCGCGGCATCGAACGCATCGGCGGCTTCGGCGGCAAGGCCGACGCACTGGCCGAGTGTGCGGTGTTCACCGGCGACCCGGGCTGCTTCCGCACCTCGCTGGCCAACATCGAGAAGGCCAGTGCTGCTGATCTGAGCCGTCTGGGCGCGCAGTGGCTGGACAAGGGCAGCCACACCCTGGTGATTGCACCGGGTGAGCGCGTGGCGCTGAAGGAAGACCCGAGCCAGGCGCCGAAGCCCTCCACCGTGCCGGCAGTGGACCCCAAGTACAGCACCCTGCCCGAGCAGGTCGACCGCAAGGCCGGCGTGCCGCAGACCCGCGAGTTCCCGCAGCTGAAGTTCCCGGCGCTGCAGCGCGCCACGCTGAAGAACGGCACCCAGGTGATCCTGGCCGAGCGCCACGAGATTCCGGTGGTGCAGTTCAGCTACCAGTTCCCGGGTGGCTTCAGCGCCGACCAGGGCCGCAAGCCGGGCACCGCCAACTTCACCATGAGCCTGATGACCGAAGGCGCCGGCAAGCTCGGCTCGCTGGCCTTCGCCGATGCCGCAGACGCACTGGGCGCCAGCCTGGATGCCTCGGCCGGCCTGGACTCCATGAGCGTGGACCTGTCGGCGCTGAAGGAAAACCTGGCACCGTCGCTGGCGCTGTATCGGGACCTGCTGCGCGAACCGCGCTTCGAGCAGGGCGAGATCGACCGGGTCAAGGCGAGCTGGATTGCCGGCATCCAGCAGGAGAAGGTCAACCCGGGTGCGGTGGCGATGCGCGTGCTGCCGCCGCTGCTGTACGGCAAGGGCCACCCGTATGCCATTCCGTTCACCGGCAGCGGTGACGAAGCAGCGATCAACGGCCTGACCCGCGAAGACCTGGTCGACTTCCACCACGACTGGCTGCGGCCGCAGAACGGCACCCTGATCGTGGTCGGTGACACCACCCTGGCCGAGATCGTGCCGCTGCTGGACAAGCAGCTGGGCGACTGGAAGGCGACCGGCGAGGCGCCGCAGGTGAAGGCGGCTACCGATGTCGCGCTGCCCAAGGGCCCGCGCGTGTTCCTGATCGACCAGCCGGGTGCGGTGCAGGCCAACCTGTTCGCGGGGCAGGTGGTGGCGCCGTCCAGCGCCACCAGCTCGACCCGCTTCGATATTGCCAACGGCGTGATCGGCGGCGACTTCACCTCGCGCCTGAACATGAACCTGCGTGAGGACAAGCACTGGTCGTACGGTGCGCGCAGCAGCGCGATCAACTCGGTGGGCCAGCGCCCGTGGATGGCCAGCGCGCCGGTGCAGATCGACAAGACCGGCCCGGCGATGGCGGAAATGCGCAAGGAAATCGCCGCGTTCGCCGATGGCAGCAAGCCGGCCACCGCCGCCGAGGTCAACCGCATCCGCAACATCCAGACCCTGAGCCTGCCCGGTGCCTACGAGACCGCCAGCGCGGTCGCCTCGACCATCGGTTCGATCGTGCAGTTCAAGCGTCCGGACGACTACGTGCTGCGTCGCAAGGCCGAGATCGAGGCGATGACCCCGGCGCAGGTGCAGCAGGCCGCCGCCGAGATCAAGCCACAGGCGCTGACCTGGGTGGTGGTGGGTGATCTCAAGCAGACCGAAGCGGCCGTGCGTGCGCTCAACCTGGGCGAGGTGACGGTGATCGACGCCGAAGGCAACCCGGTCAAGAAATAAGGGATGCGCCTGCCCGCCCCCGCGGGCAGGCCTCCCCAGGTAGTGCCGGCCGCTGGCCGGCAACCTTGCCGTGGTAGTGCCGGCCGCTGGCCGGCAACGCCGTGACCCGAAGGCGGGGTCAGAGCCCGCTGCGGGGGATCCGTCCCCCCACCGGCTACCCCCGATTCAGGCGGTTCAGGCAGAATCCCTCCATACCCTTCCAGGATCTGCCCATGCGCGTTCTGCTGCTTTCCTCCCTGCTGCTCACCGTCACCGCCTGTACCTGGGTGCCGATCGAACCGGCCGGCAAGGCGACCCGCGTGCTGCCGGCAGGCCCGGTTCCCGCTGGCTGCATTGCCAAGGGCGAGGTGGTGGTGACCGTGAAGAGCAAGGTCGGCTTCTACAACCGCAACCCGCTGCGCGTGCAGGAAGAGCTGGAAACCCTGGCCCGCAACGAGGCCCCGAGCGCCGGCGCCAATGCCGTGCAGGCCGCCGCGGCCCCGGCCGATGGCAGCCAGCGCTTCGCCGCATTCCAGTGCCCGCCGCGCTGAACGCTTCACCATACGGCCAAGGCTGAATTCGTAAAGATGCGGTGAAGGCCCCGGGGGTTATAGAATAGCGCCCCCTTTTGCCTGAGCCTTGGCGCTAACCTCGATGCTCTTCAAGAATGTCTCGATCGCCGGCCTGGCACACGTCGACGCGCCGCATACGCTGACCACCAAGGAAATCAACGAACGCCTGCAGCCGACGTTGGATCGCCTGGGTATCCGCACCGACGTGCTCGGCGACATCGCCGGCATCCACGCGCGCCGCCTGTGGGACAACGGCGTGCTGGCGTCCGACGCTGCCACCATGGCAGGCCGCAAGGCACTGGAAGACGCAGGCATCAATGCGACGCAGGTTGGCCTGCTGGTCAACACCTCGGTCAGCCGCGACTACCTGGAGCCGTCCACGGCCTCCATCGTCTCGGGCAACCTCGGCGTCAGCGACGAGTGCATGACCTTCGACGTCGCCAATGCCTGCCTGGCCTTCATCAACGGCATGGACATCGCCGCGCGCATGATCGAGCGCGGTGACATCGACTACGCGCTGGTGGTGGACGGCGAGACCGCCAACCTGGTGTACGAGAAGACCCTGGAGCGCATGACCGCCCCGGACGTCACCGCCGACGATTTCCGCAACGAGCTGGCCGCCCTGACCACCGGTTCGGGTGCCGCGGCGATGGTGATGGCGCGCTCGGAGCTGGTGCCGGACGCGCCGCGCTACAAGGGCGGCGTGACGCGCTCGGCCACCGAGTGGAACCAGCTGTGCCTGGGCAACCTGGACCGCATGGTCACCGACACCCGCCTGCTGCTGATCGAAGGCATCAAGCTGGCACAGAAGACCTTCACCGCTGCCAAGATCGCCTTGGGCTGGGCCGTGGAAGAGCTGGACCAGTTCGTGATCCACCAGGTCAGCCAGCCGCACACCGCGGCGTTCATCAAGAACTTCGGCATCGACCCGAAGAAGGTGATGACCATCTTCGGCGAGCACGGCAACATCGGCCCGGCCTCGGTGCCGATCGTGCTGAGCAAGCTCAAGCAGCTGGGCAAGCTGAAGAAGGGCGATCGCATCGCGCTTCTGGGTATCGGCTCGGGCCTGAACTGCTCGATGGCTGAAGTGGTCTGGTAAAAGAGTCACCGCTGACCTGCTGCACGACGGGCAGCGATGATTTTTCCAAGTGTTCAAGGGCCGGTTTACCGGCCCTTTCTACAGGTGCGATCCGATGTCCCAGCTTCCCGGTTACCCCGCCCACCCGCAGCGCTTCGAGGTACGCCCCGGCCTGTCGATGAACTATCTCGACGAAGGCCCGCGCGACGGCGAGGTGGTGGTGATGGTGCATGGCAACCCGTCGTGGAGCTATTACTGGCGCACGCTGGTCGCCGGCCTGTCGGACACGTACCGCTGCATCGTGCCGGACCACATCGGCATGGGCCTGTCGGACAAGCCCGATGACAGCCGCTACGAGTACACGCTGCAGTCGCGCGTTGACGACCTCGATGCGCTGCTCAAGCACCTGGGCATCACCGGTCCGGTGACCCTGGCGGTGCACGACTGGGGCGGCATGATCGGTTTCGGCTGGGCGCTGTCGCATCACGACCAGGTGAAGCGCCTGGTGGTGCTCAACACCGCCGCGTTCCCGATGCCGGCGGCGAAGAAGATGCCGTGGCAGATCGCGCTGGGCCGCCACTGGAAGATCGGCGAGTGGATCATCCGCACCTTCAACGCGTTCTCGTCAGGTGCCTCGTGGCTGGGCGTGGAGCGGAAGATGCCGGCCGACGTGCGCCGCGCCTACGTGTCGCCGTACAACAGCTACGCCAACCGCATCAGCACCATCCGCTTCATGCAGGACATCCCGCTGTCGCCGGCCGACAAGGCGTGGTCGCTGCTGGAACGTGCCGGCAAGGCGCTGCCGTCGTTCGCCGACCGGCCGGCCTTCCTCGGCTGGGGCCTGCGCGACTTCGTGTTCGACCACCACTTCCTGAAGGGCTTCCAGGCCGCGCTGCCGCAGGCCCAGGTACATGCGTTCGAGGACGCCGGCCACTACGTGCTGGAAGACAAGCACGAAGTGCTGGTGCCGGAGATCCGCGCCTTTCTGGACAAGAACCCGATCTGATCGGTGTGCCGACCAACGGTCGGCATCCACCCCTTCCTCTTCCGGTGGGTGCCGACCGTTGGTCGGCACACCCGAAGGGTTGATGAGGTTGCCGGCCAGCGGCCGGCACTACCATTACGCGGCGACCGGCGCCTGCGGCGGCGAGGACGGGCTGTTGCCGTTGTCGTCCGGGTGATCGTCGTCATTGTCGGCGTCATCGCGCCAGCGCCAGTCGGCCGGCGTCAGCGGATCCAGGCCATAGGCAATGCGCGCCTTGTCGCACTGCGGGCTGGCCTTGCCGTATTCCCACGATGCATCCACCTCACGGCACACGCTGGGCCGGTTGGGGTGGATCGTGCAGCGTGAATACACGCCGATCTGCGCATCCAGCGCGACGCAGCGCACCGGCTTGGAATGGGTGCCGCGCATGCACAGGCGGTGCGGATCCAGCACCTCAGTGAGCTGATGCGGCACGCCGCCGGGGGTGACCTCGTCCGATTCCATCCAGTGGAAGGCCACGCGGTACTGGGTGCAGCAGGCGCCGCAGGTCATGCAGGGATGTTGCATGGGCAAGCCGCCTCGGGCGGCAGTCGGAATCGGGAACGAGGGTGCGGATTTTCCACGAAGTGGGCCGCCGCGCAAGAAATTCCGTAAGCGGCGACAATGAACGGATGAACCGACCCTGCAACATTGCGGCCCGTTTGCCTGAACTGGCGCGTGAACGCCCCGACCAGATCGCCATCCGCTGCCCGGGCCGCCGCGGCGCCGGCAACGGCATGGCCGCCTACGATGTCACCCTCGATTACCGTCAGCTGGACGCCCGCAGTGATGCCATGGCCGCCGGCCTGGCCGGCTACGGGATCGGCCGTGGCGTGCGCACGGTGGTGATGGTGCGGCCCTCTCCGGAGTTCTTCCTGCTGATGTTCGCGCTGTTCAAGCTGGGCGCAGTGCCGGTGCTGGTCGATCCGGGCATCGACCGGCGCGCGCTTAAGCAGTGCCTGGACGAGGCGCAGCCGCAGGCCTTCATCGGCATTCCGCTGGCGCATGTGGCGCGGCTGGTGCTGCGCTGGGCGCCGTCGGCCACCCGGCTGGTGACGGTCGGCCGCCGCCTCGGCTGGGGCGGTACCAGCCTGGCCGCGCTGGAACGTGCCGGTGCCAAGGGGGGGGCCATGCTGGCCGATACCGATGGCGAGGACATGGCGGCGATCCTGTTCACCAGCGGCTCCACCGGCGTGCCCAAGGGCGTGGTCTACCGCCACCGCCACTTCGTCGGCCAGATCCAGCTGCTGGGCAGTGCCTTCGGCATGGAAGCGGGTGGGGTGGACCTGCCGACCTTCCCACCGTTCGCGCTGTTCGACCCGGCGTTGGGCCTGACTTCGGTGATCCCGGACATGGACCCGACGCGGCCGGCGCAGGCCGACCCGGGACGCCTGCACGATGCCATCCAGCGCTTCGGCGTAACCCAGCTGTTCGGCTCGCCAGCGCTGATGCGGGTGCTGGCTCGGCACGGGCGGCCACTGCCGACGGTGACCCGGGTGACCTCGGCCGGGGCACCGGTGCCGCCGGACGTGGTCGCCACCATCCGCAGCCTGCTGCCGGCCGATGCGCAGTTCTGGACTCCCTATGGCGCCACTGAGTGCCTGCCGGTGGCGGTGGTCGAAGGCCGCGAACTGGAGCGCACCCGCGCGGCGACCGAGGCCGGTGCCGGCACCTGCGTGGGCAACGTGGTGGCCCCCAACGAGGTGCGCATCATCGCCATCGACGACGCACCGTTGGCCGACTGGTCGCAGGCACGTGTGCTGGCCACCGGCGAGGTGGGCGAGATCACCGTGGCCGGGCCGACCGCCACCGACAGCTACTTCAACCGCCCGCAGGCCACTGCGGCGGCGAAGATCCGCGAGACGCTGGCCGATGGCAGCACCCGCGTGGTGCATCGCATGGGCGACGTCGGTTACTTCGATGCGCAGGGTCGCCTGTGGTTCTGCGGGCGCAAGACGCAGCGCGTGGAAACCGCGCGCGGACCGCTGTACACCGAACAGGTCGAGCCGGTGTTCAACACCGTGGCCGGCGTGGCGCGCACTGCGCTGGTTGGCGTGGGGGCCGCCGGTGCGCAGGTGCCGGTGCTGTGCGTGGAGCTGCAGCGTGGCCGGTCCGACAGCCCGGCACTGCAGGAAGCGCTGCGTGCGCATGCCGCAGCGCGCATGCCTGAGGCCGGCCTGCAGCACTTCCTGGTGCATCCGGCGTTCCCCGTCGATATCCGTCACAACGCCAAGATCGGCCGCGAGAAGCTCGCCGTCTGGGCCAGCGCCGAACTGGAGAAGCGCGCATGAAGATCCTGGTCACCGGTGGTGGTGGGTTCCTTGGCCAGGCGCTGTGCCGCGGGCTGGTCGAACGTGGCCACCAGGTACTGGCGTTCAACCGCAGCCATTACCCGGAGCTGCAGGTGATGGGCGTGGGCCAGATCCGTGGCGACCTGGCCGACCCGCAGGCGGTCCTGCATGCGGCGGCCGGCGTCGATGCGGTATTCCACAACGGTGCCAAGGCCGGTGCGTGGGGCAGCTATGACAGCTACCACCAGGCCAATGTGGTCGGCACCGACAACGTCATCGCAGCCTGCCGTGCGCACGGTATCGGCCGGCTGGTCTACACCTCCACGCCCAGCGTGACGCACCGGGCCACGCACCCCGTAGAAGGCCTCGGCGCCGACGAAGTGCCGTACGGCGAAGATTTCCAGGCGCCCTATGCAGCCACCAAGGCGATTGCCGAACAGCGCGTGCTGGCAGCCAATGACGCCTCGCTGGCGACGGTGGCGCTGCGTCCGCGCCTGATCTGGGGCCCTGGCGACCAGCAGCTGGTACCGCGCCTGGCCGAACGTGCACGACAGGGCCGCCTGCGCCTGGTGGGCGATGGCAGCAACAAGGTCGATACCACCTACATCGACAACGCCGCGCTTGCCCACTTCCTCGCCTTCGAGGCACTGGCGCCCGGTGCCGCATGTGCAGGCAAGGCCTACTTCATTTCCAACGGCGAACCGCTGCCGATGCGCGAGCTGGTCAACAAGCTGCTGCAGGCGGTGGGTGCACCGACCGTGGACAAGGCGATCAGCTTCAAGACCGCGTACCGTATCGGCGCCATCTGCGAGCGGCTGTGGCCGCTGCTGCGCCTGCGCGGCGAACCGCCGTTGACCCGGTTCCTGGCCGAACAGCTGTGCACGCCGCACTGGTACAGCATGGAGCCCGCCCGCCGTGACTTCGGCTATGTGCCGCAGGTCAGCATCGAAGAAGGGCTGCGCAGGCTGAAGGCTTCATCTGCTGCATAGATCGCCATCACTGGTTGCACACCGCAGGATCGGGAGGATGGACCCACGCCATCCAAGGCTCGACCACCCGCGAGGAGCGCCATGCTGCACTACGCCATCATTTTCTTTGTCATCGCCATCATCGCCGCCGTTCTGGGTTTCTCCGGTATCGCCGGCGCCGCAACGAACATCGCCTGGATCCTGTTCGTGGTGTTCCTGATCCTTGCGGTGATCTCGATGTTCCGCAAGCGCGGCTAGCCGGTAGTGCCGGCCGCTGGCCGGCATCGCTTTCCGCAGAGTCGAGCCATGCTCGACTCTGCGGGCGATCACCACGTTACACAGCGCTCTGCAGCCCGCGATCAGCTTCGTGGCGTTCCAGCGCCAGCTCGATCAGGCGCGTGATCAGCGCGGTGTAGTCGACACCGCTGGCGCCCCACAACTTCGGGTACATGCTGATGCGGGTGAAGCCCGGCAGCGTGTTGACCTCGTTGATGACGATCTCGCCGTCTGCGGTGAGGAACACATCCACGCGCGCCATGCCCGCACACTCCAGCGCCTGGTAGGCCTGCCGCGCGATCTGCTGGATGCGCGCCTGGGTGGCGGCGTCGATGTCGGCCGGCACCACCACTTCAGCGCCATAGTCATTGATGTACTTGGTGTCGTAGGCGTAGAACTCGTCGTGCACCACCACCTCGCCGCATACGCTGGCCTGCGGGTGCTCGTTGCCCAGCACTGCGCATTCGATCTCGCGGCCGACCACCGCCGATTCCACCAGCGCCTTGTGGTCGTAGCGCAGCGCCAATGCCAGTGCCTCGGCGAAGCCCGCCGCATCCTTGACCTTGCTCACACCCACCGACGAACCCTGGTTGGCCGGCTTCACGAACAGCGGCAGGCCGAGCTGGGCGATCACCGCGTCGGCATCGACCTCCGCGGCCTGATGGCGACGGATGCACAGCCACGGCGCCACCTGCAGCCCCGCGTCGCGCAGCAGGCGCTTGGTCACGTCCTTGTCCATCGCCACCGCCGAGCCCAGTACCGGCGAACCGACGAAGGGCAGATTGGCCATGCGCAGCAGCCCCTGCAGCGCACCGTCTTCGCCGAGTGGCCCATGCAGGATCGGCAACACCACATCGATCTGGCCCAGCGCGCTGGCCGCATCGCACGGCTGCAGCTGCGCCTGCTCGGCGCCCGGGCGCACCGCCAGCGACTGGCCCGAGCGATGCAGCGCGATGCGCGACGGATCATCGGCATTGATCAGGAAGGTATCCGGCTGGCTCAGATGCCACTGGCCCTGCTTGTCGATGCCGACCAGCACCGGCTCGAAGCGCTCGCGATCAAGCGCATCGAGGATGTTCTTCGCCGACTGCAGCGAAACTTCGTGCTCGGAGGACTTGCCCCCGAAAATGATGCCGACCCGGGTCCGTGCCATGGGGAGTGCGATGTCCTGTGCGTTGCGTGGCCCCATAGCATGAACCTTCATCGGCCATCCGCGTGAGGCACAGGTGAACCAGAAATCCATCCACGCATGGCGTGGATCTACCGTGTCGACCAAGGTCGACACCCACCAAGAGCAGCAGGAACCTGTCGAAGGCGGGGTGGGCCGGTTGCGGGGGTGTCCGCGGCATGGATGCCGCGGCCAAGCCCCCACGGACGGGTTTACGGCGTCCCCCGCAACCGGCCCCGTCCCGCCAACCCACGGAATGCCCGCTGTTGCTGTTGCTTCGGCTATTGCCGTTGCCGTTGCATCTGCGGGTGCCGGGCGGCAGCCCGGCCCAAGCCCCCCACCCACGCAGGTAGAATGCGCACATGGCTCTCTCCCTGCTCAAGTCCCTCAAGCCGGTCGCTGGCCGCGCCCTGCAGATCGCCCTGAACCGCGCGCTGGCGCTGGATCCGGATACCCGCCATGCATTGGCCAGCCTCGACGGCCGGCATATCGACCTGACCCTGGAAGCGCCGTCGCTGGCCATGCGCATCAGCGTCGACGGCGACCAGCTGCGGGTCGGCCCGGTGGATGCGCAGGAAGCCGACCTGGCCGTGCGCAGCAGCCTGGCCGGCGTGCTGGCGCAGCTGCCGCTGCTGGCCAACGCGCGGCGCGGCGACAACAACGGCAAGGGCCGTGTGCGCGTGGCCGGCGATGCCGAGCTGGCGCGCCGCCTGCAGCAGCTGGCCAAGGGCTTCGATCCGGACTGGCAGCAGCCTTTCGTCAGCGTATTCGGCGAAGTACTGGGCGTGCAGGTCGCCAACACCCTGCGCAGCGCCCTGCAGCACGCGCGCCAGGGGGCGATCGACCTGGCCCACAGCGCCGCTGAGTTCATCACCGAGGAGTCGCGCGATGTGGTGCCGCGCGCCGAGCTGGATGCCTTCCACGACGACGTGGATGTGCTGCGCGATGACGTGGAGCGCCTTGGTGCACGCGTGCAGCGCCTGCGGGGTGCCGCATGAAGGCCGTGCTGCGGGCCAGCCGCATTGGCCGGGTGATCCTGCGTTACCGCCTCGACGACCTGCTGCAGGGCACGCCGGCCGAGCGCTGGCTGCGCCTGGCCAAGCCGTTCGTGCCGCGCGCCTCGGCCAGCATCGCCTCGCAGTCGCGCGGTGCGCGCCTGCGCCTGGCGCTGCAGGACCTCGGCCCGATCTTCGTCAAGTTTGGCCAGATCCTGTCCACCCGCCGCGACCTGGTGCCGCCGGACGTGGCCAACGAGCTGACCCTGCTGCAGGACCGGGTCAAGCCGTTCGATGGCGAGACCGCGCGCCGCATCGTCGAGGACGCGCTCGGCCTGCCGGTCAGCGAGGCCTTCGCCAGCTTCGACACCGAACCGCTGGCTTCGGCCTCGATCGCGCAGGTGCACGCGGCCACGCTGGCTGATGGTCGCCAGGTGGTGGTCAAGGTACTTCGACCGGGCATCGAGAAGCAGATCGACGCCGACATCGCCCTGCTCAATTCGCTGGCCGCCCTGGTCGAGCGCACCCACCCGCGCGCCGACAAGATCCGGCCGCGCGAAGTGGTGGCCGAGGTCGAGAACACCCTGGCCGCCGAGCTGGACCTGCAGCGCGAAGGCGCCAATGCCAGCGTGCTGCGCCGCTTCTGGGAAAACTCCGACGACCTGTACGTGCCGGAAGTGATCTGGAGCCACACCGCCGAGCGCGCGCTGACCCTGGAGCGGGTGTGGGGCATTCCGTCCGATGACATCGCTGCACTGGACAAGGCCGGCATCGACCGCAAGGCGCTGGCCGCCAAGGGCGTGCGGGTGTTCTATACCCAGGTATTCCGCGACAATTTCTTCCACGCCGATGCGCACGCCGGCAACATCTGGGTCGACACCGATCTGGCGCGCCGTGCCAATCCGCGCTTCATCGCGCTGGACTTCGGCATCATGGGCCAGCTCTCGCAGGAAGATCAGTACTACCTGGCCGAGAACTTCATGGCCATCTTCAACCGCGATTACCGTCGCATCGCCGAACTGCATGTACAGGCACGCTGGATGCCCGACCACGTACGCATCGACGATCTGGAAGCAGCCGTGCGTTCAGTGTGCGAGCCGTACTTCACCCGTCCGCTGTCGCAGATCTCGCTGGCCGAAGTGCTGATGAAGCTGTTCCGGGTGGCGCAGCGCTATCAGCTGACGCTGCAGCCGCAGCTGATCCTGCTGCAGAAGACCCTGCTGAACATCGAGGGCGTCGGCCGCCAGCTGGACCCGCAGATCGACATCTGGGCGGTGGCCAAGCCGGTGCTGGCGAAGATCCTGCGCGAGCGCTACAGCCCGCGCCGGGTGGTGCGCGAGCTGGGCAAGCGCCTGCCGGAAATCATGACCCATGCGCCGGACATGCCGCGGCTGGTGCACGCCTGGCTGACCCAGCAGGTGGAAGGCCGCCACGAACTGGCGATGCGTTCGCGCGATCTGGTCGCGCTCGACGCCAGCCTGCAGCGCCTGCAGAAGCGCGCCGTGGGCGCGATCACCGGCGTCGGCCTGCTCGCCATCGCTGCACTGATGTATGTGCTGCAGCCGCCGGGCTGGTACTGGGGCGACGTGCCGGCGTGGAGCTGGCTGTCCGGTGCGGTCGGTGCAGTGGCGCTGCTGCGCGCGTGGTGGAAGTAGGCCCCATGCTGCAGGCACTCAAGGACGAACTGGCCCGCTTCGGCGCCGACAACGACGCCCGCGAAAGCGCGCGTGGCCGCCGCATGCTCAACATCACGCCAGATACGGGCGAATTCCTCGCGGTGCTGGTCCGCTTCGGCACTGCGCGCCGCGTACTGGAGATCGGTACCTCCAACGGCTATTCGACGCTGTGGCTGGCCGAGGCTGCCGCCGCCATCGACGGCCACGTGACCACGCTGGAATACGCCGAGGACAAGGCGGCGATGGCGCGTGACACCTTCGCGCGCAGTGGCCTGGCCGATCGCATCACGCTGGTCCACGACGATGCCGGGCCGTGGCTGGCAGAGGCCGCCGATGCCAGCATTGACCTGCTGTTCCTCGATTCGGACCGCGGGCAATACGCCGGCTGGTGGCCGCAGCTGCGCCGCGTGCTGCGCCCGGGCGGCCTGCTGGTGGTGGACAACGCCACCTCGCATGCGGGAGAGATGGAACCGTTGCGCGTGCTGCTGGACGCTGATCCGGACTTCAGCACCAGCCTGGTGCCGGTGGGCAACGGCGAGCTGCTGGCCGTACGCAACGCCTGACCGCCGCGCTGCCCGCGCTGATCTGGTAGTGCCGGCCGCGCCTGATCTGGTAGTGCCGGCCGCTGGCCGGCAAGCCCAGCAGCCAGACGATCCGCAGGCAGCCGGCCAGCGGCCGGCTCTACCGCATTCAGTGCCCAGCCTCGATAATCCCGCCGTGAGCACCGAACCTGACACCCTCGCCGCGGTCGAGACTGAAACCGCGCCCCTGCAGCTGCTGCACCTGGATGAGCGCCTGGCCGTGGTCAACAAGCCTGCCGGGCTGATGGTCCACGACAGCAAGCTGGCCCGTGGCGAAGACGACTTCCTGGCCGACCGCCTGCGCGAGCAGCTGGGCCGCCCGATCTTCCTCGTGCATCGCCTGGACCGGGCCACCAGTGGCTGCCTGCTGCTGGCCTTTGACCGCGAGACCGCCAGTGCGCTGGGCAAGGCGCTGATGGGTGGCGAGGTGCTGAAGGACTACCTGACCGTCTGCCGGGGCTGGCCGGCCGAACTCGCTTGGCAGGTCGATCATGATCTGGACGGCGGCCCGGGCAAACCGGTGAAAAAGCCGGCGGTCACCGACTTCCAGCGCCTGGCCACCGGCGAGCTGTCGGTGCCGGTCGGCGAGTTCACCCGCTCGCGCTATGCGTTGCTGCGCTGCCAGCCACAGACCGGGCGCTTCCGGCAGATCCGCCGGCACCTCAAGCACCTGTCGCATCACATGATCGGCGACACCAGCCATGGTGATGGCCGCCACAACCGCATCTTCCGCATGCAGGGTGTGCACCGCATGCTGCTGCACGCCGAGCGCCTGCGCTTCCCGCATCCTGAGGGCGGCAACGTGGATGTCAGTGCGCCGCTGGATCGTGAGTTCCAGAAGGCGCTGGACCTGTTCGGCTGGCAGGTGGACCTATAGACGGTAGTGCCGGCCGCTGGCCGGCATCTGCCTGATCCCAACCGTACGAGGTTGCCGGCCAGCGGCCGGCACGACCTCACTTCTTTTCCGGCTCGTTGACGATCGCTTCCAGGTCCTTCTGCAGGTCCGCGAACAGCGGCTGCATGCGCGCCTGGATCGCCACCATCACGTTCTGCATCAGGGCCGGGGTCTTGTCCAGCAGGCTCTGGCCGGCCGCGCTCTCGTAGAACTCGGCCATCGCCAGCACGTCTTCCTTGCTGAAAGTCTTCTTGTACAGGTCCACGTACATCGGCCGCAGCTGCTGCCAGGACAGTGCCTGCCGCAGGGTCTGGCTGGTCCGCGCCTGGATCCGCTTCAGCTGCTCCTGCTGCTGGGCATTGAGCTGGCGCTGTGCGGCCACCTGCTGGAACTGCTGCTGCTGCATCGCCTCGATCTGCGGCAGCATGGTGTCGATCATGCTCTGCGCACGTGACGCGGACAGCAGACGGTTGATGTCGCCATCGGTCGGCGGCGCGGCCAGGGCGGGGACACTGGCCACGGCCAGCGCCAGCAGCAGGGCGGCGCGGCGCAGCAGGGAGGGCAGGGCGGGTGCGGAGCGGGTCATGCGAAGCTTCCTGCGGTACATGGGACGGCCAGCATACCCGCAGCCAAGGCGAAGGCGGCGTGTTCGGTACCTGATCGGCGGCATACGGCGCGCGATGCGCACTCCGACACGTGGCTGCCGCTACAATGCGCGGATGGGCAGTGGACCGGTCACCATCAACGCGCAGCTTGAAATCCCCGACGGCGAGATCGTCGAGCGGTTCGTGCGTGCCAGCGGTGCCGGTGGCCAGAACGTCAACAAGGTCTCCACTGCGGTGGAACTGCGTTTCGACGTGGCCAACTCGCCCTCGTTGCCCGAACCGTTGCGCACGCGCCTGCTGGCGCGGCGTGACCGGCGCATGACCGGCGAAGGCGTGCTGGTCATCGACGCGCAACGTTTCCGCACCCAGGATCGCAATCGCGAGGATGCGCGCGAGCGGCTGGCGGCCTTCATCCAGGCCGGGCTGAGCGTGCCCAAACCGCGCAAGGCCACCAAGCCGACCCTCGGGTCGAAACTGCGTCGTCTGGACGCCAAACGCGGGCGCGCGCAGATCAAGCGCGGGCGCTCATCACGTGACTGGGAGTGATTGCTTGAACAACCCGACTCCGCTGCTGCCGGCCGTGCCGCCGCAGATGCCACAGGTCAAACCCAACGCCTTCCTGCGCTGGCTGGCGCGCTGCACCCTGCGCATGGGCGGCTGGAAGGTGACCGGCACCCTGCCTGACATCCCGCGCCTGGTATTCATCATCGCGCCGCATTCGTCCAACTGGGACGGCCTGTGGGGCATGGCGGCCAAGATCGCGCTGGGCATGAAGGTGAAGGTGCTGGGCAAGGCCTCGCTGTTCTGGTGGCCGCTGGGGCCGCTGCTGCACAAGCTGGGCGTGATCCCGCTGGACCGCAGCTCGCCGCAGGGCACGGTGGGCCAGGCGGTGGACCTGCTGCGCAACAACGAGAAGATGTGGTTCGCCATCACGCCCGAGGGCACCCGCAAGGCGGTGAAGGAGTGGAAGGCCGGCTTCCTGAAGATCGCCCGGATGGCAGACGTGCCGATCCTGACCGCCTATTTCCACTATCCGGAAAAGACCATCGGCATCGGTCCGCTGTTCACCCCGAGTGGCGACGATGTGGCCGACATGGCTGCCATCCGCGAGTTCTACCGGCCGTGGATCGGCAAGACCCGCGGCACGGTCTGAGCCGGCCGCAGGCCGTCGCATAGACGCCACGTCCGGCACATGCCGGGCGAGCGCGACAGGAGTAGGGTGGAGGGCTGGTATTCCATACCGTCTGCCCAAGGAGCGTTTTACATGTCGCGTACCGTAGTCCTGGCCGCCGCCATCAGCCTGGCGCTGGCGGCCTGTTCCGGCAAGGAGTCCACCCCCGTGTCCGATGCCCAGAAAGCCCCGGCCCAGCAGCCGGCCGAAGCCTCCACCAATCCGCTGCTGAGCGCCAGCACGCTGCCGTTCCAGGCGCCGCAGTTCGACAAGATCAAGGACAGCGACTACCTGCCGGCCTTCGAAGAAGGCATGCGCCAGCACCTGGCCGACGTTCGCAAGATCGCCGACAGCAGCGAGCCGGCCACCTTCGACAACACCATCGTGGCGATGGAGCGCAGCGGCGAGACCCTGACCCGCGTGTCGCGCATCTTCTTCGGCCTGGTCCAGGCCGATACCAACGATGCGCGCCAGAAGATCCAGGAAGAAGTGGCGCCGAAGCTGGCCGCGCACCAGGACGAGATCAACCTCGACCCGAAGCTGTTCGCGCGCGTGAAGTCGATCTATGACCAGCGCGACACGCTTGAACTGGATCCGGTGCAGAAGCGCCTGGTCGAGCACTACTACGATGGCCTGGTGCGCGCCGGTGCACAGCTGTCCGACGCCGACAAGGCATCGCTGCGCAAGCTCAACGTGGAAGAGACCACGCTCTCCACCCAGTTCCATACCCGCCTGGTGGCTGCCACCGCCGCTGCGGCCGTTGTCGTTGACGACAAGGCCAAGCTGGCCGGCCTGGACGAGGATGCGATCAACAACGCCGCCAACGCAGCGAAGGAGCGCAAGCTGGATGGCAAGTTCCTGCTGCCGCTGCAGAACACCACCCAGCAGCCGGTGCTCGGTTCGCTGAGTGATCGTGACCAGCGTGCCGCCGTGCTGAAGGCTTCGGAAACCCGTGCCGAGCGTGGCGATGCCAACGACACCCGGCAGACCGTGCAGCGTCTGGCCCAGCTGCGCGCGCAGAAGGCCAAGCTGCTCGGCTTCGATACCTTCGCCGACTACCAGCTGGGCGACCAGATGGCCAAGACCCCGGCCGCCGCGCTCAAGCTGCTGACCGACACCGTGCCGGCCGCCACCGCCAAGGCCCGCGCAGAAGCCGGCGAGATCCAGAAGGTGATCGACGCGCAAAAGGGCGGTTTCCAGGTCGCCGCCTCGGACTGGGATTTCTACGCCGAGCAGGTGCGCAAGGCCAAGTACGATCTGGACGAGTCGCAGATCAAGCCGTACTTCGAACTGGACAACGTGCTGCAGAACGGCGTCTTCTACGCCGCCACCCAGCTGTACGGCATCACCTTCAAGCCGCGTACCGACATTCCGACCTACAACCCGGACATGAAGGTGTACGAAGTCTTCGACAAGGACGGCACCTCGCTGGCCCTGTTCTACACCGACTACTTCAAGCGTGACAGCAAGTCCGGCGGCGCCTGGATGGACGTGTTCGTCGAGCAGGACGGCCTGACCGGCGCCAAGCCGGTGGTCTACAACGTCTGCAACTTCACCAAGCCGGCCGCCGGCCAGCCTGCGCTGATCAGCTTCGACGACGTCACCACCATGTTCCATGAGTTCGGCCATGCACTGCATGGCATGTTCTCGAACGTGAAGTATCCGTCGATTGCCGGCACCGCCACCTCGCGCGACTTCGTCGAGTTCCCGTCGCAGTTCAACGAGCACTGGGCGCTGGACCCGAAGGTGTTCGCCAACTACGCCAAGCACTACAAGACCGGCGAGGCGATGCCGCAGGAGCTGGTCGACAAGATCCTCAAGGCACGCAGCTTCAACCAGGGCTATGCGACTACCGAGTACCTGTCGGCCGCACTGCTGGACCTGGCCTGGCACACGCAGAAGGCCGACGCGCCGCTGCAGGACGTCGGCGCCTTTGAAGCGAGCGCGCTGAAGAAGTTCAAGGTCGACCTGCTGCAGGTGCCGCCGCGTTACCGCACCACCTACTTCGACCACATCTGGGGTGGCGGTTACTCGGCCGGCTACTACGCCTACTTCTGGGCCGAAGTGCTGGATCATGACGCCTACCAGTGGTTCACCGAACACGGTGGCCTGACCGCCGCCAATGGCCAGGAATTCCGCGACAAGATCCTCTCGCGCGGCAACAGCGTGGAGCTGTCGACCCTGTACCGCGATTTCCGCGGCAAGGACCCGTCGGTGGAACCGCTGCTGAAGTTCCGCGGGCTGAAGTAAGCGCGACCTGAAGTACGAAAGAAATAACGGCGGGGGAAACCCCGCCGTTTTTCGTTGAATCGATGCCATCGACAGATTCCGCAGTGTGCCGCTCATCCACGCATGGCGTGGATCCATGTATCGACCAAGGTCGACACCCACCAGAAGCAGGCCATGCTGTTCCGACAGTTCGCGGAGATCTGTCGAAGGCGGGGTGGGTCCGGTTGCGGGGGTGTCCGCGGCATGGATGCCGCGGCCAAGCTTACAGGGACGTACTTGCAGCGTCCCCCGCAACCGGACCCACCCCGCCATCCCCCAGGAAACCGGCTTTGGCTGTTGCTGTTGCTGATGAGGTTGCCGGCCAGCGGCCGGCACTACCGGGTGCCGGGCACAGCCCGGCCATCACGTCCCCACGTGTACCCGGTTGGCTTGTTCGGCCAGCCCCAGGTGATCCAGCGCGATGTCCAGCGCCAGCACATAGCTCTGCGCACCGTAGCCGGCGGCGATGCCCAGGCGCTGGCCGACACCGGCCGGCAGGCACGGCTCGGCCACCGCGCCGTCGTCATGTACTTCCACGTAGGCGTTGTGCAGGTAGGGCAGCAGGCGCTGAAGACGCAGGCTGTTGGCACACGCACCCGGGTCCAGCAGCGTCACCTCGCCACGGCTGTGGTCGGCCACGCGCAGGGCGTCCAGCAGTTCCTGTTCCGAGCCGCAGGCGCGTATCGCCACGCTGGTGCCGGCGTCGATTGCCCGGTGCACCAACGACTTCAGTACCGGTGCCGGCAGCGGCATGGCGGTACGGATCAGCGCACCGGCGGCTTCCGGGCCACGGATGATGAAGATCGACATGGCTCAGCCCTCCTGCGCCAGGCGGCGGCCGACGATGGCCAGCGACAACGGATAACCGGCCTGCTGGCTGCGCTGGTCGATGACCACCGCCGCGGGGCCATGCTGCAGTCGCAGGCGCGACTCCAGGCCGGGCTCGCTGGGTGCCTGCAACTCGATGTACTGCGCCGGCAGCCGTTCCAGCGCCGCCTGCAGCGCACCGCCCTCGGCCTGCCATTGCGCCTCGTCGGCCACGCCGACATCCAGCAGCACCCAGTCGGCCGAACGCGCCTGCGGCTGGCACAGGCACTGGCGCACTTCGGACAGGCTGGCGCAGTCGCTGCACAGTACGCGATGGCCGCTCAGCTGCGCCTGCAATTGCGGGCGCGGCGCGGACGAAGATGCGTGGCGGATCACCAGGAGGGTCATACAATACCTTGCGGAATGCGCCCTGTGGCGCGGTGGGCACACGATGCGCGCGCTGGCCGTAAAGGTGCGATGCCGGCGGCCGGTCCCGCGCGTAAAACCTGCGTAACCCGGCGCTACCGGGAACCTCTCCCCCCATGTGTGGTCTGATGCAGCTACCACCCACCCGGAGCCTGCCATGGACGCCGTTGCCCGCCCTCCCTTTTCCGATCGCGCGCTGGCCTGGCTGAAAAAGGAGGCGCTGCCGTTGCTGGTGATGCTCGGCCTGCTCGCCGCCGCCCGCGATACCCTCGCCAACCACTACGTGGTGCCCAGCGGTTCGATGCAGCCGACCCTGCAGCCCGGCGACCGGGTGGTGGTGGACATGCGCGCCTACGGCCTGCGCCTGCCATTCACCAGCAGGGAGCTGATGTCCACCGGCACGCCGCAGCGCGGCGAAGTGGCGGTATTCGATTCGCCAGCCGACGGCACCCGCCTGATCAAGCGCGTTGCCGCAGTGGCCGGTGACCATGTGCAACTGCACGAAGGGCACCTGACCATCAACGGCCAGCCGCTGCAGACTGCGGACCTGCAGGATGTGGAAGCCTTTGGTGAACGCCGTGCCAGCCTCGATCTGGACATGGGGGGCGGCCCGGACATCGCCGACCTGGTGGTGCCGGACGGCAAGGTGCTGGTGCTGGGTGACCACCGTGGCAACAGCTTCGATGGCCGCTTCTTCGGCTTCGTCGATGCCGACAAGGTCTACGGCCGTGCGGTGGCGGTGTACTACCGCCGCGGCGACGGTTTCGAGTGGCAGCGCCTGTAAGCTGAATTGATACTTCTTGAGTATCAATCCTGACTTATCAGGTTATGGATCGACTGGATGGACGGGCCTTAGTCTGAGGCCCGTTCCCTCCCACGCCCGGCCGTCCCCACCGGCCTTTCGATTCCATGACTGGCGAAACTGCGGCGGCCGTTGAAGGCCGTCCCTCCACTCTCGATACCGGCACCGACACCCGCATCCAGCAGGGCACCCCGGCCTTCCGCCGCGCCGCGATGGCGCTGTTCCTGGCCGGCTTCTCCACCTTCGGCCTGCTGTACACGGTGCAGCCGCTGCTGCCCGAGTTCAGCCGTCACTTCGGCGTGTCCGCCGCCGGCAGCGCGATGTCGCTGTCGTTGACCACTGGCACGCTGGCGGTGGCGATGCTGCTGGCCGGTCTGCTGTCCGACGCGGTCGGCCGTCGCCCGTTGATGATCGTTGCGCTGTTGGCGTCGGCCATGCTGTCGCTGTGCACCGCGCTGGTGGACGACTGGACCACGCTGCTGGTGCTGCGGACCCTGCTTGGCCTGGCGCTGAGCGGCGTGCCGGCGGTGGCGATGACCTACCTGGTCGAGGAAATGGACGGCCGCGCGCTGGGCCTGGCGATGGGCCTGTACATCGGCGGCAACGCCATCGGTGGCATGAGCGGGCGCCTGCTGGCCGGCATCATCGCCGACCATTGGGGCTGGCGCTGGGGCATCGGCGTGGTCTCGATCATCGCCGTGGCCAGCACCGTGCTGCTGTGGCTGCAGCTGCCACCGTCGCGGCACTTCCATGCCCGTCGCGGCGGCCTGCGCCAATTGCCGTCGCGCTGGCGCACGCTGTTCGCCGACCCGGGCCTGCCGTGGCTGTTCGCCACCTCGTTCGTACTGATGGGCGTGTTCGTCACCCTCTACAACTACCTGGGCTATCACCTGCTGGCGCCGCCCTACCATCTCAGCCAGACCGTGGTCGGGCTGATCTTCAGCGTCTATCTGGTGGGTACCTTCAGTTCGGCGTGGATGGGCCAGCAGGCCACGCGCTACGGACGCGGCCGCATCCTGTCGATCTCGTTCGCGCTGATCGGCGCCGGCATCGCGCTGCTGGCGATGCCGTGGCTGAGCACGATGGCGCTGGGTATCGCACTGGTGACCTTCGGCTTCTTCGGTGGTCATTCCGTGGCCAGCAGCTGGGTTGGAAGCCGCGCCGGTGCGATGCGTGCGGAAGCCTCGGCGCTGTACCTGTTCGCCTACTACCTGGGGTCCAGCGTGCTGGGCGGTGTGGGTGGCCTGGCCTATGCAGCCTGGGACTGGCTTGGCGTGTGTGCGTTCGCCGCCGCGCTGACCCTGATCGGCGGTGGCATCGTCTGGACGCTGCAGCAGCGCGCGCCACAGCCGGTCACGGCGTGACCCAACGCACGGTAGTGCCGGCCGCTGGCCGGCAACCACGGTGTGGCGGGTTTGCCGAGGTAGAGTCGACTGTTAGTCGACTGCTCTTCCATCAGATCGCGAAAACCCCGCGCTGCGCGCGATAGTCGACTAACAGTCGACTCTACCGGCGAATGCCCCGCGCAGCAGCGTGGCGAAATTGCGGATCAACGGGGTTACCCGTTCGCGATGCCACGCCAGCTGCACTTCCGAATGGGCACCGGCATCGGCCAGCGCCACGAAGCGCGATCCTTCCACCCGGATGTGATCGCACGAAGACGGCAGGATCGCGGCGCCCAAGCCTGCGGCGGCCAGGCTGATCAGCGTCGAGGCTTCACCCGCCTCCTGCACGATGCGCGGCGTGAATCCGGCAGCCGCGCACAACGCGATCATGTGGTCATGGATGCCCGCACCGGCACTGCGGCGGAACGCCACGAATGGCTCCTGCGCGAAGTCGCGCAGCGACAGCGTGCCCTGCTTCGACAGTCTGCGCAGGGCAGGATGGTCGGCATGCACGATCAACGCCAGCGGATCGACGAACAGGCTGTGCGCCACCAGTTCCGGCGGCAGCGCACGCTTGCGGATGATGCCCACGTCCAGTGAGCCGTCGAGCAGCGCGTCGATCTGCTGCAGGGTGTTCATCTCGCTCAGCTGCAGCCGCACCTGCGGATACTGCTGGCGGTAATGCAGGATCGAACGCGGAATCTGCGGCGACAGCGGCGTGGCGCGGGTCAGGCCGATGTGCAGTTCACCCTGCTCACCGCGCTGCGCGCGCTGTACCTCGTCCACCGCCGCTTCCACCTGCTGCACGATGGCGCGTGCACGTTCCTGCAGCAGCTCGCCCGCAGGCGTCAGCTGCACACGACGATGGCTGCGCACGAACAGACGCGCACCGATCAGGTCCTCCAGCTGGCGGATCTGCTGGCTGAGCGGCGGCTGCGACATGCCCAGCCGCTCCGCCGCCTGGCCGAAGTGCAGCGTATCGGCAACGGCGAGGAAGTAACGCAGGTGGCGGAGTTCGATGGACATGGGGCCAGTCTAGCCAGACCGGGACCGTGCCTGGCGTCTTCTTTGATCGTTTTTCCGCCAGTCGAGCATGGCTCGACTCTACAAAAGCCCATTTCGATCATTGATGACGTGTCGACCAAGGTCGACACCTACCAACAGCCGCGGAGATCTGTCAGAGGCGGTGCGCTGTGGGTGGGCAGGACCGTTGACGCCATGGATGGCGCCATCGAGCCCCCAGGGATGGGTTCACGGCGTGTCCTGCCCACCCACAGCGCACCGCCATCCCACGGATAGCCCGCTGTTGCCGTTGCTTCGGCCTCGGCAGGTGCAGGGCGCAGCCCTGCCGAACACCCCTACCGCTCGGAATGCCCGCTCTGGTCGTAATCGCGCGGACTGAACAACTCCGGCTGGATCAGCTCGATGAACGCCCGCGCCTGCGCCGACAGCGCCTTGCCCCGGCGCACGATCACCCCGTAACTGCGTTCCGGGAACCAGCGCTTCATCGACCGCGCCGCCAACCGCTCGCGGTCGGCCTCGTTCAGGCACAGCGCCGGCACGATCGAAATGCCCATGCCCATCGCCACGTACTGCTTGATCACCTCCCAGCCGCCGACCTCCAGTGCCACGGTGTAGGCGATGCGGTGGCGCTGGAACACCTGGTCCACCAGGCGATAGGTGATCTGCCGCTTCGGCGGCAGTACCAGCGGATAGCGCGCGATGTCGGCCAGCTCCAGCTCGCCGCCACTGGCCAGCGGATGATCGTGCGGTGCGATCAGCACCTGCTCGAAGCGATAGGCCGGGGCGTAGCTCAGGTCGGCCGGCACATCGGTCATCGAACCGATCGCCAGGTCGGCGGCATCCTCGCGCAGCAGGTCGGTGCCGTCGGCGCTGATCGCGTTGTGCAGGGTCAGGCGCACGTCCGGGTGATGCAGGCGGAAGCGTTCGACGATCTTCGGCAGCAGGTAGAGGATGGTGGAACTGTTGGCGGCGATGTTCAGTTCGCCCGCATCCAGTCCGCGCACCTTGTCGCGGAAGCGCGCCTCCAGCCCGTCCAGGTTTTCCACCAGTGGCTGCGCCAATTCATACAGCAGCTGGCCCTCGCGGCTGGGCACCAGGCGCCGCCCGCTGCGCTCGAACAGCGGCACCCCCAGCTCCCGTTCCAGCGCCTGCAACTGAAGGCTGATCGCCGGCTGGCTGACGAAAAGTGCCTCAGCCGCCCGTGAGACCGAACCCAGGCGCACGGTCTGGCAGAACGCGCGCAGCGGCTTCAGCCGGTCGGATTTGTAGGAAAAACGCGGACTTGGCGGCGTGCGTGTGCTCATCGTGTCACGAGTATTAGCATAACTTATGTAGAACATTGCAAAAACTGTTTTGCCAAATACTCGGGCCCAGCGGCACCGTGGAGTCGTTCCCCCACCGCTGGAGTCGCCCCATGTCCGCCGTCGCTTCCGCTGTTCCCACCCCTGCCAGCAAGGCCACCCCCGGTATCGCCCTGGCGACCCGCGTGGCCGGCCAGGACACCCTGCTGCCGGCGCCGTTGCTGGCCCTGCTGGTGTCGCTGCACCGCGCGGTGGAACCGGGCCGGCAGGCACGGCTGCAGGCCCGCCGCGAGCGCCAGGCGTTCTTCGACCAGGGCGGCCTGCCGGACTTCCGGGAAGACACCACCGCGATCCGCAACGGCGACTGGCGCGTTGCCCCGCTGCCGGCCGCGCTGCAGGACCGCCGCGTCGAGATCACCGGCCCGACCGACCCGAAGATGGTCATCAACGCGCTGAACTCCGGCGCCAAGGTGTTCATGGCCGACTTCGAGGATTCGACCTCGCCGACCTGGCGCAACCTGCTGGCCGGCCAGCAGTCGCTGGCGGCGGCGGTGCGCGGTGACCTGCAATTCACCGCTGCAAATGGCAAGCACTACAGCCTGCGCCCGTACGACGAGCAGGCGGTGCTGATCGTGCGCCCGCGCGGCTGGCACCTGGACGAAAAGCACGTGGCCATCGACGGCCAGCCGCTGGCCGGTGGCCTGTTCGACGCGGCGGTGTTCGCCTTCCACAACGCCCGCACCCTGCAGGCGAAGGACCGCGGCCCGTACTTCTACCTGCCCAAGCTGCAGAGCATGGAAGAGGCGGCGCTGTGGGAGACCGCGCTGTCGCACATCGAAGGCATGCTCGGCCTGCCGCATGGCCAGATCAAGGTGACGGTGCTGATCGAAACGCTGCCGGCGGTGTTCGAGATGGACGAGATCCTGCACGCGCTGCGTGACCGCATCGTCGGCCTGAACTGCGGGCGCTGGGACTACATCTTCTCGTACCTGAAGACCTTCCGCCGCCACGCCGACCGCGTGCTGCCCGAACGCGGCCAGGTGACCATGACCCAGCCGTTCCTGAAAGCGTATTCGGAGCTGCTGATCCAGACCTGCCACCGCCGCGGTGCGCATGCGATGGGCGGCATGGCCGCGCAGATTCCGATCAACAACGATGCCGCCGCCAACGAACAGGCGATGGCCCGTGTGCGCGCCGACAAGCTGCGCGAAGTCACCGCCGGCCATGACGGCACCTGGGTTGCACACCCGGCGCTGATTCCGGTGGCGATGGCGATCTTCGACGAACACATGCCCGGTGCGAACCAGCACAGCGTGCTGCGCCAGGACGTGCGCGTCGGCCGCGACGAACTGATCGCACGGCCGCCGGGCACCATCACCCGCGCCGGTTTCGAAGGCAACGTGGAAGTCTGCGTGCGCTACCTGGCCGCTTGGCTGGATGGCAACGGCTGCGTGCCGATCCACCACCTGATGGAGGATGCGGCCACCGCCGAGATCAGTCGCAGCCAGCTGTGGCAGTGGCTGCACACGCCGGGCCAGCAGCTGGACGACGGCACCGCGATCGACCTCGCGCTGCTGGATTCCACCCTCTCGCAGCTGCCGGCACGGCTGGGCGATACCGCCGCGCTGCCCGGTGGCGCACGCATCGGCGAGGCCATCGCCCTGCTCGGCGAACTGAGCCGCAGCGACGAACTGACCGATTTCCTGACCCTGCCGGCCTACGCGCGCATCGACTGACTGACTGCCCGCAAACCCGCCGTTTCCCTCCCCGTTGCACGCACGAACCGAACTGGAGAAAGACATGAGCAAGCTGCCCACTGCCGAACAGATCCAGCACGACTGGGATACCAACCCGCGTTGGGAAGGCATCCAGCGTAACTACAGCGCCGCCGACGTGGTCCGCCTGCGCGGCACCGTCCACATCGAGCATTCGCTGGCCCGCCTGGGTGCGGAGAAGCTGTGGGCATCGCTGCATGAGCGCGAGTTCGTCAACGCGTTGGGTGCACTGACCGGCAACCAGGCCATGCAGCAGGTCAAGGCCGGGCTGAAGGCGATCTACCTGTCCGGCTGGCAGGTGGCGGCCGACGCCAACCTGGCCGGCCAGATGTATCCGGACCAGTCGCTGTACCCGGCCGATTCGGTGCCGGCGGTGGTCAAGCGCATCAACAACACGCTGCTGCGTGCCGATCAGCTGCACCACGCCGAAGGCAAGGATGACATCGACTTCCTGCAGCCCATCGTGGCCGACGCAGAAGCCGGTTTCGGCGGCGTACTCAACGCCTTCGAACTGATGAAGGCGATGATCGAGGCCGGCGCCGCCGGCGTGCATTTCGAAGACCAGCTGGCGTCGGTGAAGAAGTGCGGCCACATGGGCGGCAAGGTGCTGGTGCCGACCCGCGAGGCCATCGAGAAGCTCAACGCCGCACGCCTGGCCGCCGACGTGCTGGGCGTGCCGACCCTGCTGGTCGCGCGCACCGATGCCGAGGCCGCGGATCTGCTGACCAGTGACATCGACGGCAACGACCGCCCGTTCACCACTGGCGAGCGCACCGTCGAGGGCTTCTACAAGACCCGCAATGGCCTGGACCAGGCGATCAGCCGTGGCCTGGCCTACGCGCCCTACGCCGACCTGGTGTGGTGCGAGACCGGCAAGCCGGACCTGGAATTCGCACGCAGGTTCGCCGAGGCGATCCATGCGAAGTTCCCGGGCAAGCTGCTGGCCTACAACTGCTCGCCCAGCTTCAACTGGAAGAAGAACCTGGACGACGCCACCATCGCCAAGTTCCAGCGTGAGCTGGGCAGCTATGGCTACAAGTTCCAGTTCATCACCCTGGCCGGCTTCCACGCGCTGAACTACGGCATGTTCAATCTGGCCCACGGCTACGCACGCCGCCAGATGAGCGCGTTCGTGGAACTGCAGGAAGCCGAGTTCGAAGCCGCCGAGCGTGGCTTCACCGCGGTCAAGCACCAGCGCGAGGTTGGCACCGGCTACTTCGATGCCGTGACCCAGGCGATCCAGCAGGGCCAGTCGTCGACCACCGCGTTGACCGGCTCGACCGAAGAAGAACAGTTCCACGGCGGGCGCAGCGAACGCGCTGCGTGATGCGGTAGTGCCGGCCGCTGGCCGACACCCACGTGCGCCTTCGGGCACTACGGAGAAGCCGGCCAGCGGCCGGCTCTACCGGGGTCGCGAATCCGATCAGGGTGGCCAGGGAAGGGCCAGGCAACGCCGGCCGGTCGGGGGACTTGCCGGCGTTGTTGTATCGATGGAAACTCGATGAACGCATGCAGCGTCAATCCAGCGCACCCCACAGTCCGGCAACTTGGCCGAAACCCTGTGAAGGTGGCCATCAGATTGATCCGGAACGACTTTTCCCTGGACCGTGGCGGGCAGAACGGCCACCGTGCGCCTTCACATCGGGAAAGCGGACCACACGGCTCAAAATGAGATAGGGCGCACATTTTAAAGCGGTGCTATGCTCCGCGGCTCACCAGGGGACGCTGGCGGCGGGTGCAGGGAATGACCGGCAGGGGTGCGGCCGAGAACAGTGATGTGACGTCAGGTATCGCCCGGGTGGCGATGGCCGAGATCGTGCATGCGCTGCTGTCCGATGCCGAGGTCGCATTGTTCGCCAGATTTGCCCGTCCACGCAAGCTTCATGCCGGGCAGTGGCTGTTCCAGCGTGGCCACCGTGGCGAGCGCATGTACGTGATCCTGGAAGGCCAGATCGAACTGGACTTCGGCGAGGACCTGGTGATCAAGACCCTCGGGCAGCAGGAGTTCTTCGGTGAGCTGGGCCTGCTGGTGGGTGATCACCCGCGCAGCGCCAGTGCGCGCGCTCTGGTGGACTGCGAGGTGCTTGAGCTGGGGCCCGCCGACTTCCATCGTCTGGTGGAATCCGATCCGGGCCTGGTCGCCTACTTCCTGCGCCGCACGATCATGCGCGTGCTGACCAACGAACAGGCGCTGATCAGCCAGCTGCGCCGGCGCAACCATGATCTGGAAACCGCGCTGGACAATCTGTACATCACTACCCACCAGCTGACCCACACCCGTGAACTGGTGCGTACCGATGAACTGACCGGGCTGCACAACCGCCGTGGCCTCACCCTGTACCTGCAGGAATGCCGCGCCGATGGCAGTGGGCTGCCGCAGGCGCTGCTGCTCATCGACTGCGACCGCTTCAAGCAGATCAATGACCGCCATGGCCACCAGGCCGGCGATCGCGTGCTGCAGAGCATGGGCAACATCCTGCGCTCGATGGCCGGTGAGCAGGACCTGGCCTGCCGGCTCGGCGGTGACGAGTTCTGCCTGATCCTGCGTCGTGGCAACCACGAGATCGTGCAGCACGCGGCAGAGTTCATCCTCAGCGCGGTACACGGCCTGCTCGAGCGCAGCCACGGCACGCCGCACGTCAGCCTGGTCAGCATCGGCGCCAGCCTGCTGGACCCGGATGCGGGCTGGAGCGAGTGGTACGCCAGCGCGGATCGTGCGCTGTACCAGGCCAAGCGTGATGGTGGCAACTGCCTGCGTTGGGCAGACGCAGTGGACTCACCCTAGATCGGGAGACAGAGGCGATGAATGGCGACAACGGAACGTCGGCGCCGCACAACCAGCAACTGCGCGCCCTGCTATTCACCGACCTGTGTGACTCGCTGCTGCTGGTCGAACGCATCGGCGATGTCGCTGCCGCCGAACTGTTCCAGGAACACGACCGGCTGGTGCTGGCGCTGCAGCAGCGCTGGAACGGCCAGCTGATCGATCGCTCCGACGGGCTGTTCATGCTGTTCGAGCGCCCGATCGACGCGCTTGGCTTCGCATTGGATTACCAGCGTGGGCTGCAACCGCTGGGGCAGAGACACGAGATCCATCTTCAGGCGCGGGCTGGTCTGCATGTGGGCGATGTGCTGACCTGGGAGAACAGCGCCGAGGCAGTGCGGGCTGGCGCCAAGGCGATTGAAGTCGAAGGCCTAGCCAAGCCGACGGCGGCGCGCCTGATGCAGTTGGCACGTCCGGGCCAGATCCTGCTTTCGGCGGTGGCCGAATCCATCGTGCGTCGCTCCAGTGGGTCGCTGGGCGCGATGGCTGAAGGCCTGCAATGGCGATCGTTCGGGCGATGGCGCTTCAAGGGCGTGAGCCAGCCAGCCGAAGTCTACGGCGTGCAGGCGGCGGGCATGCCCACCCCGGGGCGGCTGCGGCACACGGCCAAGGCCCGGCGTGATCTTCCGTTGTGGCGCCGTCCGCTGGCGATGGCGGCGCAGGCCGCCGTACTGCTGGCCGCAGTGCTTGGTGTCTGGTTGCTGACCCGGCCACAGCCGGCCATCGCGTTCGCCGAACGCGACTGGGTGGTGCTCGGCGGGCTGCATAACCTCACCGGCAATCGACTGCTCGATGACGCCCTGGACCAGGCGTTCCGGATCAGTCTCGAGCAGTCCCGCTACGTCAACGTCGTCAGTGACGACCGCGTCGGCCGCACCCTTGAGATGATGCGGAAACCGCCGGATCGCGGTGTCCGTGAACGTGGCGATGCCGCCGCTGTGGCGGTGCGCACGGGCGCCCGCCTGGTGTTCGTGCCATCGGCGACCGATGTCGGCGGCCGAACCCGCTTCAGCGTGGAGGTGGTCGAGCCGTCGACGCTGCGCACCCTGGCCGTGGTATCCGCCGATGCGAAGGCCGGTGCAGTACTGGCGGCGGTGGACGATGTTTCGCGCCAGCTGCGTGATCGCCTGGGCGAAGAGCCCGCATTGATCCAGCGCGACAGCCAATCCCTGCCGGAGGTGACCACGGGCAGCATGGATGCGTTGCGTGCGTTTGCCTTGGGCCAGAAGCGCTACAGCCGAGGAGATTTCAACGGCGCTATGGCGTTCTTCGGGCAGGCGATCGAGGTCGATCCTGAGTTCGCCCTGGCATGGCTGGGCCAAGCCCGCTGTCGCTTCGCCATGATGAATTACCGCGATGCCCGACGTCTGCTGGCAGAGGCCGACCGTCGATCAGGGCACCTTACGCCACGCGAGCGCCTGTACGTGCAGAACTGGGCGCTGCAGATCAGTGATCCGGATCGCGCCACCGACGGCTGGGCGCGCATGGCGGAGCTGTATCCGGATTACATGCCTGCAAGCTACAACGCCGGTCTGAATCTTTTCCACGAGAACCGCGTTGCCGAGGCCCTGGCGCTTTCCCGGCGTGTTGCACAAAGCAGGGTCGAGCTGCCTGAGATCGCGCAGGACCAGTACGGCCGCGCCTTGCTGGCCAGCGAGCGCTACGCAGAGGCTGACATCGCGTTCAGCCGTGCCGCCGGCAATGGTTGGGAAGGTGCATTGATGCGCCAGGCGACGGTGGCGGCAGCGCGTTCCGAGTTCGAGAAGGCCAATGCGCTGCTTGGGCGGATCGATCCAGGCAACTTCCATGCTGGCAATTTCGCTACCACGATTGCGCTTGACCAAGGCGATGTCGAGGGCGCCATCAAGCTCGCCGAACAGGGAAGGATGCTTGCCGGACAGCGCCAGGGCATGGATCGGTACAACTTCGACATGCCCCTGGCCGTCGCCTACATGATGGCCGGCAGAAGGTCGAAGGCGCTGATGGTGGCGCGCGTGGCCGCGACCGCGCCGTTCGCAGAGCTGAGCGGCGAACCCGCGGTGGAGGTGGTGGATCGCCTGGTTGCAGCACACGCAGCAGCCTTGCTGGCACTGAGACTGGGCGATGCCGCACCGGCCAAGGCGGTCCAGGCCCGGATGAACGCGCTTCAGGATCTCCCTGACAGCAGCGTGTTGCGCCAGTACGTCACCCTGTTGGCCGGGCGGATGATGCAGCATGAGGGCCGGCCCCAGGCCGGGCTGGACCTGCTCGTACCGCTGCTGAAGAAGCAGCCACGCCTGCAGGTGCGGCTGGCAGTGCGTGACCTGGCGCTGGAGGCGGGCCTGAAGGATGTTGCCCAGGAGCAGACGCGTTGGCTGCGTGATCGCCCCGGATTTGCATATGCAGAAGCGCAATGCAGCTTCTGCCTGCAGGCGCTTAACGTAGTGGATGTGCGGAGGCTCATGCCGGCGCCGGCAATCGAGGCTGCCGACACCATGGCCTCGATGCCTCAGCGCAGCGTGCGCGGCGAGCCGTAACCGTCCTCAAGCATCGGCACGGAGTAGCCGGTACCACTGGTCAGCATGGCGATGATCTGGTCTTCGGCCTGTGCGATGACGTCTTTCTCCGCCAGGCAGATGTTCTTGCAGCAATCCTGGACGAACTGCTGAAGGTCAGCCGGGTTGGATGGAACGTGTCCAGCCAGCAGTATCGCGGCGGCCGTGTCGGTAGCGAAGAGCTGGCGGAAGGTGTCATCGGTGGCGAGGCGCTGAACCAGCGTCCTTGCGACCGGCAGCGAGAGCGTCAACGTGGGCATTGTGTCCTGCATCCATGGAGTGTCGAGGGGCAGTGGTGATGTCGGCTTGGCAAAGCGGTTCTTGAGAGGGTAGAGCGGGAGATGTAAAGGAATCGGGTCGCGGTTCGATAACGTGGATTCACGATGAAGGAAGGGCTGATCCGATGGATGTCAGGCGCTGCGCGATCGTAGTGGTACAGCCCACCGAGCAGATCCGGTTTGAGTTTGAGGGCCTGCTGCGCGGTGGTGATGGGCTGGTGCGCACGCTTGCCTGGGAGGCACTCGCCCCCCACCTGGATGGACCGGTGGTGCTGGACGCTGCGGCACAGGCACTGCTGGGAAGCCTGAGCCCAAGTGCATGGACCACGCTTGAGGCAGGGAAGGCCTGTTCACCTGCCATGGACCTGCTGATCGCCAGTGGCCTGGTGTTGACTCGCGGACAGGATGACGATGTTGCCGCTCGTGACGAGCGGCTGCGTGCAACGCATTGGCACCCCCTGGCTGCGGTCATGCATGCCTTCTCACGCTGGGAGGATGTTGACGCCGTTCGCAACATGCGTGAATCACAGATCGAAACGGCCTCGCAGATGCGCAGGACATTGGGACCGCCGCCACCGCACGCTGCCGCTGCCGACGCTGGGTTGGTACCACTGCCGCCTCAGCAGTCCACCGATTTCGACGCACTGCTGGCGCGGCGCGTCACCTGCCGGAACTTCGATGTCACCCGATCACTGCCGCTGCCCCTGCTGAGCCAGATGCTGCAACGGGCATTCGGCAGCAGCAGCTGCCAGCGCGAAGGCGATGATCTGGTGTTCCTGAAGAAGAACGTACCTTCGGGCGGCGGACTGCATCCTGTGGAAGCCTACGTGCTGGTGCGCAATGTCGATGGACTTGCCGCGGGCATGTACCTCTATCGAGCGCAGGGCCACGGACTGATGCCGGTTGATTGCCCCGTGGCCATCGATCGCGACTTCGTGATGTCCATGGTCGGGCAGCAGCACTGGTTCGCGGATGCGCACGTGCTGGTGGTCCTGGCCCCACGTTTCAACAGGACGTACTGGAAGTATCGCCAGCATGGGAAAAGCTATCGGGTTGTCGCGATGGAGGCGGGACATCTATCCCAGACGCTGTACCTGGCGGCCACGGATGCCGGCCTGGGAGCATTCATTACTGCAGCGATCAACGAAAAGCCCATCGAACGTGCCCTGGGCCTGGACACGATCAATGAGGGGGTACTCGCGGTCTGCGGTTTCGGATGGCGTGCATCACGGATGACGACCAGCGAACTGGACCCGGCAGGCGTGATCTGGAACCTTGAAGACCGCGCGGGCTGACCCCGCGCGGCCTCTGCTGCATCACGCCGCGTCGAAGTCCACCAGCACCGCACCATCACCCACCTGGTCGCCGGCCTTGGCGCGATAGCCCTTCACCGTCCCATCCGCCGGTGCCTGCAGGGTGTGCTCCATCTTCATCGCTTCCAGCACCACCAGCGGCGTGCCGCGCTTGACCTCGGTACCGGCGGCGACCAGCGTGGCGACGATCCTGCCCGGCATCGGCGCCAGCAGGCTGCCGGCATCCGCCACGGCGTGGTCCGATTCGCCCACCGGATCGTGCAGGGTGAAGCGGTGCTGGCCGTCGGCGCCGAACAGGTACAGCTGGTCACCGTCGCGCAGCAGCTGCAGCGACCAGCGGCGTTCGCCCAGCTGCACGGTAAGATGCTGCGCATCGGCTGTGCCGATCACCTGAACCGGCGCGGCGTCATCGCGCTGCACGCGCCAGCCATCGGCCTGTGCCCACACTTTGAGCGTGTGCTTGCGTTCGCCCTGCTGCAGCGGCAGCACGCGCGGTGCCGATGCGCCGAGGCGCCAGCCATCCTGGGCCTGCCATGGCGAATGCGGGTCGCGCGCGTCGGTGCTGGCACCGGCAGTGCCAGCAACCGCGGCCACGGCGGCCAGCTGCCACAGGGCATCATCCGTTTCGCCCACTGCACTCAATGCCGCCTGTTCGCGTTCGATCAGCGCGGTATCCAGCCTGGCGTGCGCGAACGAATCGGTATTCACCAGCCGGCGCAGGAAGCCGGCATTGGTGGTCACGCCTACCACCTGGCAGTCGGCCAGCGCCTGGCTCATGCGGCGCAGCGCGGCATCGCGGTCCACGTCCCAGACGATCAGCTTGGCAATCATCGGGTCGTAGTACGGAGTGATGCTGTCGCCTTCCTCCACGCCGGTATCCACGCGCACATGGGCCGACGGGATTGGCAGGCGCAGGCGGCGCAGGGTGCCGGTGGAGGGCAGGAAGCCACGGTCGGCATCTTCGGCATACAGGCGCGCTTCGATCGCGTGGCCGTGGATGGCCAGCTGCTCCTGGCGCAGCGGCAGCGGCTGGCCCGAGGCCACGCGCAGCTGCCATTCCACCAGGTCGGTACCGGTGATGTACTCGGTGACCGGGTGCTCGACCTGCAGGCGGGTGTTCATTTCCATGAAGTAGAAATCGCCGTCCGGGCCGGCGATGAACTCCACCGTGCCCGCACCTTCATAGCCCACCGCGCGCGCGGCATCGACCGCCGCCTTGCCCATCGCCGCACGACGTTCCGCGCTCATGCCCGGGGCCGGCGCTTCTTCCAGCACCTTCTGGTGGCGGCGCTGCACCGAGCAGTCGCGCTCGAACAGGTACACCGCGTCACCGTGGCTGTCGCCGAATACCTGGATCTCGATATGACGCGGGCGCTCGACATACTTCTCGACCAGAACGTGGTCGTTGCCGAACGCCGAGGCCGCCTCGCGCTGGCAGCTGGCCAGCGCATCGACGAAGTCCTCGCTGCGCTCGACCTTGCGCATGCCCTTGCCACCGCCACCGGCGCTGGCCTTGATCAGTACCGGGTAGCCGATGGCGTCGGCCTGCGTGCGCAGGAAGTCCGGTGCCTGCTGATCGCCGTGGTAGCCCGGGGTCAGCGGTACGCCGGCCTTGGCCATCAGCGCCTTGGCCGCGCTCTTGTCGCCCATCGCGCGGATGGCGCTGGCCGGCGGCCCGATGAAGGTGATGCCGGCGGCGGTGCAGGCATCGGCGAAGTCGGCATTCTCGGACAGGAAGCCGTAGCCGGGGTGGATGGCCTGCGCGCCGGTCGCGCGTGCCGCGTCGAGCAGCGCATCGCCGCGCAGGTAGCTCTCACGTGCGGCGGCCGGACCAATGCGGATGGCTTCGTCGGCCAGGCGCACGTGGCGCGCGTTGCGGTCGGCATCGGAATACACCGCCACGGTGGCGATGCCGAGGCGGCGGCAGGTGGCGATGACGCGACAGGCGATTTCGCCACGGTTGGCGATCAGGACTTTGGTGAACATGGCAACGGGCTTCATGGGAGCGTGCTCGGTCATGGCATGGATTACATGCGGAACACGCCGAAGCGCGTCTGCTGCGGGGCGGCGTTGAGGCTGGCCGACAGCGCCAGGGCCAGCACCCGGCGGGTGTCGGCCGGATCGATCACGCCGTCGTCCCACAGGCGCGCGCTGGCGTAGTACGGGTGGCCCTGCTGCTCGAACTGGTCGCGGATCGGCGCCTTGAACGCGTCTTCCTCCGCAGCCGGCCACTGGCCGCCCTTGGCCTCGATGCCATCGCGCTTGACCGTGGCCAGCACGCTGGCGGCCTGCTCGCCGCCCATCACGCCGATGCGTGCGTTCGGCCACATCCACAGGAAGTTCGGCGAGTACGCGCGGCCGCACATGCCGTAGTTGCCGGCGCCGAACGAACCGCCGATCACCACGGTGAACTTGGGAACCTTGGCGCAGGCCACCGCCATCACCAGCTTGGCGCCGTCCTTGGCGATGCCGCCCTGTTCGTACTTGCGGCCGACCATGAAGCCGGTGATGTTCTGCAGGAACACCAGCGGAATGTTGCGCTGGGTGCACAGCTCGATGAAGTGCGCGCCCTTCAGCGCCGACTCGGAGAACAGGATGCCGTTGTTGGCGATGATGCCGATCGGGTAGCCGTTCAGATGGGCGAAACCAGTGACCAGCGTCGCGCCATAGCGCGGCTTGAATTCGTCGAAGCGCGAGCCATCGACCAGGCGCGCGATCACCTCGCGTACGTCGTAGGGCTTGCGCGTATCGGCCGGGATCACACCGTACAGTTCGTGTGCCGGCAGCAGCGGTTCTTCGCTGGCCTGCACCGCCATCGCCGGTTCCGGCTTGCGCCAGTTCAGCTGCGCGATGATCGCACGCACCCGTGCCAGTGCCTGCAGATCGTTGTCAGCCATGTGGTCGGCCACGCCGGATATGCGGGTGTGCACGTCGGCGCCGCCCAGTTCCTCGGCGGTCACTACTTCACCGGTGGCCGCCTTCACCAGCGGCGGGCCGCCGAGGAAGATCGTGCCCTGCTCGCGCACGATCACCGTCTCGTCGCTCATCGCCGGCACGTAGGCGCCACCGGCGGTGCAGCTGCCCATCACGCAGGCGATCTGCGGAATGCCCTGCGCCGACAGGTTGGCCTGGTTGTAGAAGATGCGGCCGAAATGGTCGCGGTCGGGGAAGACTTCGTCCTGCAGCGGCAGGAACGCGCCGCCGGAATCGACCAGGTAGATGCACGGCAGGTGGTTCTGTTCGGCAATCTCCTGCGCGCGCAGGTGCTTCTTCACCGTCATGGGATAGTAGGTGCCGCCCTTGACCGTGGCATCGTTGGCCACGATCACGCACTCCACGCCGCTCACCCGGCCGATGCCGGCCACCACGCCGGCGGCCGGCACGGCGTCTTCGTACATGCCATGCGCGGCCAGCGGCGCGATTTCGAGGAAGGCGCTACCGGGGTCGAGCAGGGCGTCGATGCGGTCACGCACCAGCAGCTTGCCGCGTGCGGTGTGCTTGGCGCGCGCGGCCTCGCTGCCACCCAGCGCGGTGCGCGCCAGGGTGGCGTGCAGATCGTCAACCACGGCCTGCATGGCCGCGCGGTTGGCTTCAAAGGTATCGCTGCCCGGTTGCAGCTGGCTGTTCAGGACGGTCATCGCGGTGGCCTTACAGGGTGCGCTGGAACAGTTCGCGGCCGATCAGCATGCGGCGGATCTCCGAGGTGCCGGCGCCGATTTCATACAGCTTGGCGTCGCGCCACAAGCGGCCGGTCGGGTATTCGTTGATGTAGCCGTTGCCGCCCAGGATCTGGATCGCCTGGCCGGTCAGCCAGGTGGCCTTCTCGGCGGCGTACAGGATGGCACCGGCGGCGTCCTGGCGGGTGGTGCGGCCCTGGTCGCAGGCGCGCGCCACGGCATAGACATAGGCGCGGCAGGCGCCCAGGCCGACGTACATGTCGGCGATCTTGGCCTGGATCAGCTGGAAGCTGCCGATCGCCTCACCGAACTGGTGGCGCTCGTGCACGTACGGCATCACCACGTCCATCGCCGCGGCCATCAGGCCCAGCGGGCCGCCGGACAGCACCACGCGCTCGTAGTCCAGGCCGGACATCAGCACGCGCACGCCACCGCCAACCTGGCCCAGCACGTTTTCTTCCGGCACTTCGCAGTCCTGGAACACCAGCTCGCAGGTGGGCGAGGAGCGCATGCCCAGCTTGTCCAGCTTCTGCGCGGTGGAGAAGCCCTTCATGCCCTTCTCGACCAGGAACGCGGTGATGCCCTTGGCGCCGGCGTCCATGTCGGTCTTGGCATAGACCACCAGCACGTCGGCATCCGGGCCGTTGGTGATCCACATCTTGTTGCCGTTGAGCACGTAGCGGTCGCCGCGCTTGTCGGCGCGCAGCTTCATCGACACTACGTCCGAACCGGCACCCGGCTCGCTCATTGCCAGCGCGCCGACCAGGCTGCCGTCGCACAGGCCGGGCAGGAAGCGCTGCTTCTGTTCTTCGTTGCCGTTCTTGCGCAGCTGGTTCACGCACAGGTTGGAGTGCGCGCCATAGGACAGGCCGATGCCGCCGGAGGCACGCGAGATTTCTTCCATCGCCACCACGTGGGCCAGGTAGCCCATGCCGGTGCCGCCGTATGCTTCTTCCACGGTGAGGCCGAGCAGGCCCTGTTCGCCCAGCTTCGGCCACAGGGCCAGCGGGAACTGGTTGCTGGCATCGGCCTCGGCGGCCAGCGGTGCGACCTCGGCGGCAGCAAAATGGGCCACGCTCTGGCGCAGCAGGTCGATGTCTTCGCCAAGGTCGAAGTTCAGGGATGGCACGTGCATTGTGGTGGCTCCACGACGGGATGGCAGGAAATGGACGCACCCGGCGGGAAAGCGGGCGGCGGTCTGCAGGACCGCTGCCCGCACGGGCGATTGGACCCCAGCGTAGCGGGGTTCGGATAAGAAGTGAATACAAATTCAAAAATTGAAACCAGAATCAAAACATGGCCTACAAACGCTCTGCACTGATGGAAGAACGCCTGGCCGGGGCCCGTGAACGGATCCTGCTGGCCACCCGTGAGCTGGTCGCCACCGGCGGCTGGCGCAACGCCCCGGTGACCGCCGTGGCGACCCAGGCGGGGGTATCCACCGGCCTGATCTATCGCCATTTCCCGTCCAAGGCCGAGCTGTTCGTGGAGGTGCTCAACGCCGCGGTGGCCCACGAGGTCGCGATCATGGAGCGCATCGCCAGTGGTCCGGAGGTGGCCAGCGAGCGCCTGCGGCTGGCGATCACCGCCTTCGTTCGCCGCGCCCTGGCCGGGCCGGGGCTGGCGCATGCCTTCATCGTCGAACCGGTCGATCCGGACGTGGAGGCTGAGCGCATGCGTGGTCGTCGCGCCTTCGGCGACGTGTTCCTGCGGCTGGTGGAGGAGGGCGTGGCCGCCGGTGAGCTGCCTGCGCAGGACGCGCATGTGGCCGCCGCCTGCCTGGTCGGCGCCTTCACCGAGGCGATGGTCGGCCCGACCGCACCCAGCCGCGAAGCGCACCGCGACGAAGACGCGCTGGTGGATGCGATCTGCAGCTTCTGCCTGCGCGCAATCGGCGCCCGGTAACGTGGTAGAGCCGGCCGCTGGCCGGTTTCTGCACGATCCATCCGGCGGGATGGCGATGCCGGCCAGCGGCCGGCACTACCGGGCCGGCATGTTGCGCCGCACCAGCAGTGACGCCTGTTGTCGCACGCAAAGCGCGTTCTATACTCGGTCCATCACGCAGTCGCTCAGCCGTGGTCCAACGACTATCAGCCAGGGGTAACGAAGAGTGCGGAATTACGATCTGGAGTTCCTGAAACGCTTCTCCATGGTGATCGCGCTGCTGGCGACCATCACCCTCGGCCTCATCCTCCTTGCCGCCTACATCCACACCCGGATTCCGCCCGAGGTGTCGCCGACGGCGGCCAAGCGCACCGAACAGCGCATTTCGCCCACCGGCGCGGTCTATGCCGGCAGCACCGGCGCCGCCGCGCAGGCAGCGGCCAAGGCCGCCGCGCTGGCCAAGGCCGCCTCGCAGGTGGCCTACGGTGGCACCAAGGACGGCAAGGTCATCTTCGACAACCTGTGCACGGCCTGCCACACCACCGGCGTGGGCATGGCGCCGACGCTGGACCATTCGCACTGGGACAAGCGCATCGCGCAGGGCAAGGACACCCTCTACAAGCACGCCATCGAGGGCTACACCGGCCCGGATGGCGGCATCATGCCGCCCAAGGGTGGCAACCCGGCGCTGACCGAGGAACAGATCCACGCCACCGTGGACTGGATGCTGGGCAACCTGAAGTAGGCGCCGGGACGGCCAAACCGCGAAACGGCGGAAACGTCGGAAACGTCGGAACATGGAACCGCCGAACGGGATGGCGGAACCGCGGAACGGGGGTAGAGTCGACTGTTGGTCGACTGCTCTTCCCAACGCCACCGAAAAAGCCCGCGCTGCGCGCGATAGTCGATTAACAGTCGACTCTACCCGCCGGTCGCCCCAATCGCCGCGGTCGTTCTCCGTCTGCCACCGGCGGCTTTGCCGGCCAAGGCCAAAACCGCGCGCGTCGCTGGGGTTTCGCATTTCAAGGTTAGTCTGTGCGCCTCTTCCATGGAGTCGCCCGCCGATGCGCCGCCGTTCCCTCGCCCTTGCCCTGTCCCTGCTGCTGCCGGCCGGCGCCTTTGCCCAGGCCCAGCCGCAGGCCGCACCGGCCGCGGCGCCCTCCGCTGCGCGCAGCAGCGCCACCGTGGTGCTGACCGCCGCGCCGGCCGACTGGCGTGCACTGGATGGCCAGCGCGTGCGCATCGCCGCACCGCTGACCCTGGCCGGTACCGACGGCCTGGAGCGCTTCGGCCAGCTCACCGTGGCCTTCGATGGCCGCCTCTGGCAGCCGACCGAAGTGGCCACGCCGGGCACTGCCGGCTATGAGCAGGTGATGGCCGACAACCAGCGCCGCCGCCTGGTGCTGGAAGATGGCAGCGATGCCCGCGACCCGGCCAGCGTGGCTTACCTGCCGGGCAACCCGGTGCTGCGCACCGGCATGCAGCTGCGCGATGTGCAGGGCATCGTGCGCATGGATGCGCATGGCCATCCGCGCCTGCAGGTCGAAGGCGCGCTGAAGCTGCCGGAGCTGAAGCGCCCGGCGGTGCCGACCGTGCCGGGCAACCTGCATGTGGCGGCCTTCAACCTGGAGAACTTCTTCAACGGCGACGGCCAGGGCGGTGGCTTCCCGACCCTGCGCGGCGCACGCACGCTGGAGGAACACAAGGCGCAGATGGCCAAGCTGGTCACCACGGTCAACGCGCTGGGCGCCGATGTCGCCGCGCTGATGGAGCTGGAGAACGACGGCTACGGCCCGCAGTCGGCCATCGCCGAACTGGTCGATGCGCTCAACCGCGACCGTGGCGCGCAGGGCGACTGGCGCTTTGTCGACGCGGGCAACGGCCCCGGTGACAACCCGATCCGGGTCGGCATCATCTACCGCAGCGCGCGCCTGCAGCCGGTGGGCAAGCCGGCCACGCTGACCGGTGGCCCCTTCGTCGAGCACAGCCGCGTGCCGCTGGCGCAGGCCTTCCAGGGCAAGCAGGGCGCGCCGTTCGTGGTGGTGGCCAACCACTTCAAGTCAAAGGGCTGCCGCGACGCCGCCGGTGCCGACGCCGACCAAAACGACAACCAGGGCTGCTGGAACGCCACCCGCGTGACCTCGGCGCAGCAGCTGCACGCCTGGCTGCAGACCGACCCGACCGGTACCGGTGCAAAGGACGCGGTGCTGCTCGGCGATTTCAATGCCTACGCGATGGAAGACCCGATCCGCACCCTGCATGACCTGGGCTGGCAGGACGCGTTCAAGGTCGCCAAGATCGAGCATCCCTACAGCTACGTCTACAACGGCTATACCGGCCGCCTCGACCACGCGCTGCTGAGCCCGGGCATGGCCAAGCGCCTGCGCGGTGCCGCCGAGTGGCACAGCAACGCCGACGAGCAGGATGCCAGCGGCTACCAGGGCCGCAACGTGCAGGGCCCGTGGCGCAGCTCCGACCACGACCCGCTGTTGTTGGGTTTCGACAGATAAGGTTCGGCGGGGACCTGCTCTGGGCGGGACCTTGATCGGCACGGATCCTGCCGTTGCTTTTGATCTTCCACTCCGTCTTCAAGCGAGCCGAGCATCGCAGGTGAATCAGGGGCGAAGAGGCGCCGATGTTTGAGCGCAGCGAGTTCGGCGCCGTCCCCTGATTCACCGAGAAGCGCAGGGAACCGGTGCACAGCACCGGCTCGCGGCTGGCGGCGCGTTTCTTTTGGTTACTTTTCTTTTCGCGCGAAAAGAAAAGTGACATCCCACCGCGGGCGCGGAAATGGCCCGCCGCAACCAACGCTCACCCCCAGGCGATCAACCCGATCGCCAGCACCGCCAGCGCCAGGCCGGCGCGGTTCCACCGGGTGGTCGCCTCGCCGAAGGCGAACACGCCCACCAGCGCGCCCAGCACCACCACGCCGATGTTCATGCCGGCGAACACGGTGGCCGGGCTGTCCGGCATCGACTGGTGCGCGTGCACATAGAAGAGAATGTTGCCGCCATTGAGCAGGCCCAGCAGCGCGCCCGCGCCCAGGTTGCGCCAGGCCAGCCGGCTGCGGCCACGCGCATGCCGCCACAGCTGCAGCGCCAGCATCAGCACGAAGGCCACGCTGAAGCTGGCCAGCACCGCCGCCATCGACGGCGTGCCGGACAGCGCCACCTGCTTGAGCAGCACGTCCACCACCGCAAACCCAGCCCATACCCCCAGCAGCCAGCCCCAGCCGCCGGGCGAGGACGCGACCACCGGCCCGCGTGGGCGCAGGCTGATCGCCACCATCGCCAGCAGGCCCAGGCCGAGCCCGGCCAGCTTCCACGGCGTGGCAGTCTGGCCGAAGAACAGGAAGGCGGCGGCCAATGACAGCAGCAGCGACAGCCGCTGCGCCACGTCGCTGCGGACGATGCCGGCCACCGCCACCGCGCGGCCCAGCACCAGGAAAATCGAGGGCAGCACCACCGCCAGCGCCAGCAATGACAGCCACGGCGCGTGCGGCGCGCGCAGCGAATCCAGCGGCGGCTGCAGCACCACGGCGGTGAGCGTTGCCGCCACCAGATAGTTCCAGGTGACCATCTGCGAAACATCCAGCTGGCGGCGTCCGGCCACCTTCAACAACACCGAAACCAGCACGCTGCAGATCACGGCCAAAGACAGGTAGAGCATGGGGCGGGCACAGGGCAGGGGCGGGGGACGGTATCATGGTGCCATGCACAAGCCCTTGTTCCCCGTTGCCCCCGGCGAAACCGCCTGCCTTGAACTGGACGGCCCGGCCGGCCCGCTGGAAGTGGTCGTCGACCTGCCCAAGGCCGATGCGCCGGTGCAGCCGATCGTGGCCATCATCTGCCACCCGTTGTCCACCGAAGGCGGCACCCTGCACAACAAAGTGGTCACCATGACCGCCACCACCCTGCGCGAGCTGGGCATCGCCACGGTGCGCTTCAACTTCCGCAGCGTGGGTGGTTCGGCCGGTGAGTTCGACCATGGCGTGGGCGAGCAGGACGACCTGAAGGCCGTGGCTGCCTGGGTGCAGAGCCAGCGCCCCGACGACCGCCTGTGGCTGGCCGGTTTCAGTTTCGGTTCGTTCGTTTCGCTGAAGGCCGCTGCCGCGCTGCAGCCCGAAGCGCTGATCTCGATCGCGCCGCCGGCCGGCCGCTGGGATTTCGATGGCATCGCACCGCCGGCGCGCTGGCTGGTGATCCAGGGCGAGCAGGACGAGATCGTCGACCCGCAGGCCGTCTACCAGTGGCTGGACACGCTGGATTTCCCGCATGAGCTGGTGCGCATGCCCGAGACCAGCCATTTCTTCCACCGCAAGCTGATCGACCTGCGCGGCGCGCTGACCCACGGCGTCAAGCACTGGCTGGGCGCGGCGGCATGAGCGACGTGGAACTGACCCCGTCGCAGCGGTACGCGGAAGGGGTTGCCCGTGGCGACTGGCAGAACGACCCGGCCCAGCATGCGGCGCTGGCCGAGCTGGACCGCATCCACCTGGGCCTGCTGGACAGTGCCGAGGACGGTTGGCTGGACCGCCTGTCCTCGTTCTGGAAGAAGCCCGAGCCGGTCAAGGGCCTGTACTTCTGGGGCGGCGTCGGCCGCGGCAAGACCTTCCTGGTCGACCTGTTCTACGACGGGCTGCCGATCAAGCAGAAGTACCGGACCCACTTCCATCGCTTCATGCGCAGCGTCCACGAGCGCCTGCGCGAGCACCAGGGCCAGAGCGACCCGCTGGCGAAGATCGCCCAGGAATGGCGCAGCAACCTGCGCGTGCTGGTGCTGGACGAGTTCTTCGTCACCGACATCGGCGATGCGATGCTGCTGGCGCGGCTGCTGGAGCGCCTGTTCGCCGAGGGCGTGACCCTGGTCACCACCTCCAACACCGCAGTGGAGAACCTGTACCTCAACGGCCTGCAGCGCGAGAGCTTCCTGCCGGCCATTGGCCTGCTGCAGCGCTTCTGCGTCGAGCTGTATGCCGAAGGTACCGAGGATTACCGCATGCGCGCGCTGACCCGCTCGCCGGTATACCGCGCACCGCTGGCGGCCGACAGCGATGAGTGGCTGGCCACGCGCTGGAACGAGCTGAGCGGCGGCCAGCCGGCCAAGCCCGGCAACATCGAGATCGAGGGCCGCAAGATCCCGGTGCGTGGCCGTGGCAAGAGCATTGCCTGGTTCGATTTCGCCGCGCTGTGCGAAGGCCCGCGCGGGCCCTCGGATTACATCGAGATCGCGCACGAGTTCAACACGGTGCTGCTGGGCGGCATTCCCGCCTTCGACCGCCTGAACGAAGATGCCGCGCGCCGCTTCGTCAACCTGATCGACGAGCTGTACGACCGCCACGTCAACCTGGTCTGCACCGCCAGCACCTCGCCGATCGAGCTGTACACCGGCCAGCGCCTGCAGGGCGCGTTCGAGCGTACCGCCTCGCGCCTGATCGAAATGCAGAGCGCCGAGTACCTGGGTACCCCGCACCGGGCGTGAGGGGCCTGCGGGCGTACGTTGCCGGCCAGCGGCCGGCACGACCACCCTGGGATTCCGGTAGTGCCGGCCGCTGGCCGGCAATGATCGGGGGAAGGGTGCAACGGCGTTTCCCTGCGGCCGCTGCTCCAGCCTGGCCGACACATGCAGCCTCGGGTCGCTGCCCGGCGGGCGGTCCCGGCGTCCACCGGATTCCCACCGGCTGCCCACCACCTATCCACAGGGTTGTCCCTAGCCAGTTTCATCACTGTCATGTGAAGCTGTCATTGTTCCGTTTTCGCGGTGCGTTGTACCACCGCAATGACGCCTTTCGGGCTTGACTGCGCAGCCGGTTCCGGCAGGTCTGAAGCGTCTGATCCGGACGCCGGCGGCACGATCCTTGCGGCGCAAGGGATTGCCGAATTTCACTACATTTGGCGTTGACGGGCCCCATCACCCCCACTATCTTGTGGCCGTCGGTCGCAGCAACCCCAATTCCAGGGGGGCCCGGGTACCCATCCGCGATCGTCAACGGCAGTGGCAGGCGCAGGGTCTCATCCGCTGCGACGCCGACCTGCCATCCTGGGCCGTCATGTCCCGGGCTGCGTCACCCGATGCATCGAGCACCCACCAATCACGCCAAGAGGACACACGCCGTGACCACCGAATCCAGCGCCACCATCGAGAAGGAAAGCGAATTCCTGTTGACGTCGCCGCCGACGGCCAACGCGATGAGTGTGACCAAGCGCAATGGCACGACCGAACTGGTGGACCTGAACAAGATCGTGCGCGCGGTGCAGCGTTCCTCCGAAGGCCTGCACGCCGTCGATCCGATGCGCGTGGCCACCCGCACCATTTCCGGCCTGTACAACGGCGCCACCACCCGCGAGCTGGACGAACTGTCCATCCGCACTGCCGCCCTGCTGATCGGTGAAGAGCCCGAGTACGGCCGCCTGGCTGCGCGCCTGCTGGCCAACTACATCGCCAAGGAAGTCTCGGGCCAGGAAATCTACGCCTTCTCGCAGTCGGTCAGCCGTGGCCATGAAGTCGGCCTGATCAACGACCGCCTGCTGAACTTCGTGCAGACCAACGCGCGCAAGCTCAACGATGCCATCGACATCTCGCTGGACCTGAACTTCGATTACTTCGGCCTGCGTACCCTGTACGACCGTTACCTGCTGCGCCACCCGCACACCCGCAAGGTGATCGAGACCCCGCAGCAGTTCTTCCTGCGCATCGCCAGCGCGCTGAGCGAGGACGTGTCCGAGACCCTGGCGCTGTACAAGCGCATGGGCAACCTGGACTACCTGCCGTCCAGCCCGACCCTGTTCAATTCCGGCACCACCCACGAGCAGCTGTCCTCGTGCTTCCTGCTGGACTCGCCGCAGGACTCGCTGGAGTCGATCTACTCCAAGTACGGCGACATCGCCCAGCTGTCGAAGTTCTCCGGCGGCATCGGCGTCAGCTACACCCGCGTGCGTTCGCGTGGTTCGCTCATCAAGTCGACCAACGGCCACTCCAACGGCATCGTGCCGTGGCTGAAGACCATGGATTCGTCCGTGGCCGCAGTGAACCAGGGTGGCAAGCGCAAGGGCGCGGCCTGCGTGTACCTGGAAACCTGGCACGCCGACATCGAGGACTTCCTCGAGCTGCGTGACAACACCGGTGACGAAGCCCGCCGCGCGCACAACCTGAACCTGGCCAACTGGGTGCCGGACCTGTTCATGAAGCGCGTCGAAGCCGACCAGGAATGGTCGCTGTTCGATCCGCGCGTCGTGCCGGAGTTCACCGACCTGTTCGGCGAAGCCTTCGAGGCCGCCTACCTGCAGGCCGAAGCCCAGGGCAAGGCCAACCGCACCATCTCCGCCCGCAAGCTGTACGCCCGCATGATGCGTACGCTGGCCGAGACCGGCAACGGCTGGATGACCTTCAAGGACAAGTGCAACCGCGCCAGCAACCAGACCCTGCGTCCGGGCAACGTGATCCACCTGTCCAACCTGTGCACGGAAATCCTGGAAGTCACCTCCAACGATGAAACCGCGGTGTGCAACCTGGGTTCGATCAACCTGGGCAACCACTTCGACGAGCACAACGAGTTCGATTTCGAGAAGCTGGCCGAGACCGTGCGCCTGGCCGTGCGCCAGCTCGACCGCGTCATCGACCTGAACTTCTACCCGATCGAAACCGCCCGCCGCGCCAACCTGCGCTGGCGTCCGGTCGGCCTGGGCTGCATGGGCCTGCAGGACGTGTTCTTCCGCAAGCGCCTGCCGTTCGACAGCGCCGAAGCCCGCGCCCTGTCGAAGAAGATTGCCGAAGCGATCTACTTCCACGCGCTGGAAACCTCCTGCGAGCTGGCCCAGGAACGTGGCAAGCACCCGTCGTTCAACGACACCCGCGCCGCCAGTGGCGAACTGCAGTTCGACGCCTGGAACGTGGTGCCGGAAGACACCGCACGCTGGGACGCCCTGCGCGCCCGCATCAAGGAACACGGCCTGCGCAATTCGCTGATGATCGCGATTGCGCCGACCGCGACCATCGCCTCGATCGCCGGCTGCTACGAGTGCGTCGAGCCGCAGGTGTCCAACCTGTTCAAGCGCGAAACCCTGTCCGGTGACTTCCTGCAGGTCAACCGTTACCTGGTGAACGAGCTGAAGAAGCTGGGCCTGTGGACGCCGGAAATGCGCGATGCCATCAAGCTGGCCGAAGGTTCCATCGCCGGCGTGGCGCAGATTCCGGAAACGCTGCGCGAGGTCTACCGCACCGCGTGGGAACTGCCGATGCGTTCGCTGATCGACATGGCCGCCGAACGTGGCGCCTTCATCGACCAGTCGGCCTCGCTCAACCTGTTCATGGAAAGCCCGAACATCGGCGCGATGTCCTCCATGTACATGTACGCCTGGAAGCAGGGCATCAAGACCACCTACTACCTGCGTTCGCGCCCGGCCACCAAGATCGCCAAGACCACGGTGAGCGCTGCGGCCCCGGCCAAGGTATTCAGCCCGGACGAAGCCATCGCCTGCTCGCTGGAAAACCCGGAAGCCTGCGAGGCCTGCCAGTAACACACCGCGCGGTGGGTGCCGACCGTTGGTCGGCACTCGAACACCTCGCACCTGTAGAGCCGAGCCATGCTCGGCTGCGGAAAAACACCCACGGTAGCGCCGGGCCACGCCCGGCGGCTCACCCAGGAATTCAAGGAAACACCCATGGCCGACAAGCCCAAGCAGATGCTGCTCGATCCCGGTTTTGAACTGACCCTGCGCCCGATGCGCTACCCGCAGTTCTATGACATGTACCGGAACGCGATCAAGAACACCTGGACGGTGGAAGAGATCAACTTCCAGATCGACATCACCGACCTGCACAGCAAGATGTCGCCGGGCGAGCGCCACCTGATCCACCGCCTGGTCGCGTTCTTCGCCACCGGCGACTCGATCGTCTCCAACAACCTGGTGCTGAACCTGTACCAGCATCTCAATGCGCCGGAAGCGCGCATGTACCTGTCGCGCCAGCTGTATGAAGAAGCGCTGCACGTGCAGTTCTACCTGACCCTGCTCGACAACTACCTGCCGGATCCGGAAGAGCGCGCCAAGGCGTTCTCGGCGGTGGAGAACATCGACTCGATCAAGAAGAAGGCCGATTTCTGCTTCAAGTGGATCGACTCGATCCAGAGCCTGACCCGCATCGAGACCCGCGAACAGCGCCGCCAGTTCCTGCTCAACCAGATCTGCTTCGCCGCCTGCATCGAAGGCCTGTTCTTCTTCGCGGCCTTTGCCTACGTGTACTACTTCCGTTCGCGCGGCCTGCTGCCGGGCCTGGCCTCGGGCACCAACTGGGTGTTCCGCGACGAGAGCGCGCACATGGAGTTCGCGTTCGAGTCGGTGCGCGTGGTGCGTGAGGAAGAACCGGACCTGTTCGACGAAGAGATGAAGCAGCAGGTCTACGACATGCTGGCCGAAGCCATCGAATGCGAAGTGCAGTTCGCCGAGGACGTGCTGTCCGGCGGCGTGGCCGGCATCTCCACCCGCGACATGCGCCAGTACCTGCAGCACTGTGCCGACCAGCACTTCGCCAAGCTGGGCATGGAAAAGAAGTACAACGTGCGCAACCCGCTGCCGTTCATGGAACTGCAGGACGTGCAGGAACTGACCAACTTCTTCGAACGCCGCGTCTCGGCCTACCAGGTCGGCGTGCAGGGCGAAGTCGCCTTCGACATGAACTTCTGATCGAACCGGCCCGGCCTGTCGCAACGAAGAACCCCGGCCAATGCCGGGGTTTTTCGTTGCGCATCAGAAGGATGAGCTATTCTCGCTGGACGCCAGTGGCGGCAGTGCGTCGTACCCCTGCCGGGCCTGGAGGAAAAGGGGAAGCGACTGCAGGAATGACGCGTGGACAATCCCAGCGCCGGGTTTCCGTGCGCGTGGTCCTGCCATGGTGGCGCAACTGAATGGACCCTGGAGGTCGCAATGGAGACTGCAGTGCCTGGAACAGCAACCCGCAGGACCGTGTTTCGTGGGTGGATGGGGGGACTGTTCGCCGTCCTGGTCGCCTGTCCGCCCCTCGCCCATGGCACGAACTGCGATTCCAAGGTGACCAACGTTTCCATCGATGCCAGCGGCAAGGTGTTCGTGGCGACCACCGTCTCGCCCATCCACGCGGTCTGCAACATCGTCAGCAAAGGCGACTTCAGCATGCCGCCCGAGGTTTGCAAGGCAACCTACGCCATGCTGATGAGTGCGAAGGTCTCCGCCATACCCATCCGCCTGTACTACACCAGCGTGCCGCAATGTGGCGATATCAAGGCCTGGTCGGCACAACCAAGCTTCTACCACGCTGAACTGTTCTGATTACGGGGCCGGGCGTATCGCCTGGAGGGCACGCCGCGATCAGCGCCGCCCTTCCACCGCCATGCGCACCGCCAGTCCGGCCAGCACCGTGCCCATCAGCCAGCGCTGCACCATCTGCCAGGTCGGGCGTGCGGCCAGGAAGCCGGCGATGCTGCCGGCGGTCAGCGCGATCATGCCGTTCACGCTGACGCTGACCAGGATCTGGGTGGAGCCCAGCACGATCGACTGCATCAGCACGCTGCCTTCGCTGTCCGGGTGCAGGAACTGCGGCAGCAGCGACAGGTACATCACCGCCACTTTCGGGTTCAGCAGATTGGTCAGGAATCCCATCGTGAACAGCTTGCGCGGGCTGTCCTGCGGCAGTTCGCGCACCGCGAACGGCGAACGGCCACCGGGCTTGAGCGCCTGCCAGGCCAGGTACAGCAGGTACAGCGCGCCACCGATGCGCAGCGCGTCGTAGGCGAACGGTACCGTCATCAGCAGGGCGGTGATGCCCAATGCCGCGCACAGCATGTAGAACACGAAGCCCAGTGCCACTCCGCCCAGCGAGATCAGTCCCGCCATCGGCCCCTGGCAGATCGAGCGCGAGATGACGTAGATCATGTTCGGCCCGGGCGTGAGCACCATGGCCAGCGAAACCAGCGCAAAGGCCAGCAGGTCGGAAGTGGCGGGCATGGGAGGTCCTGGCAGTGGGCGTGGCGCAGTGTAACGCCTGCTGCAGGCGCGGCCTGCGCAGGCACCGCTGCCGGGTGACCGTTGCACGTGCATTCCGATGGCCGTCACGCCGGTCGCTTAGAATCCGCAGCACCCCACACCGAAGCTCCCCCATGACCCCGATCCCCGAGACCGTGCCGCCCATCGAAGTGCGCATGGCCGAAATCGTCTTCCCCAACCACACCAACCACCTTGGCACCCTGTTCGGTGGCCAGGCACTGGCGTGGATGGACAAGGCCGCGTTCCTGGCTGCCGCCCGCTACTCGCGCCGTACCGTGGTGACCGCGCGCAGCGACCAGGTCGACTTCAAGCTGCCGATCCGCATCGGCCAGATGGTGGAAACCATCGGCCGCATCGTCGAAGTCGGCCGCAGTTCGATGAAGGTGGAGGTGGAACTGGTCGCCGAAGACCTGCACAGCGGCGAGCGCAAGCTGTGCACCCGCGGCCACTTCGTGATGATCGCGCTGGACGAGGAAGGCCACCCGATCGCGGTGCCGCCGCTGCCGGCGGCCTGACCCGGACAACCGACCGGCGCTTGCGGGGGCGCTGCGGCGCCCCCATCTGGCAGCCATGACCCCGCCACTGACCGACTTCATCGACCGCGCCCAGCGCCTGTTCGTGCTGACCGGCGCCGGCTGCAGCACCGCCTCGGGCATTCCCGATTACCGCGATAGCGACGGCCAGTGGAAACGCACGCCACCGGTGACCTACCAGGCCTTCATGGGCGAGACGGCTACCCGCCAGCGCTACTGGGCGCGCAGCCTGCTGGGCTGGCCGCGCTTCGGCCTGGCCCGGCCCAACGGTACCCACCAGGCCCTGGCCGCACTGGAAAGCCGTGGCAAGCTGCAGGTGCTGCTGACCCAGAACGTGGACGGCCTGCACCAGCGCGCCGGCAGCCGTAACGTGATCGACCTGCATGGCCGCCTGGACCTGGTGCGCTGCATGGGCTGCGAGCGCCGCAGTGGCCGCGAGGACTTCCAGCAGCGCCTGCTGGACGCCAACCCCGGCTGGGATGCGCTGGAGGCCGGCGTCGCGCCTGATGGCGACGCCGACCTGGAGACCGATTTCTCCAGCTTCGTGGTACCCGGGTGCCCGCACTGCGGCGGGGTGTTGAAGCCGGACGTGGTATTTTTCGGCGAAAACGTGCCCCGCGAGCGGGTGGAGGCGGTGCACGAGCACCTGCAGCAGGCCGACGCCGTGCTGGTGGTGGGCTCGTCGCTGATGGTCTATTCCGGCTTCCGCTTCGTGCAGGCGGCGGCCAAAGCAGGACTGCCGGTGACGGCGTTGAACCGTGGCCGCACCCGTGCAGACGACCTGCTGCAGTTCAAGGATGAACGCGATTGTGCTGAGGCCCTGGCGTCGGTTATCGAACCATCGGCTGGGTAGAGTCGACTGTCAGTCGACTCTACAGGCCACCCGCCGCCGCGAAACAGCGATCCATCCAGATGGTTGATCCCGGAGCCGTGCGGCGGTGCAATACGCATCCCCTACGTCGTCCATCACTGTCTTGAGCCAGCTGTTTTCGCCGATCTCGTTCGGCCCCCTGACCCTGTCCAACCGCATCGTCGTCGCGCCGATGTGCCAGTACTCCGCCGAAGACGGCCGCGCCAGCGACTGGCATGCCATGCACCTGGGCAACCTGGCGCAATCCGGCGCCGGCCTGCTGATCCTGGAAGCCACCGCGGTCGAGCCGCGTGGCCGCATCAGCTGGGCCGACCTGGGCCTTTGGGATGACGGCACCGAGGCCGCGTTGGCACAGGTACTGGCCAGCGTCCGCCGCTGGTCGCCGATGCCGCTGGGCATCCAGCTCGGCCATGCCGGTCGCAAGGCCTCGGTGAACCGCCCTTGGGACGGCGGTGGCCAGCTGCCGGCCGACGATGCGCGTGGCTGGGCCACCGTGGCGCCGTCGCCGCTGCCGTTCCACGCCGCCGATCCGGCACCGCAGGAACTGGACGAGGCCGGCATCGCCGAGGTCATCGCCGCCTTCGCCGCCAGTGCGGTGCGTGCCGAGCGCCTCGGCTTCGAGCTGATCGAGCTGCATGCCGCCCACGGCTACCTGCTGCACCAGTTCCTGTCGCCGCTGAGCAACCGTCGCACTGATGGCTACGGTGGCTCATTGCCGAACCGCCTGCGCCTGCTGGTGGAAGTGTTCGACGCCGTGCGTGCGGCGGTATCGGACAAGGTCGCCGTGGGCGTGCGCATCTCCGCCAGCGACTGGGTCGATGGCGGCTGGGATCTGGTGCAGAGCGAAGCGCTGGCCCAGGTGCTGGACGCGCGCGGCTGCAATTTCCTGCACGTCTCCAGCGGTGGCCTGGACGAACGCCAGAAGATCACCGTCGGTCCGGGCTACCAGGTGCCGTTCGCGGCAGCGATCAAGGCCAAGGTGCGCATGCCGGTCATCGCCGTGGGCATGATCACCGAGCCCGAGCAGGCCGAATCGATCCTGCGCCATCGCCACGCCGATGCCGTGGCCCTGGCGCGCGGCATCCTCTACGACCCGCGCTGGCCGTGGCATGCCGCTGCCGCATTGCGCGACAGCGTGGAACCTGCGCCACAGTACCTGCGCTGCGAGCCGCGCGATGCGCGCGGCGTGTTCAAGACGCGCTGAGGCTCACACCCGCCAGGCCGGCGCGATGCCGGCCTGAAGGTGTTCGAACAGCGCGCGGATCTTGGCGGTGAAATCGCGGCGGTCGCTGACGCAGAAGTAGACCTCCATCGGTTCCGGGCGCCACGCGGTGTCGGCGCCGAACACCGCCTGCAGGCGGCCCTCGCGCAGGTACGGCTCGGCCACGAATGCGGCCAGCCGGGTGATGCCGGCACCGGCCGCCGCCAGCGTCGCCAGCGCATCGATGTCATCGCAGACCATGCTCGGTGGCAGCGTGGCGTCCACGCGCTGGCCGTCCTTCAGCAGGCCCCAGCGCAATGGCCGGCCATCGGTAGGGAAGCGGTGCAGCAACCCGCGATGACCGCCCAGTTCGGAAGGCTGTTGCGGGGTGCCGTGCGCCTTCAGGTAGGCCGGCGAGGCACAGAACACGAACGGAACACGCGCCAGCTGCCGCGCGACCACGCCGTCCTCCAGCTGCGCCCCGATGCGGATGCTGGCATCCACCGCTTCCGGCCCATGCTGCACGGCGCGGTCGGTCAGGCGCAGCTCCAGCTGCAGTTGTGGGTAGCGCTGCTGCAGTGAAGGCAACAAGGGGGCAAGCACGTGGCGACCGAAGGCGCTGCTGCTGGCGATGCGCAGCGGCCCGGCCGGTTCGATGTCACCGGCGGTGACCATCGCCTGCGCGCGCGCCAGGTCGGCTTCGATGTGGCGCACCTGCGCCAGGTACAGCGCGCCGGCCTCGCTGAGGGCCAGCTGCCGCGTACTCCGGTTCAGCAACCGTACGCCCAGATGGGCCTCCAGCCGGTTGATGTTCTGGCCGACCGCGGTGGCGCTGATGCCAAGGATGCGGGCCGCGGCGGCAATGCTGCCGGTCTCTGCGGTGCGGGTGAAGCTGCGGATCAGTTGCAACAGGTTCATGACCGACCAGCTTGCCACGGGAAGGTCCAAGTATCGCTTGGTACTGAACCAAGCAGGTCGGTTGCACCCGTGATCATCCGGCCGCTGGGCAGGGCGCTGCCCTACACTGTGGCGATGCGCCCCGATTCCATTCTTACCCTGTCATGCCCCGACCGCACCGGCATCGTCTACCGCGTGTCCGGCCTGCTGTTCGACCACGGCTGCAACATCCTCGACGCCCAGCAGTTCGGCGATGAGGAGAGTGGCCGCTTCTTCCTGCGCGTGCACTTCGACCGCGATGCCGGCCTGCCGCTGGAGACCGTGCACGCCGCCATGGCCACGCTTGCCGAAGGCTTCGGCATGGACTGGCAGCTGCACGATGGCCGACGCCGCGCGCGGCTGCTGGTGCTGGTCAGCAAACAGGGGCATTGCCTCAACGACCTGCTGTTCCGCGCCCACAGCGGCCAGCTGAAGGTGGACATCGCAGCAGTGGCGTCCAACCACGCCGACTTCGCGCCGCTGGCGGCGTCCTACCAGGTGCCGTTCCACCACCTGCCGGTGACCGCCGATACACGCGCGGTGCAGGAGCAGCAGATCATCGACCTCGTCGAGCGCGAACGCATCGACCTGGTGGTGCTGGCGCGCTACATGCAGATCCTGTCACCCACGCTGTGCCGCGCGCTGGCCGGCCGTGCCATCAACATCCACCACAGCTTCCTGCCCAGCTTCAAGGGCGCGCAGCCGTACCACCAGGCACACGCGCGTGGGGTCAAGATCATCGGCGCCACCGCGCACTATGTCACCGAGGACCTGGACGAAGGCCCGATCATCGAACAGGACGTGGCCCGCGTGGACCACGCGATGGCACCGCGTGAACTGGTGCGGCTGGGCAGCGATACCGAATCGCTGGTGCTGGCACGCGCGGTTCGCCGCCATGTGGAGCACCGCATCCTGCTCAACGGGCATCGCACGGTGGTATTCCGGTAATCGCCCATCCCGCGTCCGCCGGGCATGGCCCGGCGCTACCACGGGTGCTATCCGGTAGTGCCGGCCGCTGGCCGGCAACTGCAGAGGTCCCGAGGTTGCCGGCCAGCGGCCGGCACTACCGAATCTTGATTTCATCCAATGAAAAGCCCCCGGTTCGGCCGTCCCGCGATCTATAGGGGGGCGTAGTTAGGGGGCTGGATGAATCGATTGTGTTGTTGTGGGCAGGAGCGCGCAAGCGGCATAGCGACGTGCGCGGTAGCGCCGCGCCGGGCCATGCCCGGCGGTCACGCCTCAGACGATCGCGATCCCCGCCTTGCCCAGCGCCTCGCGCACCATCACGTCGTTGGCTTCGGTCACCGGCTTGGTCAGCTCCCACAGGAACTTCACCCGGAAGCCGGACTTCACCGCGTCCTGCGCGCTCCACAGCACGCAGTAGTCACGGGCCAGGCCGCATACGTGCACTTCGCGGATGCGGCGTTCATGCAGCCAGCCGGCCAGGCCGGTGGCCGGGCGCTCGCCCTCGGGGCCGTGGTTCTCGCGGAAGGCGCTGTACGAATCCACCTGTTGGCGCGTGCCCTTGCGCAGGATCAGGTCGGCCACGGTCCAGTCCACGCCCGGGTGCAGGGCGGCACCGGCGCTGCCCTGCACGCAGTGGTCCGGCCACAGGGTCTGCGGCTGCGCGTGCAGCAGGATGGTCTCGAACGGGCGTTGGCCGGGGTGCTGGCTGGCGAACGAGGCATGGTCGGCCGGGTGCCAGTCCTGTGTTGCCACCACGGTGCGGTAGCGGCGCTGCGCCAGCAGATCGGCAATGGGTGCCACCAGCGCATCGCCCTGGTCGCAGGCCAGGGCGCCACCGGGCATGAAGTCCGGCTGCAGGTCGATCACCAGCAGGGCGACATCGGCGGGCAGGGCGGTCATGGCAGTTCCGGTACAACAGAAGGGGCGACCAGCGTGGCCGCCCCATGCCTGCACGTCAATCGTCCTGCGGCGTCCCAGCGTCCTGCCCGTAGTACAACAGGCCGATCTTGATCCGCTCGCGGCCATTCTCGCGGCGATGGCGGTTGGCATCGCGCAGCGAGTACACGCAGCCGCAGTATTCCTGCTGGTAGAACTGCTCGCGCTTGCTGATCTCGATCATGCGGCTGGCACCGCCGCCCTTGCGCCAGTTGTAGTCCCAGTACTGCAGGCCTTCATAGCGCGAGGCGGCGCGGATGCCGCAGTCGTTGATCTGCGCCATGTTCTTCCAGCGCGAGATGCCCAGCGAAGAACTGATGGTGTCGTAGCCGTGCTCGTGCGCGTACAGCGCAGTGCGCTCGAAGCGCATGTCGAAGCACATCGTGCAGCGGATGCCGCGTTCAGGCTCGTTTTCCATGCCGCGTGCACGGCTGAACCAGTTGTCGGTGTCGTAGTCGCAGTCGATGAAAGGAATGCCGTGCTGCTCGGCGAAGCGGATGTTCTCCTGCTTGCGCAGCTCGTACTCCTTCACCGGGTGGATGTTGGGGTTGTAGAAGAAGATCGCGTAGTCGATCCCGGAGGCGGTGATCGCCTCCATCACTTCGCCGGAACAGGGCGCGCAGCACGAATGCAGCAGCAGGCGCTTGCCGTCGGCGGGCAGGGTCAGGGTGGGGCGTTGGAGCTCGGTCATCGTCAGGTACCGCATGGACCGCCGGCAACGGCGGTGGCCCATGCATCAGCGCGTGGGTGAACGGGTCTGGCCGGATACCGTGAACAGGACGCGCGCGGCCACATCGCCTGCACGCGCAGGACGACGACGGCCCCGGCAACCTCCCCGCGGAGATTCCAGGTCGAGTCAGGGGACGGTCGTGTCCCCCGGCCGGGGCCGGTATTCGGGCTGATGGACTCGGGCCGCAGCCCACCTACTACCTGCCGCTTCCCAGGCGCGAGCCCAGTGCTGTTGGCAGGATTCGTTTCCATTCACCGCTGCGGGGCAGCTCCGGAATGGACGCGCGAGGCGCCTTCACCGGATTCCCGTTTAAATCCCTCCCCGCGCCGCAGCGATGGGAGGGATACCTTCGGCGTGTGCAAGGTGGACCTGTTGGTGGCGCCGGTCAAGAGCGCAGGGGGCAGAGCCCGCTGCGCTGCAACGGGATCCAACCCCGGTCGGGATGCACCTTCAATGCCCCACGGCCGCCCGCGTGCGGATGTCGTCCAGCCGCTGGTCGTGCAGCAGGCGGCCGTTCTCCCACACGGTCACCATTGCGTCCTCGAAGCCGTCCGGCAGGGTGTCGTCGCCATTGGCCGGCAGTGGCACCGTATGCAGGCTGCCATCGTCCAGGCGGCGCAGCAGGCGCATGCGGCCACGCTTGCTGGCCTTGCCGGCGTCGGTGACCGGATCCTTGTAGACGTCGATCCACTCACCCTCGACCCGTGCGGCCGAGCACTTCAGCGCGAACTTCTGCGTATCGCGGTCCAGCCGCTGCAGCAGTGCACCGCCCATGCCGAAGGCCACGTTGTCGACGGCGTAGCCGTCGTCGGTGATGCGCTGCAGGATCGCGCGGATGGTGTCCGGATTGATGCCATCGCCCTGGATCACCCGCACGTGGTTGAGCACGCGATAGCCCTTGCCGTTGAGGCTGTGGCCGAAGGCTTCATCCAGCCGGCGCAGGCTTTCGGCCACCACCTCCACCGGGTCACCCGAGTCGGGACGGATGACCAGGGTGGCGCCCGACGCGATCACGTCATCGCGCAGGGTGGTGCCCCAGTGTTCGCTGATCGCGCGGTAGATGTCATAGCTGTCCGACACCACCGCCACGATCGAACCGGGCTTGCCGAACTGGCGCAGCATGTTGCGATAGGCGTCCACCTCGCGTTCGCGGCCCCAACTGGTGATGGTGCTGTGCTCGGCGGCCGGAATCGAATAGCCGGCCATCGGCGCGTGGTAGTGCGCGCGTGCCAGGCACAGCGCCGACACGGTATCGGTGCCGAGGAAGTTGACCAGGTGCGCGGCACCGCCCAACGCGGCCGATTCCAGGCTCGATACACCGCGCGCGCCGAAGTCGTGCAGCTTGAACGGCAGCTGCCCCTGCGGGTCGTCGCTGGTCTGCTGCAGGAACGCGGCGATGGTCTGCCGTGCGTGCCAGCTGATGGTGGCCACGGTGACCGGATACCACACGCGCAGCAGCAGCGTTTCCAGATACGACGGCACCCAGAACGCAGCCGGATCGGTCGACTCGATGGTCATCAGTGCCTGGTGGGTGGGCACCACGCTGCCCTCGGGAACGGCGCAGATGCGCACCGGCAGGTGGCCGCCAAGCCGGTCGACGATATCGCGCCAGCCGGCCTCGTTGAACGGTTGGCCATGGGCGGCGAATACCGCAGCAGCGTCGTCGATGTCGGCGTGGGTGACCGGTCGTGCCAGCGCGTCCTTGAGGATCGCCTGCAGGCCGAAGAACACCGTGCGATCGTGCAGGCCGCCACGTGATTCGACGTAGAAGAACGTGGCATCGGTACCCGGCGGGTACTGCAGCCAATGGCTGGCCTTGTAGCTGTCGGTGTTGAGGAGAAGATTATCGAGGTAGTGCATGACGGAAGCTCCTTCGCGTCGAGTGACACCAGCGGTCTGTCCGCCAGTGGGGAGGCCGGGCCTGTCAGCCGCGGCCGAGGAAATACTCCAGGATGTGCAGGTGGTCTTCGAACAGCTGCGGGCCCATGTCCAGGGCTTCACTCACCGGTATCCAGCGCGCCTTGTCGGCGTCATCGCCGCCGCGCACCGGCGGCAGGTCACCGGCCGGAAACTCGAAGTGGAAGCCGTGGGTGATGGTGCGGCCGCGCTGGCTGCGGTCGGGGTGGTCGAAGACCTGCTGGCCCTTCAGCGAACCCTTCAGCACCGGCAGTGGAATCTTCAGCCGGGTTTCCTCGCGCAGTTCGCGCAGGCAGCTGTCGAGCAGGCTCTGTTCCTGGCCGACGAAGCCGCCGGGCAGCGCCCACAGCCCCTTGCCGGGTTCCGAGCGGCGACGCACCAGCAGCACGTGTCCTGAATGCACCACCACCGCATCGGTGGTGACGAAGGTGGGCGCGTAGGGCGCATCCTTCCAGGCGGCCTTGTACTGTTCGATGAAGCGGTACTCGGCCACCAGTTGGCCATACGCAGGCGCGCTTTTGCGGAACGCTTCGAGCATGTCGTACACCGGCGCCGGCACATTGCCACGCAGCATCAGCAGCGCGCCGTGGAAGTCGACGTCGCCGGCTTCGAACAGGTAGCGCCGCAGCTCGGTGGCCGACAGGGTGGCGGTATGCTGCACGTCCACCAGCGGCCACTGCGGGAACTCGCGCAGGTAGTAGCTGGACGCGTCCTTGTCCATGCCGATCAGGCCCACCTTCGCATCGGCGGCGGCGCCGTCGTTGCGCAGGGCTTCAGCCACCTGGCGCTGCACGTTGGCGATCCACTGCGCTTCGTTGTACAGGTGGTCACGCAGCGGGCGGATCAGCAGACGGTCGGTGTGGCCATCGAGGGCGGCCTGGATCATCACGGCGCGTTCGGCCACGGTCCAGGGATTGCGCAGGCTGCGGGGGGTATCGGCAGAGCCGACCAGGAAGATCAGCTTGCGGGCCCGGCTCAGGGCCAGGCGGGCAACGGCGGCGTGGCCGTTGTGGAAGGGCTCGAATCGCCCGATGAAGACGAGATAGTCGAATTCCATGAGAATCCCTCATGTCGTTGTGGCAGCCGCGGGTCTGTCCCTTGGCTTGCTGCAGATGCTACGCCGATGGCGGGGCGGGTCAAGCCTGCAGCCGTGCTTTCTGCTGAACGGCGCATTGCGTGCGCGGACTGCGCCGTTGTTCTCAGGCCCTGAGAAGCCCCTGCGCCATACTGGCACCCACGCGGCGGACGGCATGCTCGGGGGCAAGACAGTGGCGGACAAGTACTGCGATCTGGTCATGAAAGGCGGCATCACCAGCGGCATCGTGTACCCCAATGCGGTACTGGCGCTGGCGCGCGAGTATCGCTTCAAGAGCATCGGCGGCACTTCGGCCGGCGCCATCGCCGCCGCCGTGGCGGCTGCGGCGGCCTGCGGTGATCGTCGCCAGCAGGCCGGCGAGCACCTGCCCGGCGATGCAGGCTATGGCGGGTTGTCGGCGGTGTCGGCGCAGCTGTCGCGGCGCGGCTTCATCTACAGCCTGTTCCAGCCCGCACGCGGCGCACGCGCGGCCTATCGCCTGCTGGTGGTGCTGACCGGCAATGCCAGCCTGCCGCACAAGCTGCTGTGCCTGGCCGTTGCCGTGTTCGAGATCGCGCCGCTGGAAGTGCTGGTGTCGCTGGCGCTGCTGCTCGGCCTGGGCTGGTGGGGCGGTGGTTGGAGCGGGGTGGCGGCCACGCTGCTGCCGTCTCTGCTGTGCGCGTACGGTGCGGGTGTGGCCGGTGCCGCGCTTCGTGTGGCACGCGTGGCGCGACGCAATCTGCTGGGCCTGTGCAGCGGCCTCGGCCGCGATGCACGCACGCCGGCACTGACCGAGTGGCTGCACGAATGCCTGCAGCAGTTGTCCGGCAAGCCGCTGGATGCACCGCTCACCTTCGCCGACCTGCACGATGCGCCGCGCTATGCCGGCGAGCCGGACAGCCCGCATGCGATCAGCCTGCAGATGATCACCACCTGCGTGTCGCACAACGAGCCGCGCACGCTGCCGCTGGGCGGCGCACAGTTCTGGTTCCTGCGCGAGGAATTCGAGCAGCTGTTCCCGGCCAGCGTGGTGCAGTGGCTGGTGACGCAGGCCGGCCCGCCGCTGGAGGTGGAAGGGCGGCAGTACTACCACCTGCCGCCGGGCCCGAAGCTGCCGGTACTGGTGGCCACGCGCATGAGCCTGAGCTTCCCGCTGCTGATCAGCGCGGTGCCGCTGCATGAACCCTCACGCCGCGAACGACGCTGCGAGCCGACCGCGCCGGCGGCCGACCCCGAGCACAACGTGGCCGACAGCATGGAAGGGCTGACCAGCGCCGGGCAGGCTTGCGGCCCGGTGATCACCGCCTTCCGCATCTGCTGGTTCTCCGATGGTGGCATCAGCAGCAATTTCCCGATCCATCTGTTCGATGCCGCGTTGCCGCGCTGGCCGACCTTCGCCATCAATCTGGTCTACCCGCAGCACGCTGAAGAGGTGAACCACGGCAGCAGTGGCCGCCAGTCGCTGGAGCACGCGGTGTTCCTGCCCACCGAGAACCGACACGGCTGGCAGCGCACCTACCAGTCGATCGCCACACCGCTGGCGGCCGCCGAGCTGGGCCGCTTCCTGTTCGCGGTGGTGGCGACCATGCAGAACTGGCGCGATCTGCTGCAGGCGCGCGCGCCGGGCTACCGCGACCGCATCGTGCACGTCAGCCTGCAGGGCGACGAAGGCGGCATGAACCTGGACATGCCGCAGGAGGTGCTGACCCGCATCGCCGACAAGGGCAGCCTGGCCGGTGCGCGCTTCTGTTCGTTCTCGTTCGAGAACCACTACTGGATCCGCTGGCGCAACCTGGCCTCGGCCTACCAGCGCTACACGGTGGAAGTGGCACGCACCGATGATCCGGCGCAGCAGGTACTGGCCTACCGCGCGGCGTACGCGATGGTTGCCAGTGGCCAGCCGACGCCACCGTCGTACAAGCTGGGCTCGGAAGACAAGCGGCTGGCCTCGCAGCAGCTGTGGGGGTTGATGGTCGAGCAGGGCCGCAGCTGGGAGGACCTCGGCCCCGACCTCACTGACGGTGCACCACGCCCGCTGCCGCAGATGAAGGTGACCCCGATCTACTGAGCCGGTAGTAGATCCACGCCATGCGTGGATGCATTTCGCGCAGGGCCAGAGCGTGCCGACCAACGGTCGGCACCCACCATCAGCATCAGCATCAGCATCAGGTTCCAGCAGCAGGAGGAAACTGTCGAAGGCGGGCTGGTGTCGGATTGCGGGGTGTCCGCGGCATGGATGCCGGGGGTCACTTCAGGGACGGGTTCACGGCGTCCCCGCAATCCGACACCACCCCGCCATCCCACGGAAAGCCCGCTGTTGCTTTTGAGGTTGCCGGCCAGCGGCCGGCACTACCGCAGGTGCAGGGCGCAGCCCTGCAGAACCCCCTACCGCCCCGGCAACTGCGCGAACGCGCGCTGCATGCAGTCCTCGCGCGGGCACACCCGGCAACCCGGCCCGATCGACACCGAGTTCCCCGGGCTCTGTACATCCAGCCCCAGCGAATACACCAGGCGTTCGGCATGCTGCAGGTCGCAGCCCAACGCCACCGCGAACGTCTTGCGTGGCTGGCCATGGCCCACCGGCCCGCTGCTGACCTGCCGCGCCAGCCAGAAATGACGGCGGCCATCGGGCATGCGCGCGGTCTGGGTGAGGATGCGCCCGGGCTGGTTGAACGCCTCGTAGACGATCCACAGCGGGCACGACCCTCCCACCTGCGAGAAGTGGAAATCGGTGGCCGAATGGCGTTTGGACACGTTGCCGGCACGGTCCACGCGGATGAAGAAGAACGGCAGCCCGGGCGCACTGCGCCGTGCCAGCGTGCTCAGCCGATGGCAGACCGCTTCGAAGCCCACGCCGAACTGGTGCGCCAGCAGCTCGATGTCGTAACTGCTGGTCTCGGCCGCACGCAGGAAACGCATGTACGGCATCACCAACGCACCGGCGAAGTAATTCGACAAGCCAATCCGCGCCTGCGCGATGCGTGCCTCATCGCTGAAGCCAGCGCGCGCCACTACCGCATCGATCTGCGGCAGGTAGCCGTGAAGGGCCAGCTCGGCCGCCATCTGGAACGCCTGCTGGCCGGGCTCCAGGTAATCGGGCAGCCACAGCCGCCGCGCATCGGCATCGTATTGCCGTTTCTCGCGCCCGGCCTGCAGTGCGGCCACTTCCACCAGCACGCCATGGCGGTCGGCCAGCAGCTGGCGCAGCCGCGGTGCCACATGCCCGGGCGACAGCCCCCATTCGGCGAACAGCTGCTCGGCCAGCTCGTCCAGTTCGGGGATGTGGTTGTGCATGCGGTTGAAGAACTCGCGCACCTGGTCACCGGCGGGCAGGGTGCTGCCGGCACCGGGCTCGCCCAGCTGGAACTCCAGCGCGGCGGCATGCTCGCGCAGCGCCAGGTGGCGGCGGTGCAGGTCCAGCAGTGCGCGGCTGACCTGCGGCAGGTTGCCGGCCAGGGCGCGCAGCTCGGTCGCGCTGACTTCGGCCAAGCCGAGGTCGCGCAGGGTCTCGCCCAGGGCTTCCTGCAGGGCAGCGGGCTCATCTTCGTCGAACAGTGAGGAAACATCGCCCAATACCTCGCCCAGCTTCTTCTGCACGGCCGGGGTGAGTGGGCGTTTGTTGCGCTCGATCTGGTTCAGGTAACTGGCCGACAGGCCCAAGGCGCGGGCCAGGTCCACCTGGCTGTAGCCGCGTTGCTCGCGCAGCCGTAGCAAGCGCAGGCCAAGCTGCCGCTGGGTGGCTGAATAATTCACAGAATTAACATGAATCGTCTGGCGTGTTGGCCAGATTAAGCGGATTCAGCCCGGAAATCGAGACGGGTGATGTGAATAATGCCAAGCATCTTTCGCACCCCGTGGGATTGTCGTCATGACTGTTGCAGCGCCCCGTATCCGCATGCTGATCGATGGCCAGTTCGTTGAATCGGCCACCTCCCACTGGCAGGACGTGATCAATCCGGCCACCCAGGACGTGCTGGCCAAAGTGCCGTTCGCCACCACCGGCGAAGTGGACGCCGCCGTCGCCGCTGCCAAGGAAGCCTTCAAGACCTGGCGCAAGACCCCGATCGGTACCCGCGCGCGCATCTTCCTGAAGTACCAGCAGCTGATCCGCGAGAACATGAGCGAGCTGGCCCACATCCTCACCGCCGAACAGGGCAAGACCCTGCCAGACGCCGAAGGCGATGTGTTCCGTGGCCTGGAAGTGGTCGAGCACGCCGCCGCCATCGGCAACCTGCAGCTGGGCGAGCTGGCCAACAACGTGGCCAATGGCGTGGACACCTACACGATCATGCAGCCGCTGGGCGTGTGCGCTGGCATCACCCCGTTCAACTTCCCGGCGATGATCCCGCTGTGGATGTTCCCGATGGCGATTGCAACGGGCAACACCTTCATCCTCAAGCCGTCCGAGCAGGACCCGATGGTCACCATGCGCCTGGTCGAGCTTGCCTTGGAAGCCGGCATTCCGAAGGGCGTGCTGAACGTCGTCCACGGCGGCGAGGAAGTGGTCAACGCGATCTGCGACCACCCGGACATCAAGGCCGTGTCGTTCGTCGGCTCCACCCGCGTCGGTACCCACGTCTACAACCGCGCCTCGCTGGCCGGCAAGCGCGTGCAGTGCATGATGGGCGCCAAGAACCACGCCGTGGTGCTGCCGGACGCCAACAAGGAACAGACCCTCAACGCGATGGTCGGTGCCGCCTTCGGTGCCGCGGGCCAGCGCTGCATGGCCGCCTCCACCCTGGTGCTGGTCGGTGAGGCGCGCAACTGGGTGCAGGACCTGGTCGAAAAGGCCAAGACGTTGAAGGTCAGCGCCGGCACCGTGTCCGGCACCGACGTCGGCCCGGTCATTTCCTGCAGCGCCCGTGAGCGCGTGGAAGGCCTGATCGCCTCGGGCGTGGAGCAGGGCGCCAAGCTGGTACTCGACGGCCGCAAGCCGCAGGTCGATGGTTTCGAGAAGGGCAACTTCGTCGGCCCGACCATCTTTGCCGGTGTCACCACCGACATGCGCATCTACCAGGAAGAAATCTTCGGGCCGGTATTGGTCATCCTCGAAGCGGAAACGTTGGAAGACGCCATCGCGATGGTCAACAGCAACCCGAACGGCAACGGCACCGCACTGTTCACCCAGTCCGGCGCGGCCGCGCGCAAGTTCCAGGAAGACATCGACGTCGGCCAGGTCGGCATCAACGTGCCGATCCCGGTGCCGGTGCCGCTGTTCTCGTTCACCGGTTCGCGCGCCTCCAAGCTGGGTGACCTCGGCCCGTACGGCAAGCAGGTGGTGCTGTTCTACACCCAGACCAAGACGGTCACCGCGCGCTGGTTCGATGACGAGACGCTGAGCCACGGCGTCAACACCACGATCAGCCTGAAGTAACGGCAGGAGCAGCCATGAGCCACTCGATGACGACGGAACTGGAAGAAGCGCAGCAGGCGTACCGCGAGGCGGCGCGCGACTTCGCACAGGCCGAACTGGCGCCGCACGCTGCGCGATGGGATGCGGAGGGCATCTTTCCGCGCGAGGCGATCGCCAAGGCCGGTGAACTGGGCTTCTGCGGCCTGTACATGGACCCGGAAGTGGGCGGCAGCGGCCTGAGCCGACTGGACGCCGCCGTCGTCATCGAGGAGCTCGCCAACGTCGATCCGTCGACCGCGGCGTACATCAGCATCCACAACATGGCCTCGTGGATGGTGTCCAAGTGGGGCCAGCCGGCCCTGCGCGATGCGTGGGGCGCCGATCTGTCCTCGGGCAGCAAGCTGGCCTCGTACTGCCTGACCGAACCGGGTGCGGGTTCCGATGCGGCGTCGCTGAAGACCACCGCCGTGCGCGATGGCGACTTCTATGTGCTGAACGGCTCCAAGGCCTTCATTTCCGGCGCCGGTGCCACCGAGCTGCTGGTGGTGATGGCGCGCACCGGTGGCCCCGGTGCCGGGGGTGTCAGCGCGATTGCGGTGCCGTCGGACCTGCCGGGCATCAGCTTCGGCCGCAAGGAAGAGAAGATGGGCTGGAACAGCCAGCCCACCCGTGGCATCACCTTCGAAAACGTCCGCGTGCCGGTCAGCCACCTTCTGGGAGAGGAAGGCGGCGGATTCAAGCTGGCGATGAAGGGTCTGGACGGCGGCCGCATCAACATCGCCGCCTGCTCGCTGGGTGCCGCGCAGGGTGCGCTGGATGCCGCACGCCGCTACATGGGCGAGCGCCGCCAGTTCGGCAAGGCGCTGGCCGAGTTCCAGGCGCTGCAGTTCAAGCTGGCCGACATGGTCACCCAGCTGGTCGCCGCCCGGCAGATGGTGCACACCGCCGCGCGCAAGCTCGATGCCGGTGCCAGCGACGCCAACGTGTGGTGCGCGATGGCCAAGCGCTTCGCCACCGATGCCGGCTTCAACGTGTGCAACGAAGCGCTGCAGATCCACGGTGGCTACGGCTACATCCGCGAATACCCGATCGAGCGCCTGCTGCGTGACTGCCGCGTGCACCAGATCCTGGAAGGCACCAACGAGATCATGCGGGTGATCGTTGCCCGTCACCTGCTCAACACCGAAGAGGAACTGCGATGAAGGATTGGCGTACCCAGGAGCACGTGGGCCTGAAGGTGGAGGTGGATGGCCACACCGCCGTGGTCACCCTGAACAACCCGCCGGCGCACACCTGGACCGTGCACAGCCTGTCGGCGCTGCGCGACCTGGTGGGCGCGCTCAACGCAGACCGCGACATCTACGCGCTGGTGATCACCGGTGACGGCGAGAAGTTCTTCTCCGCCGGTGCGGACCTCAACCAGTTCGCCTCCGGCGACAAGGCCGCTGCACGCGAGGCCGCGCGCCGCTTCGGTGAAGCCTTCGAAGCGCTGTCCGGTTTCCGTGGCGTGTCGATCGCCGCGATCAACGGCTACGCCATGGGCGGTGGCCTGGAATGCGCGCTGGCCTGCGACCTGCGCATCATCGAAGACCACGCCCAGGTCGCGCTGCCGGAGGCCACCGTCGGCCTGCTGCCGTGTGCTGGCGGCACCCAGAACCTGCCGCGCCTGGTCGGCGAGGGCTGGGCCAAGCGCATGATCCTGCTGGGCGAGCGCATCAATGCCGAGACCGCACTGCGCATTGGCCTGGCCGAAGAAAAGGTCGGCAAGGGCGAAGCCAAGGCACTGGCCCTGGAATGGGCGAAGAAGGCCGGCAAGCAGAGCCCGACCAGCATCGCCGCCTGCAAGACCCTGGTGCAGTCCACCCGCACCGGCACCCACGCCTCGGCGCTGGTGGCCGAGCGTGAAGCCTTCGTCGACCTGTTCGACACCGCCGACCAGGTCGAGGGCGTGACCGCCTTCCTGGAAAAGCGCACCGCGCAGTGGAAGAACGCATGAGCACCGACACCGTTGCCGACGACGCACCGGTGCTGTTCGAGGAGCGCGTGGCCGGCAACGGCGCGCGCATCGGCATCGCCACGCTCAACGCGCCGCGCACGCTCAATGGTTTCTCGCTGCCGATGGCGCACCTGCTGCTGAAGCAGCTGAAGGCCTGGGCCGATGACGACGGCATCGCCATGGTGGTGCTGCAGGGCGCCGGTGAGAAGGCGTTCTGCGCCGGCGGCGACCTGCACAGCCTGTACAAGAGCATGGTCGCCTTCCGCGAGGCCGGCTGCAGCGACATCCGCGAGAACGACTACGCCGCCGAGTTCTTCGACGTCGAATACCGCGTCGATCATCTCATCCACACCTACGCCAAGCCGATCCTGTGCTGGGGCCATGGCATCGTGATGGGTGGCGGCATCGGCCTGATGTCCGGCGCCAGCCACCGCGTGGTCAGCGAGCGTTCCAAGCTGGCCTTCCCGGAAATCACCGTCGGCCTGTTCCCCGATGTCGGTGGCAGCTGGCTGCTGCCGCGCGTACCGGGCAAGGGCGGCTTGTTCCTGGCGCTGACCGGCGCACTGCTCAACCCGGGCGATGCCATCTACGCCGGCCTGGCCGACGTGCACGTGGCCGAAGAGCGCCGCAGTGCAGTGTTCGATGCGCTGCTGCAGGTGGCCTGGTCCAGTGATTCCGCACACAACCACGAACGCCTGACCCATCTGCTGCAGTCGCATGCCAGCGATGCCGCCACCGGCCCGCTGCTGGCCAATGCCGCGCAGGTCGAGGCGCTGTGCGAGGGCGATGACCTGCCCGCGATCATCGAGCGCATCAGCAAGCTGCAGACCGACGATGCCTGGCTGCAGGCGGCACAGAAGACCCTGGCTGCCGGCGCACCGGGTTCGGCACGCTTGGCGTACGAACTGCAGCGCCGCAGTACCGGCCAGGACCTGGCCGCGGTCTATCGCCTGGAGTACATCGTCGCCCTGCACTGCGCCGCCCACGGTGATTTCGCCGAAGGCATCCGCGCGCTGCTGATCGACAAGGACCGCAATCCGCAGTGGAACCCGGCCACCCTGGCCGAGGCCACCGGCGCGTGGGCCGACACCTTCTTCGCTTCCCCCTGGGCCGCTGCCGCGCATCCGCTGGCCGACCTGGGCACTCCCCTTGTTGAAAGGAGCCTTGCATGAGCCGCATTGCATTCATCGGGTTGGGCAACATGGGTGGCCCGATGGCCGCCAATCTGGTCAAGAACGGCCACAGCGTGCGCGTGTTCGATCTGGTCCCGGCCGCGGTGCAGGCCGCCGTTGACGCCGGTGCCAGTGCTGCGTCGTCGGCGCGCGACACCCTGGCCGATGCCGAAGTGGTGATCTCGATGTTGCCGGCCAGCCGCCACGTCGAAGGCGTGTACCTGGGCGATGACGGCATCCTTGCCGCGATTCCGGCCGGTGCGCTGGTCATCGACTGCAGTACGATCGCCCCGGCCAGCGCCCGCAAGGTCTCCGAGGCCGCTGCCGCGCGTGGCCTGCAGATGATCGACGCACCGGTGTCCGGCGGTACCGCCGGTGCCCAGGCCGGCACCCTGACCTTCATCGTCGGTGGCGAAGAGGACGCGCTGGAACGCGCGCGCCCGGTGCTGCAGGCGATGGGCAAGAACATCTTCCATGTCGGCGCCAGCGGCGCCGGCCAGGTCGCCAAGCTGTGCAACAACATGGCGCTGGGCGTGATCATGGCGGTGACCGGTGAAGCCATCGCGCTGGGCGTGGCGCACGGCCTGGACCCGAAGGTGCTGTCGCAGATGATGGCGGTCAGCACCGGCCGCAGCTGGGCCACTGAAGTGTGCAACCCGTGGCCGGGCGTGCTGGAAAACGCGCCGGCCTCGCGCGGCTACAGCGGCGGTTTCGGCAGCGATCTGATGCTGAAGGACATGGGCCTGGCGGTGGAAGCGGCGATGAGTGTCGGTGCCTCGATTCCGCTGGGCGAAGTGGCCCGCAACCTGTACTCGATGAACCACCAGGCCGGCCGCGGCAAGCTGGATTTCTCCAGCGTCGTGCAGCTCATCACGAGCGAGAAGTGACCTGGTAGTGCCGGCCGCTGGCCGGCAACCTCATGCCCCCCTGTGGGACAACGAAGGTGGGATGGGCGGATGTTCGGTTTCGACCGGCATCCGCCCATTTTTTTGCTCTTTACGTTGGTAGTGCCGGCCGCTGGCCGGCAGCACCCCATCAGGCAACGATCAGCGTCACGTCGATGTTGCCGCGGGTGGCATTCGAGTACGGGCACACGATGTGCGCCTTCTGCACCAGCTCTTCCAGCTGCTCGCGCGGCACGCCCGGAGCGCTGATGGTCAGCTCGGCTTCGATGCCGAAGCCGGTCGGGATCTGGCCGATGCCGACCTTGCCAGTGACGGTGGTGTCGGCCGGCAGCGCGACCTTGGCCTGGCCGGCCACGAACTTCAGCGCGCCCAGGAAGCAGGCCGAGTAGCCGGCGGCGAACAGCTGTTCCGGGTTGGTGCCCGGGCCACCGGCGCCGCCCAGCTCGCGCGGGGTCGACAGCTGGATGTCCAGCACGTTGTCGGAGGAGACGGAACGGCCTTCACGGCCGCCGGTGGAGGTGGCCTGGGCGGTGTACAGAACCTTTTCGATGGACATCGGGATGCTCCTGGTCGGTGGGTGGGTGGTGCGTTGGAGCGTACTTTGCCCGGTTTCCGCGTACGTTGGGTTGCAGGGCGTACGAAAAACTTGATCGATCGTCCTGGTGGCCTAGATCGTCCACTCGCGGTCGGTGGTGAACATGATGGTCAACCAGCGGTCCGGCGAGGCCTCGCCCAGCGCGTCGCCGATCTCGTCGCGCAGCTGGTCCCATTCCACCAGCGGCCGCGGCGGGTCGTTTTCCGGCACCACGAAGAACAGCTCGATCTGCTCGCCTCGCCCCACCTGCGCCACGTAGCTGCGGTGCTCGACGAAGCCATGCTTGGCCACGATCGCGCGTGCCACGGCATCCACGTGCGCCTGCAGCTCCGGCGGGGTGACCAGCAGGATGCCCGCCAGCGCCCGGCGCACGGTGCCGAGCGGGGCGATCATCACCAGCACGCAGACGAAGGCGAGGATGGCCGGGTCGATGTACGGCCCGACCCAGGCCCACGAGGTGCCCTGCACCAGCACGCCGCCGAGGAAGGCCAGCAGGTAGCAGGCTGACATGCTGGCCGCGATCACCCAGTTTTTCGCATCCAGTGCGATGAACTCCGAGCCGATGCGGCGGTTGGCGCGCAGGATGAACCAGGCCAGCGCGCCTTCGCCGACGATGGACAGCCCGGCGAAGGCGATGGCCGGGCCCAGTGCGATGTGGCGGCCCCCGGACATCAGTGCATCCACCGCATTGACCAGGGCATACAGTGCCGCACCGATCATCAGCGTGCCGCTGACCCCCAGCACGATCGGTTCCAGGTGCCAGAAGCCCATGGTGAAGCGCTGGTTGAGCCTCGACTGCAACGCGTCGGTCTGGGTGGACAGCGCGATCAGGCGTGCCACCAGCAGCGACAGCCAGGTCATGACCACGTCGATCAGGCCGTAGATGCCGTCGAAGATGATCAGCGAGGAATTGGCCAGCAGGCCGAATACCACTGCGGCGGCGGCCAGCAGCAGCGAGGCGGCGATCGACAGGCGCAGCACGCCCTGTTCGGTGGCGGGGTCGAAGAACTGCGGGCGGTGGGTGGCCATGGCCCGATTGTAGGGCGGCGGCATGCTTCGCTGCCTTCCGCTGTCCGGCATCGTCGCAGAACGTCGAGGACATCGCCGAGACGCCCAGCGAGCGTGACCGCGGATTCGTCGCCCAGGGCATGGCCAACATGGTCATCGAACTCCTCGGCCGCATGCTGGATATGCAGCGCTACGATGCCGGTGACACGCAGGTCTACCGCGTGCGTGGGCAGGTGTTCTTTGCCTCGGCCGGCCCTCTGGGTGCGGTGTTCGATTACCCGCACGTGACGCCGAAGGTACAGATTGATCTGCGCGACGCCCACCTGTGAGACCTGACCGCCTGAGGCGGCAGTGTTTCAAGAAGCAGACCGCCTATGGATGGCGGGTACTGACCACTTAGGGAAAGCTCCGGACGGACTTATCTGTCGTCAAAGCGTCGACGCGATCAAACCGGATCGGCTACACCTCGAGGCCGACTCCCTCGAAGCGTGGGCACGCTCCGGGGCGCAAGACCTCGCATTTGCGACAATCCTCGACGCACCTCAACCAATGCCCCCGTCGGCCTCAAGCCGACGAGGGGTGAGCAAGGTAATGGCACTCGCAGGCCCGTGGGCCCGCTCTCTTACGCCATCATGGCCCGCGGGCCGTGCTGCTGGGTCTGCTGGTCGATCTTCTGCTGCTCGCGCTGCTGATCGCTCACCTGCAACGCCCGCTCGCTGTTCTCCTGCACGCTCTGGCGCATCGCGTCAGCGGTCGATACCGGCGCGGTATTGCGGTTCAACGCGCTTTCGTCATGCAGCGCATTGGCCTGCACCGCGCGCGCCATCGAGCCATCCTGGTTCAGCTCAACGCGATCAACCCGGTACAGGCCGGCACGTGCAGCTTCCACGGTAAGCGCAGCGGCCAGCTTCTCGCTGTGCTCGCCGGAGGGCAGGCCACGCGCTTCCTCGGCGAACTTCACCTGCACCAGGGTCTCGGTGTACAGCCAGTTCTGCGGGCTGCGCGGGTCGGACATCGGGTACACCGTCTCGCGCGCAGGCTCGGCCGCGGCCTGCTGCTCCTGGGTGTTGCCCTGTGCCTGCGCACGCTGCTGCACTTCATTGGCCAGCGCCTGGCGGGTTTCCGCATCGGCAATGCCGGTCGCAGGCAGGCCATGCTGCTGCTGGAACGCGTTGATCGCATGGCGGCTGCCACCGCCCAGATAGCCGTCGCTGCCGATGGCCTGACCCTTGGCGTCGGTCAGCCCCAGCGCGGCCAGGTTGCCCTGGAGTTCGCGCGCGTCGCGGTCGATCGCGGCCAGCGTGGCTGGCCCGGCCTTGCCGTCCACCGGGTCCAGATTGTGTGCGCGCTGGAAGTCTTCCACCGCCTTGCGGGTGGTGGCATCGAAGCGCCGGTCCGGATTCAGCGTCTGCTGGCCGCCAGCACTGGCATAGCCCAGCGTGACCAGATTGCTCTCCAGCTTCAGCACGTCACGGCCGCTGGACCCTTCCTTCAACGTCTGCGAACCGGCCTGCTGGCGCGGTGCGCCGATCTGGTCCAGCGCCACCTTGATGTCTGCATCGTTGTGCTCACCGGCGGGTGAGTAGTCGCGGCTGCTGACCTTGGCATGGGCGCGGTCCATTGCGTCCTTGTTGTTGGCGTAGGCATTTTCGTAGCGCACGGCGATGTCGCCGGCCTTGGGCGCGTCGAAGTACTGGTAGGTCTCGCGGATCTGCCCGGCCTTCGCGCGCAGCGCCTCGTAGTCACCGCCTTCTTCCAGCACCTTCTGCAGCTTGGGCAGCTGGCTGGGCAACTGGTTGGCGGTCTTGGCGATCAGGCTGATCGCTTCGAAGCGGTTTTCCTCGGCGATGCCGCTGCCGTGTGCGTCCACCATCGCCATGCCGATCCGGGTGGCGTTGCGCACCTGCGGGTAGTCGATGTTCGCGTGGATCCACTGCTTGCCCTCGGCCGAACCGGCCCAGGCGTTGATGCTGTCGCGCGTGTTGGTATCGATGAACTGGATCGAGCTGCGCCCGCTCAGGCCATTGCCGTGGCTGAGCAGGTCGCGGCGCAGGTCGGCGTGGTCCTGGGTGAACGGCAGGTTGTGCGCCTTGGCATAGCTGCTGGCCTGATCGATCACGGCGTCGACATAGGTCGTCTCGCCCGCCTTCAGTGCGTGGCCGTCGATGGCGCCCAGCGCCCACTCGCCGCGCTGGCCGAAGTCGACCTGGATCGCGCCCAGGCTGTAACCGCTGTTCTGCGCGACTTTGTTCACTGTGCCCCAGTGCGGTTCGGTCACGCCCTGGGTGATGCCGGCGATGGCCAGATGGTAGGAGGCGGGACCCCCTTCGGTACCACGGCCGACGGCGAAATACACGGCGCCGGAGGTGGCATCGAGATCATGGGTATCGATGTTGGTTGGCATGTCTTACATCCTTGTGCAGTCAGAGGGTTTGCCCCTCAAGGGTCAGTCCAGCAGCTGCAGATACTTCTGCAGCTGGTCGGCACGCGCGCTCAGGCGCATCACATCGTTCAGCTCGCCCTGCAGGTTGCCGGGCTGCGAATCGTCGTACAGCGCGGTATCCAGTTCGCTATCGCGGCTGCGCGACTGCAGCCACGCGCGCTGGGCATTCACCAGCTTGGTCTTCTTTGCGCCACTCAGCTTTGCCTGCAGCTGGCGGTAGGCCTGGTTCAGACGCTGGTCCTGGCGTGCGCTTTCCGAGGTCAGGCAGGCGGCCTGCTCGATCGCACCCTGTGCCTTGTCACGGCAGGTGGTGAAGGTCGGGCTCAGCCCGGTGGCAGCCGGTGCTGCGGTTGCCGTGCCGATGGCCAGTACGGCGACCGCCAGCGCGGTGGCGAGGGTCCTGCTCAAACGCTTGTGCTGCATCATCTGCTCCACACGTCCAATCCATTGCGAGCGACGGACTATAGCGGCGTCAATATTTCGTCGTCGTCAACGAATCGCGACAACTGTGACCGGTTGCCCGTCATTGTGGGGTGGCGCCGCCCGGCCTGCGGACGGCCCTCGGGCCCGGGCGCCCCAGCGCTATCCGGGCGCCAGCCGCCGCCATTCAGCCGAGCGGTGTAAACTATTGATCTCACTGACAATGCCAGTCTCCACGATCAACACCCCGATGACGTCCGCCACCGCCCGTTACGCTGATTCCCTGCGCCTGTCCGTTGCCCCGATGATGGACTGGACCGACCGCCATTGCCGCGTGTTCCATCGCGTGCTGGCGCCGGGTGCACGCCTGTACACGGAGATGGTGCACGCCAACGCGGTCATCCACGGTGACCGCGAGCGCTTGCTCGGCTTCGACCGCAGCGAACAGCCGCTGGCGCTGCAGCTGGGCGGCAGCGATCCGGCCCTGCTGGCGCAGGCTGCGCGCATTGCCGCCGAGTGGGGATACGACGAGGTCAACCTCAACTGCGGCTGCCCATCCGACCGCGTGCAGGCCGGGCGTTTCGGCGCCTGCCTGATGCGCGAGCCGGTGCTGGTGGCCGAGTGCGTGGCGGCCATGGTCGATGCGGCCGACATCCCGGTAACGGTAAAGTGCCGCCTGGGCGTGGACGAGGACAACGACTACGACGTGTTTGCCAGCTTCGTCGACCGCCAGGTCGCCGCTGGTGCGGCGATGGTGGTGGTGCATGCGCGCAACGCGTGGCTGAAGGGCCTGTCACCGAAGGAGAACCGCGAGGTTCCGCCGCTGAAGTACGACTGGGCCTACCGCCTGAAGCAGGAACGCCCAGCACTGCCGGTGGTGATCAACGGTGGCCTGGCCAGCATCGAGGCGGTACAGGCGCAGGCCGCGCACGTCGATGGCGTGATGCTGGGCCGGGCGGCCTATCACGACCCCTATCTGCTGCATCAGCTGGAGGCGCTGCACACCGGCGCCCCGCTACAGGCACGTGGTGACCTGCTGCGCGCGATGCGCCCCTACATCGAGGCGCGGCTGGGCGAAGGCCTGGCGCTGAAGCACATCACCCGCCACCTGCTCGGCCTGTTCCATGGCCAGCCCGGTGGTCGCGCCTTCCGCCAGGTGCTGAGCGAGGGCGCACACCGCCCGGGCGCCGGCTGGAGCCTGATCGAACAGGCCTTGGCGGTCACCGAACGCGAAGCTGATCGCGCCGCGGCGTGACGTCGGTCACGGTCCTGACTTGACAAGGGGCGGCGATTCGTCCCGAATGTTCACCTAGATGAACGACGCGAGCGCAGGGCCGGAAAAGTTCAGACCGGATTCACTGCCCCAAACCAAGAATTTGCAAAGGATTTGTAAAGCGCCGGGTCCCGAACCCGGCTCCCGGATTTACGACTTTTGAACGAATCGCCGTGCTCGGCTAGGATCGCATCGATGTCTTCCGCTCCCTTCCATCGCCGCATTGCCCTGGCCACCTGCGTGGTGCTGGCGGCTGCGCCGCTGTCTTCGGCGCTGGCGCAACAGCCGCCGCGCGGCGATCAGGGGCGCGCGGAGATGATGGAGCGGGGCGAGCGCGGTGGCCGTGGCGACGAGCGCTCGCTGTCCGATGCCGTGCGCCGCGTGCAGCGCACCACCGGCGGCCACATCCTCGGCGCCGAGCGCGTGCCGTTCGATGGGCGTGACATCAACCGGGTGAAGTACATGGACGACCGGGGCCGGGTCCGCTACATGGACGACCCCGCACCGTCGCGTTCACAGCCGCGCACGCCGCGGTCGGATATGTCATCACTACGCGGCGATAACCCCTGAACAGGGATAGTTGTCGCTATCAACCCGTACCCCACAGGCCTCCGGGCCACACCCAGGACACTAGGGAGAGTTCATGCGTATCCTTCTGGTCGAAGACGAAGCCCCGCTGCGTGAGACCCTGGCAGCCCGGCTCAAGCGCGAAGGCTTTGCCGTCGATGCTGCGCAGGACGGCGAGGAAGGCCTCTACATGGGGCGCGAAGTTCCGTTCGATGTCGGCATCATCGACCTCGGCCTGCCCAAGATGTCGGGCATGGAGCTGATCAAGGCCCTGCGTGACGAAGGCAAGAAGTTCCCGGTGCTGATCCTGACCGCGCGTTCGAGCTGGCAGGACAAGGTCGAAGGCCTGAAGCAGGGCGCCGACGACTACCTGGTCAAGCCGTTCCACGTTGAAGAGCTGCTGGCCCGCGTCAACGCGCTGCTGCGCCGCGCCGCCGGCTGGAGCAAGCCGACCCTGGAATGCGGCCCGGTCGCCCTGGACCTGGCTGCGCAGACCGTCAGCGTGGCCGGCAGCAATGTCGACCTGACCAGCTACGAATACAAGGTGCTGGAGTACCTGATGATGCACGCCGGTGAACTGGTCTCCAAGGCCGACCTCACCGAGCACATCTACCAGCAGGACTTCGACCGCGACTCGAACGTGCTGGAAGTGTTCATCGGCCGCCTGCGCAAGAAGCTGGACCCGGATGGCGAACTGAAGCCGATCGAGACCGTGCGCGGCCGCGGCTACCGTTTCGCGATTCCGCGCAACGAGGGCTGAGCCGGCTCAGCCTGGCGAGACCATGATGTCCGGCCGTCTGTGGTTCTTCCGACGCTGGCGGCCGCGCTCCCTGCAGGCGCGCCAGATGCTTGCCGCGTCCGTGGGCCTGGTCGCGTTCCTGGCCCTGGCCGGTTACGCACTCGACGCCGCCTTCGCCGATACGGCGAAGGCGAACCTGCGTGAGCGCCTGAAGAACTACGCCACCGCGTACGCGGCCGGCATCGACTTCACCCGCGACCGCTCGCTGTACATCCGCGAGCAGCCGCCGGATTCGCGCTTCGACGTGCCGGGCAGTGGCCTGTACCTGCAGGTGGTGATGCCGCACGGCAAGGGCAATTCGATGTCCGCCGAAGGCCCGATGCTGCCCACCGTCGGCGGCGGCCTGCTGGCGCCACGCCAGGAAGTGTTCGAAGGCCCGCTGCCGATGATCCAGATCGACGGCAGCCAGGGCTCGGTGTACCGCTATGGCCTGGGCCTGGTGTGGGACGCCGACGCCGACCCGGCCACCGAATTCCCGTACACCATCTATGTGATGGAAGACTCGCGCGCGTTGGGCGCGCAGCTGCGCGTGTTCCGTGGCCGTGTCTGGTTCTACCTGGGCGGCATCGGCCTGATCCTGCTGCTGCTGCAGACCGTCATCCTGCAGTGGAGCCTGCGTCCGCTGCGTCGGGTGATCACCGAGCTGACCAAGGTGCAGCGCGGCGAGACAGAGCGCATGAGCGAGCGCCACCCGCGCGAGCTGGAACCGCTGACCGACAGCATCAACGCCTTCATTGAAAGCGAGCGCGAGAACCTCGAGCGCCAGCGCAACACCCTGGCCGATCTGGCACACAGCCTGAAGACGCCCATTGCGGTGCTGCGCACGCAGATGGACAGCGGCGCGGGCGATGGCGCGCTGCGAGAAGAGCTGGACGTGCAGCTGCAGCGCATGAACAACTTGGTTTCGTACCAGCTGGCACGTGCTGCGTCGTCGGGCCACAAGCTGTTCTCCGCGCCGCTTCCGATCGAGTCCAACGCCGAGGAAATCGTGCGTGGCCTGGAGAAGGTCTACGCCTCCAAGGGCGTGCTGTGCGAGTTCGACATCGATCCGGCCGCGCGCTTCCACGGCGAACCGGGCGACCTGCAGGAACTGCTCGGCAACCTGCTGGAAAACGCCTTCAAATGGGCCAACCGCCGCGTGCTGCTGACCGCGCAGCCGCTGCCGGCACCGAACGCGCGCCGCGCAGGCCTGCTGCTGGCGGTGGACGACGATGGCCCGGGTATCGCCCCGGACGACATCGGCAAGGTGCTGCAGCGTGGCGTGCGTGGCGACGAGCGCGTGCAGGGCCACGGAATCGGCCTGTCGATCGTGCAGGACCTGATCAAGGATTACCGCGGCGAACTGGCCGTCGGCCGTTCCAGCGAACTGGGCGGCGCCCGTTTCGAAGTGCGTTTGCCGCCAGGGCCGTAAACCTTCGCAATCGGTAGTGCCGGCCGCTGGCCCGCATCCTCATGATCTTCGGTGGCATTGCCAGGTTGCCGGCCAGCGGCCGGCACTACCGTGTTTCGATCTTCGGCGGCTCGCCATAGAACCGCCGCAGCCACGCGTTCCCGTCCGCCGGGCGTCGCCTGACGCAACAGCGCGTGGTATTCCGGTAGTGCCGGCCGCTGGCCGGCATCCTCATGATCTTCGGTGGCATTGCTAGGTTGCCGGCCAGCGGCCGGCACTACCGTGTTTCGATCTTCGGCGGCGCGCCGTAGCACCGCCGCAGCCGCGCGTTCCCGTCCGCCGGGCATCGCCTGACGCAACAGCGCGTGGTATTCCGGTAGTGCCGGCCGCTGGCCGGCACCCTCATGATCTTCGGTGGCATTGCCAGGTCGCCGGCCAGCGGCCGGCACTACCGTGTTTCGATCTTCGGCGGCTCGCCGTAGAACCGCCGCAGCCGCGCGTTCCCGTCCGCCGGGCATCGCCTGACGTAATAACGCGTGCGTAATCCGGTAGTGCCGGCCGCTGGCCGGCACCCTCATGATCTTGGGTGGCATTGCCAGGTTGCCGGCCAGCGGCCGGCACTACCGTGTTTCGATCCTTGGCGGCTCGCCATAGAACCGCTGCAGCTGCGCGGCGACCTCCGGCAACGCCTGCTGCAGCAGATCCGGTGCCGAGAAGTGATACTCGCTGGCCACCGCGAAGAACTCTTCCGGCGCCTCGGCCGCGTACGGGTCGATCAACGTCTCCTCGCCGGCATCCACCTGCGCGCAGAAGGCGTCGTAGGAACGCTGGAAGGTGGCTGCCCACTCGCGCTGCCACTCGCGCGGCAGTGGCGGCGTGCCGTCCATCGCGCCATCCAGCGCATCCAGCTTGTGCACCATCTCGTGCACCGCCATGCAGTAGCCCTCGTGCGGCGTCGCCAGGTCGGCCTGCACATCGGCCCACGACAGGATCAACGGACCGCTGTCCCACGACTCGCCAATCAGTTCGTCATCCCACTCATGCAGTACGCCGGCCGCATCCATGTGGCTGCGATGTACGCGGAATGCATCGGGGTAGACGATCAGCTGCGACCAGCCTTCCAGACCCACCTCGCCGAACTCCAGCAGCGGCAGGCAGCACAGTGCCGCCAGCAGCACGCCATCGCCGGCCTCCAGCTGCAGCTCGCCGATCGGGGTAATGGTCTTCTCGTGCAGGAAGCGCGTGGCCAGCAGGCGCAATCGCGCGCGGCGATCGTCGTCCAGACCGTGCATCCAAGCCGCACGGCGGCAGGCCTCATCCCACAGTACATCGTCGATCGGCCGCGGCGCAGGCCGCAGCCACTGCAGCAACGACTTGATCAGCGGAACATTCCCGGCAGGTAGCTGTGCCACTTCGGTGCGCGGATGCGCTGCAGCACGTCGTCATCGCTGCCACCGCCGCCCGTGCTGGTGCTGGCTGCCGGGCGGACCGGTGCCGGCTTGGTGGTGGCGGCCGAAGCGGTCGCGGTCGGTGCACGCTGCGAAGCGGCATCGCCGTTGGAGGACACGCAGGCGCCGCGGCTGTCGTCCAGCGCTGCCGTCGCAGACGCCGCGAAGGGCATCGTCAGCAGGATCAGGCAATGGGCATAACGGCGCATTGACGACATCCACGTTAAGGGAAGGTGAGTTCCCGATTCTAGCCCGAACCCGGCGCCCCGTTGGAAGCCCCCGCGGAACCCAGCGTGGCGGGCGCCGCTGGCGGCTTTCCCGCATAATTCCTTCCTGACTTCGTGGAAGCTGCCGTGGACGACCGCCAATTGCTGGCCAAACTCGCTGCCGGTCGCCTCTCCGGCGACGCCCTGGCCCGTGAGCTGGGCCAGACCCGGGCGGCCATTTGGAAGCGTATTCAAGGACTTAGAGCCGCCGGTGTAGACATCGAGGGGCGTGCAGGTGAGGGCTATGGCCTGACCCGCCCGGTCGACCTGCTGGACCCGGCCGCGATCCGCGCCGGCCTGCCCGGCGACGCCCAGGCGCTGCTGCACGACCTCCAGGTGGCCTGGACAGTGGACTCGACCAACGCCGAATTGCTGCGTTGCAGCGCGCCCCAGCGCGGGGTGAGCGTTCTGCTGGCCGAGCGCCAGACCGGCGGCCGCGGCCGTCGCGGCCGTACGTGGGCGTCGCCGCTGGCCGCGCATATCTACCTGTCGGTACTGCGGCTGTTTTCCGGTGGCCTCGGTCGCTTGGCCGGGCTGAGCCTGGTGGCCGGCATCGCCGTGGCCGAAGCGCTGCACGACCTGGGCTACACCCAGGCGCAGCTGAAGTGGCCGAATGACCTGATCGTCGATGGCAAGCGCAAGCTGGTCGGCCTGCTCGCAGAAGGCGGTGGCGAATACGCCGGCCCGGCGCGCGCGGTGATCGGCATCGGCATCAACACGCACATGCCGCCGTCCTTCGCCGAGCAGATCACCCAGCCGTGGGTTGACCTGGACACGCTGGCCGGCAAGCCGGTGGACCGCAACGTGGTGGTTGCTGCCGTGCTGGCGCGCCTGCTGCCGGCACTGGAAGAATTCGATCGCGAAGGCCTCGCTCCCTTCCTGCCGCGCTACGCCGCGTTCGACATGCTGGCCGGTCGCGAAGTGCGGGTGGAACTGGAAGGGCAGTGGCAGCATGGCACCGCACTCGGCCTGGCTGATGACGGCGCCTTGCGCGTGCGCATCGATGGCCGTGAGCGCCTGCTGCACGCCGGCGAAGTCAGCGTGAGGGCGGCATGAGCGATTGGTTGTTCGACCTCGGCAACTCGCGCTTCAAGTTCGCGCCGTTGCAGGGTGACCGTGCCGGTGACGTGCAGGCCTGGGCGCATGGCGCCGAAGGCATGGCCGGACAGCCGCCGCACAGCCTGCCCAGCGGTACCACCGCGTTCGTGGCCAGCGTGGCCGCACCGTCGCTGACCAGCGCCATGCTGGACCAGCTGCAACGTCGCTTCGAGCACGTGCACGTGGTGCGTACCAGCGCCGAATGCGCCGGTGTGCGCATTGCCTATGCCAAGCCCGAAAAATTCGGTGTGGACCGCTTCCTGGCCCTCCTGGCCGCGGCCAAGGCGCAGCGCCCGGTGCTGGTGGTCGGGGTGGGCACCGCACTGACGATTGATCTGCTTGACGCCGACGGCCAACACCACGGTGGCCGCATTTCCGCATCGCCCACCACCATGCGCGAAGCACTGCATGCCCGCGCGGTGCAGCTGCCGGCTACCGGCGGTGACTACAGCGAATTCGCCAACGACACCGCCGACGCGCTGGCCTCCGGCTGCGATGGTGCGGCCGTGGCACTGATCGAACGCAGCGCACAGCAGGCGCACACGCTGCTGGGCGTGGCACCGTCGCTGCTGGTGCACGGTGGCGGCGCACCGGCGCTGATGCCGTTGCTGCCCGGCGCGGATTACCATCCCTCGCTGGTGCTGGATGGCCTCGCCCGCTGGGCGGTGCACCAGCCCGCAGGCTAGTATCCGCGCATGCTGACCCGTGCCCTGATCGTCGTACTGGCCATCCTCAATCTTGGCGTCGCCTGCTGGTGGCTGCTGCGCGATGCGCCGCAGAAGCCTGCGCCGCCGCCGCAACCGGCCGGCGTGGCCGAGCTGCGCTGGGTGCCCGGTGGCGTGGATGCCGCTGCGGCCGCCGAAGCCACAGCCGCCGCGCCGACCGCGCCGTTGATGGAGCGCGAACCGGCGGACAATACGGCCGTGGCTGTAACGCCGGCGCCCGCCGCCCCGGCCAAGCCGGAGATTGCCAAGCCGCAGGCGGCTGAGGCTACGCCGGTTGCTGCCGCTGCCAAGCCGGCAACACCGCCTGCACCGACCCCGACCCCGGCGCCGGCGCCGGAAAGGCCCGTAACCCCGCCCGTGGCTGCCGAACCGCCGCGCTGCGTCGCGCTGGGCCCGTTCGCCGACCGCGCCACCGCGAGCAGCGCGCAGGGCAAGGCCGGCACGCTGCTCAGCCAGGTGCGCCTGCGCGAACAGCCCGCTGCCAGCGGCAGCGCCCGTTACCGGGTGATGCTGCCGGCCGCCGCCAACCGCGAAGAAGCCCAGGCCACCGTGAAACGCATCGTCGCCGCTGGCCTGAGCGACTACTACATCATCAGCCAAGGCGAGGAGGCCAACGCCGTGGCGCTGGGCCAGTACCGCAACCGCGAAGGCGCCGAGCGGCGCATGGCGGCGGTGCAGGCCGCCGGCTTCCAGCCGCGCCTTGTCGCCAGCGGCGACGCCGGCCAGTGGTGGCTGGAAGGGCAGCTGGCGGCAGGCACGCAGCCGGCCCAGGCCCAGCAGCGCAGCGGGGCGGCACAGAGCCGGTCGCTGGAATGCACGCGGTTGCGCTAGAATCCCCGGACCGCGGTGCTGCCGCCGGTGCATCCCCCATGCCGCTTTAGCTCAGTTGGTAGAGCAACTGTCTTGTAAACAGTAGGTCATCCGTTCGATTCGGATAAGCGGCACCACCACACTCCAGTTGTGCAGCTCGACACGGCGGCGCAGTAATCGGTCGAGCACTGCTCCCTGCTGCGTCTCTCCCCTTCTTTTCCTGCCTTGCTGTTATCTCATCTTGCACCTGACGAGGCGCGTCCCACCTGTCTGTGCGCGTCCTTCGTGGTTGATACGCGTTTCTCGTAGTTGAAAATGTGTAGTCAGTAGGCTACATTTTTCCATGAAGATCCAGCGTACCCGTCAGTTCGCGACATGGATTGACGCTCTCAAGGACGTAACTGCGCGCGCTCGCATCTTGGCCCGCATCGGTCGGCTCGCCGAAGGCCATCCGGGCGATCACCGCTATCTGGGGGACGGTATTTCCGAACTGCGTGTCGATGCAGGGCCGGGCTACTGCCTGTACTACACCCAGCGCGGCAGGCAGTTGCTGATTCTTTTGGTCGGAGGTGACAAAAGCTCACAGCAACGCGATATCGAAAAGGCCAGGGAGATTGCACGCGCCCTGTGAGCGTCGAACCGGCTGTAGTCGAAATGAATCAATACCCAAGTACTGGAGCAGTTCCATCATGGCCACTAAGAAAAAAGTCGAACTCAAAGCATTTGATGTGGCCGAACACCTTCGGACACCCGAAGAAATGGCCGCCTATCTCGACGCCTGCATCGAGGAAAGCGACGGCGATTCCGCATTCATCGCTAAGGCGCTTGGCGACATCGCGCGCGCTCAGGGTATGAGCAAGGTTGCGCGCGCGGCGGGCCTGTCGCGCGAGAGCCTTTACCGCGCACTGTCCGGCGAACGCAGCCCCGATTTCGCCACCATCCTGAAGGTGACCCGTGCCTTGGGTGTGCGCCTGCATGCCAGTGCCGTGTGAGGCGTCAAGGCACTGCGCTCCACTTCCGCCGCTCCAAGAAGTCCGGTGCGATCAGTCTTAATCAAACCGAATGATGCGGATCAACCCTCTTGTCGACGATCCGTCTCCGAAGGCGGCCACCGTGCCACAGGGGAATACCTCTTTCGCACCGTCATGGTTGACGAATGAGATCGTGCAATTCGTCCGCGTTCCAGGACGGATCCGGGTGATGGCTCTGTCATTCAAGACGAAGCTGTACCACATGAGTTCAGGACTCATGGAAGGCGCCATGGGGCGTGCGGTGGACGCGATCATCTCGGCAACAGCGCCGCCACGCGAATCCTCTTCGTCCAGGCGCAGCTCAACGAGGACAGGTTTGGGTAGGGTGTGCTCATTCCAGCAGCGGGTCTGCCTGAATCGTTAGCTGGGTTGCGGCGTGTTGAACCTATGCGTTGGGGATCTCAACGTTCCGCATTATTGAGTCCCACCCATCTGCAACGCCACATACTCCGCCAGCCCGCGACAGGCCAGCATCAGCCCTTCGCGCGTGCCGTCGCCGATATCGTCCTTCTCGTCCCCATCCACGCGCACGCGCTCGGCGGCGTGGTACAGCTCCAGCAACGACACCAAACCCACCGCGGCGCGATCCCTGCGCGCGGCGGCCACCGCTTGGCCGGGCGTGCTTGACGACCCCTGCCACGGCTGTCCATCGGCGGCGTCACCGGCCTGGATGCGTTGCAGGCAGCCGGGCAGGTTGATGGGCGCGGGCGCCTCGTTGGCGGCAGCGAAAGCGGCTTCCAACGGCTGCGCCAGTTCGGGCGGCAGGCGCAGCGCAGCCTCGCCCAGGGTGGCGGTCAGGTACGGGTGATCGGTCTTGGGCATGCGGGCGTCCTCGTCGGCAACAGAGGTGCCACCCGAAGAGGGTGGCGGGCGATGCGTGGCTTCCAAGACCGGGTCAACGAATCGGCGGGCACGAGGCCCCCACGCACCGCCCGCCGTCGATCGGCTAACGGATTGCCAGCCGGCGCCGCCCCTGAAAGGACGACGCCGGCTGGCAAGCGTATACATCGTTGACAACGCGGGCTTGGAAGTCCCGACCACCTTTGCAGGTGGCGATTCATCATGCGCACGCGAAATCACCGCCTGCCAGTCGTTTGTTTCGATGGCATCGGGTGATCTGAAAGGAAAAATGAATTATCGCGTTTGGCCCGTTTCGAGCATCGCAATGCCAGAAGCGACATATCGCGCAGCGCCGTCATCATCGGTCATCCGGGCTGCGCCACTGTTGCCGCACGGCTTACAGTAGCGTGCGACGTAAAGCTGGCTTAACAGCCTCGGCAAGGGACCAAGGCAACGATACCAGACCCAAAAGTGCCAACGGGCGCCCCGGATCTTGATATTCCTCACGGACCGCCCGCAGCGCCCACCGCATACTGCCGCTACACGCCCACCTGGGCCTCTTCGGGATCCGCACATGCGTCGCCACGCCCTGTCGCTCACCGTCGCACTGGTATCCACCGCTTTCGCGGCCCCGGCCATGGCTGCGGTACCGTTCTTCAACGCCAGCTGCCCGGGCGGTATCGATGTGCACGCTGATGAAGGCGGGCCGGTCTACGTGCAGGGCCGCGAGGCCACGCTGAAACGTTTCAACGACCGCTATTTCGAAGCAGGCGATGCCAACAGTGGCATCACGCTGTCGATCAGCCGCAACGATGACGGCTCGCCGCAGGTCAGCTACACCGGCCGAGGCGGCGCCAATGGCATCTGCCAGGTCAGTAGCAGCGGTGCGCCCGCGCCCGCCACAAACAGCGCCCGCCCTGGCGACGCTGCCGCCGGGGATGCCGCGCTGCCGCGCGAAGTCACTTGCGAATCCACCGGCCAGCAACAGGTGTCGTGCGATCTGAATACCCGTGGCAATGTGGAAATCGTGCGCCAGCTCAGCCGTACCCGCTGCGAGGAGGGCAAGAACTGGGGCCTGTCGCGGCACTCGGTGTGGGTCAATGGCGGCTGCCGCGCGGTGTTCCGCAATGTGTCCTCGGTGACTACCCCCGCGCCGGCAGGCGATACCGCGTTGGGCGCCTGCAACATGCGCAAGCGCGCGCAGGGCGCTCTGGTCACCCAGATGCCGGTGGGCAGCGATTACCAGGAACTGATCATCGATTACCCCGATGGCCGCTTCCTGTGCATGATGCGCAACAACGGCCAGGTGCAGAGCCTGACGCCGGTTCGCCGCCGCGGACGCTGAGCGCGCAGCGGGTTGGGGTAGGCTTCAGCCGCAGGACTTATACAGCAACACCCACGCCAGCATCAGGGTGAACATGCCAACGAAGGTCAGGCCGAACCATAGCGCCGCCAGCTTCACGTTGCCGATCAATGCCGTCGCCACACGGGGCAGCTCGCTTTTCAGAATCGGGTGTTCGGCGTGTGCTTTGCGCAGACGCTGCCAACCCAACCCGAGGAATACCAGGGTCGAGAACGGCACCAGCAGCAGCGTCGCCTGCATCAACCAGCCGTTCTGCGACGCATCGATCGAGCTGCTGAAAAAACCGCAAGAGCGGCGATGGGTAGCGCCCCGATGAAAAAGCGCGGCCAGGCCGTATTGATGAAGGGCGACATCGCAATCTTCCATGAAGCGGGGGCAGGTCCGCGCGGCATCATGCCATGTGATTGCCCTGCTGCACCGCCGCGAGTGGTGTCACACAGCTCTGGCTAGACTGTGCTTCTTTTTCCCCCGCAGGAGGCACCCATGGCCCATCCCATTTCCGTATCGTTGATTGGCGTTCCCACCGACGTGGGTGCCGGCCATCGCGGTGCACGGCTTGGCCCGGAAGCGCTGCGCGTGGCCGGCCTGCCGGAGGCGCTGGAAGCGCGCGGCGTGGACGTGCGCGACGTGGGCAACCTGGATGGCCCGCGCAACCCGTGGACTGCGCCGGTGGAAGGCTACCGCCACCTGGACGAAGTGGTGGCGTGGAACCATGCACTGATGGAAGCCAGCTATGCCGAACTTCAGGCCGGGCGCATGCCGATCATGCTCGGCGGCGACCATTGCCTGGGCATCGGTTCGATCACCGCCGTCGCGCGCTGGTGCCGCGAGCAGGGCAAGACCCTGCGCGTGCTGTGGCTGGATGCGCATTCGGACTTCAACACCAGCGATGTCACTCCGTCGGGCAACATCCACGGCATGCCGGTGGCCTGCCTGTGCGGCCTGGGCCCGGATGCACTGACCCAGCTCGGTGGTACCGCACCGGCGATCACCCCGGCGCAGATGCACCAGATCGGCATCCGTTCGGTGGACCCGGAAGAGAAGCGCCTGATCAAGACCCACAAGGTGGATGTCTATGACATGCGCTACATCGACGAGAACGGCATGAAGCGCGCGGTCGAGGCAGCACTGGCGGGCATCGACGAGAACACCCACCTGCATGTCAGCTTCGATGTGGATTTCCTCGACCCGAGCATCGCACCGGGCGTCGGCACCACCGTGCCGGGCGGGGTGAACTACCGCGAGGCGCAGCTGGTGATGGAGATGATTGCCGACACCGGGCGCATGGGTTCGCTGGACATCGTCGAGCTCAACCCCTTGCTGGACAAGCAGAATGCCACCGCCGAACTGGCCGTGGACCTGGTCGAAAGCCTGTTCGGCAAGTCCACCCTGATGCGCGACTGAGCTCTCCGCCTGAACGGATCGATGATCCGTTCACACGCGCTCCACGCCCCTGCCGCCAGATTGCACATCACGCGGCGGCAGTGGCATTGGCTCCTTCCGCCGAGCGACCGAACCCCATCCGCGAATGAAGCGGTATAGCGGCGAACCCAAGGAGAAGCCCATGAAGCGCGTAGTTGCCCTGATGCTGTTGTCGATGTTCTCGGTGGCCCTGCTGGCCGGTTGCAACACCGTTGCCGGTGCCGGCAAGGACGTGCAGAAGGCTGGCGAAAAGGTTGAGGATGCCGCCAAGGGCCGTTGAGCCTGAAGTGGAACGGAAAGCAAAAAGGCCGGGGGGACCTCCCCGGCCTTTTTTCTTGCGCGTTTTTCTGCAGCGTACGTGTCGAAGCGTAGTGAACCATTCAAGCAGGTGAGCAGTGCTTTCATGGTCGGTTGACCGGCACTCAACAGCCGCTGCGCGAAGCTGTAGCCACGGTAAGAACGCCGTTGCAACCAAGGACTCCCAGCAATGAACAAAGACATCATTTCCGGCAAGTGGTCGCAGCTGAAGGGCAAGGCCCAGGCCAAGTGGGGCGATCTGACCAACGACGATTTCGATGTGGCCGAGGGCAATGCCGAGTATCTGGCCGGCCGCCTGCAGGAACGTTATGGCTGGGCCAAGGACCGCGCTGAGAAGGAAGTCCGTGAGTTCCAGGATGCCGTGAGCAAGGACTACCCGGACTACAAGTAAGCGCTACGGTTTTCCCCCCACGGCACAACGCCCGCACCGAGAGGTTGCGGGCGTTGTGCTGTCCGGGCGGCCGATCAGCGCGCCGGCGGGTCCGGCACGTAGCGGTTCGGGAACGCTTGCGGTTCGCGCGGCAGGCGCGACGGCGGCGTATCGACCAGGATGCCGCGCGCGCGCAGATTGCGGGCGCTGTCGTAGCGCAGCTGCAGAACCTGTGCCGGGCTGCGGCTGGCGCGTTCGAAGTCGGTATCGCGTACCGACGACTGCTCGCGTGCGCCGTGGCCGGTGCCCAGCGCAGGGGCCTGTGACTTGCTGGCATAGCCCTCGATGCGGCTGTTGCTGGCGCTGGCATCGGCCGCCGCTTCGGCCGTCGGGGCCGGTGCCGGCAGCGGCAGGCTGCGGCGCAGGATCGGATCCGGACGCCAGCGGCGCGCTTCCTCGAACACCGCCACGCCGACCACGCCGATGTTGTCCGGGCGACCGGTGCGGCTGGCATAGCTGCCGCTGGGGCTGCTGAACACGAACTGCGCCACTTCATCCTGGCTCTTGCGCCAGCCGGTGATGTCGGCGCGCTGGCCGGGGTTGAGCACGTAGCCGGTCTGCGACGGATCGGCATCCTCGCCGGAGATGACGTTGACGCCGTCCACCGACAGCACCACCAGCACCCGGCGCGGGCTGTCGTTGTACAGGCGCACGGCGTAGCGGTGGCCGCGCTCGCCGGCCACCCAGCGCTGGCCCTCGGCAGGGTAGCTGCGCAATTCGGTGCCGCGGTCGCGGTCGACCAGAGACATGCGCACGGGGCCGCCCTCGTAGGCCGGCGGCGGCATCGGGGCGGGGCGGAAGCCGGCCAGGGGCAGGATCAGCAGCAGGGGCAGCAGGCGTTTCATCGGGCGTCTCCAGCGGGGTTGCGTGAATGAACGCGCCGCAGGCCCTGACGGGGTTGGTGGCGTGCAAGGTAAACTGGCCCCGTTCATCGAAGGTTACCCCACGCAGTCATGACCACCCGAGTCCTTACCGGCATCACCCCCTCCGGCACGCCCCACCTGGGCAACTACGTTGGCGCCATCCGTCCGGCCATCGCGGCCAGCCGCGCGCCGGGGATCGAGAGCTTCTTCTTCCTGGCCGACCTGCACAGCCTGATCAAGTCCCAGGACCCGCAGCGCACCCAGCGCGCGACCCTGGAGATCGCGGCCAGCTGGCTGGCCTGTGGCCTGGACCCGGAACACGTGTGGTTCTACCGCCAGAGCGACATCCGCGAGACCACCGAGCTGATGTGGTTCCTGACCGCCATCGCCAGCAAGGGCATCCTCAACCGCGCGCACGCCTACAAGGCGGCGGTGGACAAGAACCGCGAGGAAGGCGTGGACGAGGACGCAGGCGTCAGCGCCGGCCTGTTCATGTATCCGGTGCTGATGGCCGCCGATATCCTGATCTTCAAGGCCAACCAGGTACCGGTGGGCCGTGACCAGATCCAGCACATCGAGATGGCGCGCGACTTCGCCCAGCGCTTCAACCACGTGTATGGCAAGGAGTACTTCCCGCTGCCGGACGTGGTGATCGACGAGCAGGTGGCGACGCTGGCGGGCCTGGATGGCCGCAAGATGAGCAAGAGCTACCACAACACCATTCCGCTGTTCGTGCCGCGCGAGGAGCTGAAGAAGCTGGTGTTCTCGATCCTGACCGACTCGCGCGCACCTGGCGAGCCGAAGGACACCGAGGGCTCGGCGCTGTTCCAGATGTACCAGGCCTTCGCCACCCCGGAACAGACCGCCGAATTCGCCAGGGCGTTCGCCGCCGGCATCAGCTGGGGTGACGCCAAGCAGCAGCTGTTCGAGCGCATCGACAGCGAACTGTCGCCGCTGCGCGAGCGCTACAACGCGCTGATGGCCGAGCCGGAGAAGATCGAGGCGCTGCTCAAGCGCCGTGGCCAGCAGCTGCGCGAGCAGCTGGCGGCACCGCTGCTGGACGAACTGCGCCATGCGGTGGGCCTGCGTGACCTGTCCACCGCAGGCGATATCGCCAGCGAGGACGCCGGCGTGGCCCGCGTGGCACCGCCGCAGTTCAAGCAGTACCGCGACAAGGACGGCCGCTTCTACTTCAAGCTGACCGCCGGTGACGGCACGCTGCTGATCCAGAGCGAAGGCTTCGATTCGCCGCGCGATGCGGGGCAGTTGATTGCCGTGATCAAGCAGGCGGAGCAGGGTGACCAGCTGCAGAGCGAACTGTTCAAGCTGGACGCTGAAGTGGACGCCGTGCTGGCGGCCCTGGCCATGCTGCGCGAAGCGTAAGGGTAGTGCCGGCCGCTGGCCGGCAACTGCATAGGAAATGCCGGCCAGCGGCCGGCACTACCACGGCACTGCATAGGAAAACGCCGGCCAGCGGCCGGCACTACCCGCGAACGAAGGTCATGGCATGATGTCCGCGCGCCTCCGGCGCGATGACATGGAGTCTGCGATGGCCTGGTTGTCGCTGCTGCTGTTCCTGCCCTGGTTCCTGCTGCTGGGCAGCCTGTACTGGCTGTTCCCGCGCCAGCCGCGCACCCCGCGGCGGCGCCTGTTCGATGGCTCCACCCTGTTGCTGGCCTTCGCCCTGAGCATCGCCTCGATGCTGTGGGGGTATCGACTTGGCATGGCACAGCCCGGCGCCGGCCCGATCTGGCCGCAGGTACTGGCGGTGCTGTACGCCTACGGCGCATTCCTGGCGGTGCTGGTGCTGGCCCTGCTGCTGCGGCCGCGGTTCGCATTGCGCTGAACCTGGCCCTTGCGCACCCGATGGACCTGCGGTTGGTTGGCCTGCGCTTGCCCTTGCCTGCGCTTGCCCTTGCTAGAGTCGACTGTGAGTCGACTGCTCTTCTGGAAGCCCGCGCTGCGCGCGACAGTCGACTGACAGTCGACTCTACCCGCCCACAACCCGGCACTACCCGACCAAAGCCGCATCGAACCCGGGCCGCCCGCGCGCCTACCATGGGCGTCTGTTCCCGATCCTGCCAGGTGCGTGCCGATGATCGCCGACCCCAGCATCCACACCATCGATACCGGCTTCCAGCGTCCCGACTTCGACGCGGCCTATCTGATCGTTGAAAGCGACCGCGCCGCGTTCGTCGACTGTGGCACCGGCCTGTCGGTGCCGGCGATGCTGCAGGCGCTGGCCAACGCGGGTCTGGCCGTTGACGCGGTGGACTGGCTGCTGCTCACGCACGTGCACCTGGACCACGCCGGCGGCGCCGGCCTGCTGATGCAGCAGCTGCCCAACGCAAAGGCAGTGCTGCACCCGCGCGGTGCGCCGCACATGATCGACCCGACCCGGCTGATTGCCGGTGCCACGGCGGTGTACGGTGCCGAGGAAATCGCGCGCAGCTATGGTCGTATCGAGGCCATTCCCGAACATCGTGTGGTGGTGGCCGAGGACGGCCACCGTATCGACCTGGCCGGCCGCGAGCTGGTGCTGCTGCACACCCCGGGCCACGCACTGCACCATTACTGCGTGTGGGATGCACGCAGCCGCAGCTGGTTCACCGGCGATACCTTCGGCATTTCCTACCGCGAGCTGGACAGTGCGCAGGGGGCCTTCATCTTCCCGACCTCGTCGCCGGTGCAGTTCGACCCGGAAGCGATGAAGGCCTCGATCCAGCGCATGCTGGGCTATGGCCCGCAGGCGATGTACCTGACCCACTACGGCCGCGTGGAGCAGGTGCAGAAACTGGCCAACGACCTGTTCGAACAGATCGATGCGATGGCCACCATCGGCCGCCAGTGCGATGGCCGGCCGGACCGCCACCGCTGCCTGCTGGCCGCGCTGCAGGCGCTGTACCTGGAACGTGCACAGCTGCATGGCTGTGCGCTGGACGATGCGGCGGTGATCGCTGTTCTGGCGATGGACATCGAACTCAACGCGCAGGGCCTGGCCTGCTGGCTGGACCGCATCAGCAGGTAGACCCATGCCATGCGTGGATGACGCGAGCCCAGGCTGCGCCGTGATGTCACGACCACGTTACACTCTGGTGACTTCCAAGCTAGCCGTGGTACTGCCGTGAATCCGATGCGCGTGTTGCTGCTGTCGTCCTGCCTGTTTGTCGGCGGCCTGGCCCATGCGGCCAACGACCTCCCGGGTGGCGGCATCGATCCGCAGGCTCTGTCGCGGCACGTGCGTGTGCTGGCATCGGATGAATTCGAGGGTCGCGCGCCGGCCACCGAGGGCGAAGAGCGCACGGTGCAGTACCTGATCGAGCAGTTCCGCAGCTACGGCCTGCAGCCGGGTGGCGTGGATGGCAGCTGGGTGCAGCCGGTGCCGCTGGTGCGCGCGCAGCTGGACGGGCCGGCCAAGGCCAGCCTGTCGCTGAAGCAGGGCAAGCGCGCGCTGGCCAACGGCGTGGACGTGACCCTGCAGAGCCTGCAGCCGCGCAAGCGCGTGCAGATCAAGGACGCGCCACTGGTGTTCGTCGGCTATGGCATCGACGCACCGGAACGCCACTGGAACGATTACAAGGACGTGGACCTGCACGGCAAGATCGCCGTGGTGCTGATCAACGACGCCGATTTCGAGGCCGATGCGCCGGGCGCGTTCGATGGCAAGGCGGTGACCTACTACGGCCGCTGGACCTACAAGTTCGAGGAAGCCGCGCGCCGTGGTGCCGAGGGTGTGCTGATCGTGCACGAGACCGCGCCGGCCGCCTATGGCTGGGCCACGGTGAAGAGCTCGGGCACCTCGCCGCTGTTCGACATCGAACGCGGCCAGGCCGAGGCGATGGCGCAGCACACGCCGCTGCGTGGCTGGATGCAGCGCGAACTTGCCGAGGCGATCTTCGCTGACGCCGGCTTGGACTTCGATGCCGAGAAGCGCAAGGCGATGCGTGCCGACTTCCGCCCGGTGGCACTGGACAACGCGAAGCTGAGCGTGGATTTCGCGCTCAAGCGCGAGCAGGTGGTGACCCGCAACGTGGTGGCCAAGCTGCCCGGTGGTGAACACGCCGACGAGGCGGTGATCTTCTCCGCGCACTGGGATGCCTTCGGAATCGGCCAGGCCGACGCCAAGGGCGACCGCATCCGCCGTGGTGCGATCGACAACGCCACCGGCGTGGCCACGGTGCTGGAACTGGGCCGCGTGTTCGCCGCCGGCCCGCAGCCGCAGCGCACGCTGTACTTCGTGGCCCTCACCGCCGAAGAGAAGGGCCTGCTGGGCGCCAGCTACTACGCCGCGCATCCGCTGGCGCCGCTGGACAAGACCGCTGCAGTGCTGAACATCGAGATGTTCAGCCCGGATGGCGCGACCCGCGACATCGCTTCGTGGGGCAAGGGCCGGGTGTCGCTGGAAGGCGACCTGGAACGCGTGGCCAAGGCCCGCGGTCGCAGCTACAGCCCGGACCCGAACCTGGAGGCCGGCTTCTTCTACCGCGCCGACCACTTCGCCTTTGCCCGCCTGGGCGTGCCGGCGATCACCATCGGCCCGGGCCTGGACAAGCTGGACGGCGGTGTTGAAGCCGGCCGCGCGCTGCGCGAGAAGTACTTCGCCGACTGCTACCACCAGGCCTGCGATGCCTGGACCCCGAGCTGGGATCCGAGCGGCCACGCGGCTGACACTCTGCTGGTCTACGACCTGGGTGCCGAGCTGGCCAACAGCCGCCGCTGGCCGACGTGGGAGAAGGAATCGGAGTTCCGCGGCGCGCGCGACAAGAGCGAAGCGGCCCGCCGCTGAGGCTCGGGACCGGCGAGGTGTCATGTCATTCCGCCGGGGGTAGAGTCGACAGCCAGTCGACTATCGCGCGCAGCGCGGGTTTTCCGGTGCCGACAGAGAGAGCAGTCGACCAACAGTCGACTCTACCGATTGCGGATTGCGGATTGCCATTGCCGGCCAGCGGCCGGCACTACCTGCGCCGGCGCAGCAGCGTCCATGCACCCCAGCCGGCGGCAGCGAGCGCTGCCAGATAGCACGCCACCATCGTACGCAGGCCAACCGGCGACCCTGCATTGATGCCGCGATGCAGGCGCAGTTGCAGCGAGCTGTGGCCGCTGCCCAGGTCCACCGCCAGCTGCAGCGCCAGCGCGGCGCAGAACACCAGCAGGGCGACCCCGAACCCGGTGCGTGGCCACGCGGCCTGTGCGTTGGGGCGGCGCAGCAGCCAAGCCAGTACCGTGGCTGCGGCCAGCGCCGCCGCGATCCACATCAGTGGCGTGGCGGGAGACGCAGCGGCCACCGGCAGTGCACCGGTGGCCGCGATCAGGGCAACGCGCTTACTTGCGGGTGCCGTCGAGCCAGTTGGGGCCCTTGTTGGTGAGGAAGAACACATAGACCACCAACGATACCGCGATCGTTGCGGTCACGTAGATGGCGAACCAGTCGACGTGGCCTGTCTTCAGCGCGCCCTGGTACAGCAACGGGGCGGTGCCGCCGAACAGCGAGTTGGCCAGCGCGTAACCCAGGCCTACGCCCAGCGCACGCACGTGGGTGGGGAACAGCTCGGCCTTCACCACGGCATTGATCGAGGTGTAGCCGGTGAGGATGACGAAGGCCAGTGCCAGGGTCAGGAACGCCAGCGTGGCGTCGTGCTGGTGCGGCAGCTGGGTGATCAGGTACCAGCTGTACAGCACGCCGCCGACACCGAAGAACACCAGCAGGGTCTTGCGGCCGATGATGTCCGACAGCCAGCCGCCGATCGGCTGCAGCACCATCAGGAACGCCAGCACGCCCAGGTTGATCAGGGTGCCGGTCATCGGGTCGTTGCCCGCGAATGCGCTCTGGATCATTTTCGGGCCGTTCACCGAGTAGGTGTAGAAGGCCACGGTGCCACCGGCGGTGATCAGGAAGCACAGCAGCAGCGGCCGCCACTGGTGCACGAACAGCTCGTACATCGAGCCGGACTTCTGCGCCTTGCCCTCGCGCGCAGCTTCGATCGACGACTCCGACAGCGATTCGTCCATGCCGCGGCGCAGCCAGAACACCACCACCGCGGCGATGCCACCGATGCCGAAGGCGATGCGCCAGCCCCACTCGGAGATCTCCGGCTTGCCCCAGAAGGTCAGCATCAGCAGCAGGGTCAGCTGGGCCAGCACATGGCCGCCAACCAGGGTGACGTAGTGGAAGGAGGACAGGAAGCCGCGACGGCCGGGAATGGCGGCCTCGGACATGTAGGTGGCGCTGGCGCCGTACTCGCCGCCGGTGGCGAAGCCCTGCAGCAGGCGCGCGAACAGCAGGATGACTGCGGCCCAGATGCCGATGCTGGCGGCGGTGGGGGTGATGGCGATCAGGAACGAGCACAGCGCCATCAGCGTGACCGAGACAGTCAGCGCCAACCGACGGCCGTGGCGGTCGGCGAAGCGGCCGAAGAACCAGGCACCGATCGGGCGCATCAGGAACGTGGCGGCGAAGATCGCCCACACGTACATCGTGGAGTTCTTGTCGTCCGGCGAGAAGAACTGCGATTCGAAGTACACGGCGAACACCGAGTACACGTAGACGTCATACCACTCCACCAGGTTGCCGGCGGAGCCTTTGAGGGTGTTGGAGATCGACCTGCGCAGGGCGGCGCGGTCGTTCGCGGGTACGGCAGGTTGGGACGTGGTGCTCATCTGGGTGGGAATCCTCGATGCGGCGCGTCCGTGCGCAGGGAAAACGGCGCACGGCCTTGGGGCGGCGCGGCCGGGCAGCCCTCTTGGTACTGCATCGGCCGTCAACACGGGGTAGCAGACCAGAGCAGGGTGCATGGATGGATGACAGCGTGCCACCGTCCGGGGTGCCGGACCATACTCAAAACGTCCTAGAATCCGCCTTCCCCCGGCTCCCTGGTGTGTCATGTCGGTTCCCCCCTCTTCGTCTGTGGCTGCCCCCCGGGGTGGCCTTGTCGCGCTGGCATTGCTGCTGGTCTACGTGGTCTGGGGCTCGACCTACCTGGGCATCGCCAAGGCCCTGCACGGCGGCGCGCTGCCGCTGACGATGGTTTCCGGCAGCCGGTTCATCATTGCCGGTGGCCTGATGTTCCTGGCCTTGCGCCTGTTCTGGAAGATGCCGAACCCGACCCTGCGGCAGTGGCGCAACCTGGTGGTGATGGGCGTGACCATGCTGGTGCTGGGCAACGGCATGGTGGTGCTGGCCGAGCGTGAGGTGTCCTCGGGCCTGGCCGCGACAGCGGTGGCCTCGGTGCCGCTGTGGATGGCGCTGTTCTCGGCGCTGCGCGGGCAGCATGCCAGCCGCGGTGAGTGGCTGGGCATCGCCATCGGCTTCCTCGGCGTAGTCTGGCTCAACGCCGGCAGCAGCCTGACGGCCTCGCCGACCGGGCTGGTGCTGCTGCTGATCGCGCCGATCGGCTGGGCCTTCGGTTCGGTGTGGGCGCGCGGCCTGGACCTGCCGGGCCCGTTCATGACCGCCGCCGGGCAGATGATCTGCGGTGGCGTGCTGCTGGTGCTGATCGGCCTGGCGGTCGGCGAGCGCCCGACCACGCTGCCCGATACCGGTGGCCTGCTGGCGATGGCCTACCTGTGCGTGTTCGGTTCCATCGTTGCCTTCACCGCCTACGTCTGGCTGCTGCAGAACGTGCGGCCGGCGCTGGCCGGCAGCTATGCGTACGTCAATCCGGTGATCGCGGTGCTGCTGGGCGCGCTGCTCAACGGCGAGCGCTTCGGCTGGCGCGACCTGCTGGCGATGGCGGTGATTCTCCTGGGTGTGGTGGTGCTGACAATGGCAAGGACGAGAAAGAAGTGAGCATGGACGAGAAAGAACAACGCCGGGGCCTGCTGGTCACCGCATCCACTTTCGTGATCTGGGGCCTGGTGCCGGTCTATTGGCACCTGCTCAACGAGGTACCCTCGTTCCAGATCATCGCCCACCGCATCATCTGGAGCACCGTGATGGTGCTGGGCTGGCTCTTGATCAGCTCGCGCCTGGGCTGGTGGCAGAAGATCGCCGCGCAGCCGCGCGCGCTGCCGATCCTGCTGGTGTCGAGCCTGACCATCGCCTTCAACTGGGGCCTGTACATCTGGGCAGTCAACGCCGGCCATGTGATCGAGACCAGCCTGGGCTACTTCATCAACCCGCTGGTGAACGTTCTGCTGGGCGTGCTGGTGCTGAAGGAGCGGCTGCGGCGCCTGCAGTGGATGGCCGTGGCGATGGCGGCGGTGGGCGTGGCCTGGCTGACCATCGACGCGGGTACGCCACCATGGATCGCGCTGGGCCTGGCCTGTTCGTTCGGCCTGTATGGCCTGCTGCGCAAGCTGGTCTCGGTCGATCCGGTGGCCGGCCTGGGCGTGGAGAGCATGTACCTGTTCCTGCCGGCGCTGGCCTTCGCGATCTGGGCCGAAAACGGCCATGGCGGCGCGTTCTTCCATGGCTGGGGCTGGCGCAATGACCTGCTGCTGGTCTTCGGTGGCGCAGTGACCGCAGTGCCGCTGATCGGTTTCGCCTACGGCGTGAAGCGCATCCCGCTGTCGCTGGTCGGCATCCTGCAGTACATCGCGCCGAGCCTGCAGCTGCTGCTGGGCGTGTTCTTCTTCCACGAAGCGTTCGATACTGCCAAGGCGATCGGCTTCGCCGCGATCTGGGCCGGCCTGATCCTGTTCGTCGGTGACAACATCCGCACGATGCGCGCCAAGCGCTAGCGCCGGCGGGGCTGCGGGGTCGGATCCCTCCGCAACGCGGAGGGCTCCGACCCGCTTCCACCCAAAAAAGAACGGCGCCCCGAAGGGCGCCGTTCTGCTTCCATCCACCGCCAGGAGAGAGAGATGGCGGTGGCGGGAACGCGGTTGCAGGCTTAGAAGCGCTGCTGGTACTTCATGTACATGAAACGACCGATGTCGAAGCCACCGTAGTAGGTGAAGCTGCTGTTCGGCTGGCTGTACATGATCGGACCCTGGTGGTCGAAGACGTTGTTCACGCCCAGCGACACGGTGCCGTCCCACGGCAGGCTGTAACGCACCTGCAGGTCGTGGAAGGTGTTGGAGCCCACCTTGCGGCTCGGCTGCGCATCGGTGTACGGCGAGACGAAGCCGGCCATGTTGCAGTCCGGGCCACCGGCCAGGTCATACGAGCAGGCTTCCTTCATGCCCGAGTAGTAGCGGGCGGTCCAGCCGATGCCCAGGTCGCCGTACTGCCAATCCAGGTTGAAGGTCGAACGCACGCGGAAGTTGCCCTGCCAGCCGGTCTTCTGCTCCACCGGCGTGGTGGCGGCGCTGTCGTTGCGCTGCTCCAGGTAGTCGGTGTAGGTGGTGTTCCAGGTGGCGGCAAAGCGGCCGAACGCGGTTTCCGGCAGGCGGTAACGCAGGCTGAAGTCGTACCCGGCGGTTTCGCGGTAGCCCGCATTGACCAGCGAGCGGTCCAGCGACGTCACCTGACCCAGCGTCTTGGCGCTGGTGGAGCGGGTGAAGCGGCCGCACGCCGAATCCACGCCCTGCACGTAGCACTGGTTGAGGATGTCGGTGGCCGACTCACCCACGATCGCGTTGTCGATGCGGATCTTCCACCAGTCCAGGCTGACGTCCAGGCCCGGCACGAACTCGGGGCTGTACACCAGGCCCACGGTCCAGGTCTTGGCGGTTTCCGGCTTCAGGTTCGCATTGGAACCGGAGTCGAAATCGGCGATGCCCTGCTGGCCCGGACGGTTGGCGACGTTGCCTTCCGACGCGGTCTGCTGGCGGAAGTCCGCCGGCACCTTCAGCGCCTGGCAGCGTGCGGCCACGGTCGCACTGCTGGCAGCGATGCCGAACGAGGTATCGCACGGATCGGTGAACGAATCACGGCTCTTCACCGCACCGCCGTACAGGTCGTCCACGGTCGGCGCACGGAAGCCGGTGCCATAGGTCGCGCGTACCAGCAGGCTGTCGATCGGCTTCCACTTCAGGCCGAACTTGCTGTTGGTGGTCGAACCGAAGGTGTTGTAGTCGGTGTAGCGGCCGGCCAGGTCCAGCGACAGTTCACGCGCGAACGGCATGTCGGCCAGCAGCGGTACCTGCAGCTCCAGGTAGACCTCGTTGAGCGAGTAGTCGCCACGGGTCGGCTGGCCGGTGGTGCCGGCAATCTGGCCCTTCTGCACCATCAGGTCCGGGGTGTAGCTGGCTTCTTCGTTGCGGTGCTCGAAGCCCATCGCGGCCATCACGTCGCCGGCCGGCAGGGTGAACACCGAACCGGAGATGTTGGCGCTGGCGACCTTCGTGGTGCTCTTCATCTTGTCGACGAAGCGGGTGAACAGGTAGTCCTGCACGTCCTGGTTGCTCAGCGAGCCCGGGCCCGCATAGCCCATCGGCGCGGCCGGGTTCCACGGCACGCAGCCGGCGATCACTGCACCCGGGCTGCCGCAGCGTGCCACGGCGCCATCCATGAAGGATGGGCCGACCGCCAGGTCGACGTGCGGCTGGTACATGCTGCCGGTACCGATGCGCTCGCCTTCATTGCGGTTGTACATGTAGCTGACGTTCCAGTCCCAGTAACGCGAACCGGTTTCGAAGCTGCCTTCCAGGCCGATGCTGGCGCGCTTGGTGTCCAGGTTGTTCTCGGTCGCACGCGGCATTTCTTCGGTGCGGTGCGAGAACAGCACGTCCTGGCCCCAGTGGTTGAACGCACTGTCCTTGGACAGGGCAGCACGGGAACCGTTGCGCGCCTGTGCGGTGGACACCGAGTAGGGGTAGCCGGCCAGGTGCTTGGTCGACTCGCGCTTGCTGTACAGCGCGTCGGCCACGATGCGCAGGTCATCGGTGATCGAGAAGCCACCGTTGGCGAACACCGAAGTGCGCTCCAGGCCGCTCAGCAGGCTCATGTTGGTCTTGGTGTTGGCACCATCGGCCGGATTGGGCGTGTGGAAATTGCCCTTCTGGCTCGGGTCGCCGCCCGGGCCCACGGTCAGCGACTTGCCGTCGACAGTGACGCTGCCCCACTGCGTGGTCTGGTTCAGTGCCTTGACGTCGTCGGGATGGCGCGGGCCACCCGGGTAACGGCTGAACTCGCGCTCGCTGCCGAGGATCTCGTCTTCCTTGGTGCGCTCGGCGCCGACGCTGAACCAGCCGCGGTCGAAGGTCTTGCCGAAGGTGGCGCTGTAGGAGCGCTTCTGGCCGTCACCTTCACCGTACTGGCCGACGTAGACGCTGGCTTCGCCACCGTCGAAGTTCTTGCGGGTGATGATGTTGACCACACCGGCGATGGCGTCCGAGCCGTACAGCGCGGACGCGCCATCGGTGAGCACTTCCACGCGCTCGACAATCGCCGACGGAATCGAAGCCAGGTCGGAGTAGCCACCGGCGCTGACGCCCATGCGGCGGCCGTCGATCAGCACCAGGCTGCGCTCCGGGCCGAGGTTGCGCAGGCTGACGTACGTGCCGCCGAAGTCGCGCGAAGAACTCAGCGACGACGAGCGGCTCAGGCTCGGTGCGCCGGCGGCGGTGACGTCCTGCAGGATGTCGGCGACGTTGATGTAACCCTTCTTCTCGATCTCGGCGCGGCTGAGCGCGACGACCGGCTGTGCGGTCTCGACACTGGCCTGGCGGATGCGCGAGCCGGTGATCTCGATGCGATCGAGGTTGGTCGGGGTATCGCCGGCGCTCTGTGCGAAGGCGGGGGTGGTGCAGCTGGCGGCCAGCGCGATGACGATCGCGTTGCGCAGCGGATTGGTTTTCAGGGACATCCGTGAAATCTCGTGTTTCAGGAAAACAAGCGCCCGTTCTATAGACGCGTGGGGTGCTGCAAACCAACGTGGGGGGGCGATTCTAGAATGTTTCCATTCGTAACTGTTTGCCTCTGCGCCGCGGATGTGCGCGAAAATGAATCGCAACCAACAATCCACAGATGGGATGTGCGCGACGTCACGCGCGTTGCGCTCTCGATGGGCAGAGGCATCGATAGCGGCGTATTTCCCGCAATCTGTAGCCGTGCGCGTGCGCCGGCATCCATCCACGCATGGCGTGGATCTACTGGACGTTCTGGCTCACCAGCAAGCGTGGATGACGCGCAAAATAAAAGGGACGGAGTCTTCGCTCCGTCCCCTGCGTGATGCGCAGTCCACCGCTGCGTGATGCTCAGGTTTCTCGCAACGCCGTGGTGATCGGCAAACGGGCCGCGCGCAGCGCCGGGAACAGGCCGCCGACCAGGCCGATGCCCAGCGCCCATTTCAGTCCGGTCCACAGCAGTTCCGGCGACACATGGAACTTGAACACCACCGCGCTGAAGTTGCTGCCGATGGTGGACACGCTGTAGCCATTGAACAGCAGCCACGCCACCGCACACCCCAGAAGGCCACCCAGCAACGCCAGCAGCATGGTCTCCAGCATCACCGCCGTCACCACCGGCAGGCCGCGGAAGCCGATCGCGCGCATGGTGGCGATCTCGCGCGCACGGGTGGCCACGGCCGCATACATGGTGTTGAGTGCGCCGAACACTGCACCCACCGCCATGATCGTGCCGATCACCTTGCCGAGGATGTCGATCAGCTTGGTCAGCCCGCCGCCCTGCTTGCTGTAGTAGACACGGGTGGTTTCCACGTCCAGTTTCAGGCGCGGGTCGGCGGCGACCGCTGCCTTGAACTGCTCGAAGCCGGCCTTGCCATCGGTACGCACGCTGATCGACTGCCAGGCGCTGCGCTGGTAGCTGGTGGCCAGCGTATCGGCGTCGGTCCACAGCTCCGAATCGTGCGCATCGCCGGTGGCGAACACGCCGACCACGGTCCAGGTCTGGTTGCCCAGGGTCAGCGTCCTGCCCACGTCCATGTCGCGGAACTGGCCCTTGGCACCCTGGCCGACCACGATCTCGCGCAGGCCGGCTGCGAACTTGCGGCCTTCGATGATCTTGACCTTGTCATGCACGGCCCAGGCCTGCGGACCAACGCCGCGGAACTGCGCGTTGACGTCGGTGCCGTCGGACTTCGATACCAGGTTGACCACCTGCGACAGCTCCGGCGACAGCAGCGGCCGGCCTTCGCCATCGCGGCTGATGCCGGGCAGGGTGGACAACGTCGGCACCTGCTCGCGGGTGATCACCGAGTTGGTCTCGGCCTGCGAGCCGCCGCGCAGCACGATGGCGGTGGTGTCGTCGCCGGTGTTGTTGAGCGTGGCCTGGAAGCCTTCGCCCATCGCCAGCATCGCCACCAGCACGCCGACCACGCCGGCGATGCCGACCACGATCACCGAGGACGCGCCCCAGCGCTGCGGCAGGCTGGCCACGCCGATGCGGGTGGCGGCCAGCGCCAACCGTCCGCCACGGGTCAGCAGCAGCCACAGTGCCACCAGCACGGCCACGGCCAGCACGCCGAACCACGGCAGGCTGATCCACAGCACCAGGCCGATCACCAGCAGCAGCACCGTCAGGCCGTTGCCCAGCCATTTCTTGAGTTTGCTCTTGAACATGTCGGTGTCCTCCTCAGCGGCCGGCCAGTGCGTCGACGATCTTCAGGCGCTTGGCACGCAGCGCCGGCAACAACCCGACGATGATGCCGATCACCACGATCAGGCCCAGCCCCATCAGCCAGGTCGGCGTCGGTACGTGTGGCGGCAGCATGCCCATGCTCTTCGGGCCGATCGCCGGCAGGATCAGTGCGGCCAGGCCCATGCCGATCAGGCCGCCCAGGCCGATCAGCAGCACCGACTCCACCATCACCAGGGTCAGCACGGTGCTGTCCTTGAAGCCCAGCGTCTTCAGCGTGGCCAGCTCCGGCACACGTTCGCGCACCGCCTGCGCCATGGTGTTGCCGGTCAACAGCAGCAGGGTGAAGAACACCGCGCCCATGATTGAAGTGACGATCATGCCGATGTCGGCGAACTGCTTGACGAAGGCCTGCTGGAACGCCGACTCGGTCTGGGTCTTGGTCTCGTGGTCGGAGTTGGCCGAGATTGCATCAATGGCCTGCGCTACCCGCGAGGAATGATCCGGGTTGTCCAGCGTCACCGTGTACCAGCTCACCTGGTTCTTGATGTAGTCGTTGGATTCATCGAAGTACTTCCAGTTCATCATCAACTGGCGTTCTTCGTTGGCCGCCAGCGCTCGGTCCTTGGAACGGTAGATGCCCTTCAGTTCCAGCGGCCAGTCGTTGCTGCCGCCGCGCGGGAAGATCGTGGCCTGCAACGGGATGGTGTCGCCGATCTTCCAGCCGAACTGCTTGGCCAGCGATTCGCCGACGATGGCGCCGGTGCGGGTCTGCTTCCAGTCCTCCAGCTGGGCCGGATCGATCTGCAGCTCGCGGTAGACATCGAAGTAGTTGGGCGACACCGAGAAGTTCGGGAAGAAGTTCTTTGGATCCTGGTAGATGCCGCCGAACCACATGCCGTAGGCCACGTCGCGCACGCCGGCCACCTGGCGGATCTGGGTTTCCAGGCGGATCGGCAGCGACTGGGTGATCGACAGCCGCGAGGCCACCACCAGGCGGTTGGCGCCTTCCACGCTGCCGCCGGACGAGAACGCCACGCGCACCGAGTCGAGCATGCCGAACAGCAGGAACGCGGCCACCACCGACAGCAGGGTCAACAGGGTGCGCGTGCGGCTGCGGAACAGCTGCGCCCACACCAACGAGAAGTATTTCATCGCCGTGGCCTCCGTCAGTGGGCCAGCGGCGCGTCGGCCAGCTCGCCCTTGTCCAGGTGCACCGTGTGCGTGGCGTACTCGGCGGCCTTCGGGTCATGGGTGACCATGATGATGGTCTTGCCGTGTTCGCGGTTGAGCTGCTGCAGCAGGCCGAGGATCTCCTCGGCGGACTGGCGGTCGAGGTCGCCGGTGGGTTCGTCGCAGATCAGGAAGGTCGGGTCGGAAACGATCGCCCGCGCGATCGCCACGCGCTGCTGCTGGCCGCCGGACAGTTCATTGGGGCGATGGCTGCGGCGGTCGGCCAGGCCGACCAGGGTCAGCGCGATCTCGGCATTGCGCCGGCGCTGCGCGGCATTGAGATGGGTCAGCAGCAGCGGCAGCTCCACGTTCTTCTGCGCGGTCAGCATCGGCATCAGGTTGTAGAACTGGAACACGAAGCCGACGTGGTGGCTGCGCCAGGTCGACAGCTGGCCGCCGCTCATCTGGTCGATGCGTTCGCCTTCGATGCTGATCTCGCCGCCGCTGGGGTTGTCCAGGCCGCCGATCAGGTTGAGCAGGGTGGTCTTGCCCGAGCCGGACGGGCCCATCAGCGCGACGAAGTCGCCGCTGGCGATGTCCAGGTCGATGCCGTGCAGCACCTGCACTTTCTCGGGGCCACGCTGGTAGGTCTTGGTGATGTTGCGCAGTGAAACCAGGGTCGACATGGGTGGTTCTCCACGGAAGGCGGGAAACGGGGAAGCGCACCTGCGGTGGCCGCAGGCGTGCGTCGAGCGGTGCTGCCGGCGGCGCCCATGGGCGCCAGGCCGTTACTGCGCTTGTTTCTGTTGCACCTTGGCGCCATCGCGCAGGGTGTCCGGCGGGTTCACCACCACCGACTCACCCGCGCTGACGCCCTTGAGGATCTGGCGGTCCTTGCCCATCGCCTGGCCGGCCTCGACCGTGCGCTGCTGCACGCGGCTCTGGTCGCCCAGTACGAAGGTCACCGAGGCGCCCTCGCGCTGGACCACCGCGCCAGCCGGCACGCGCACGCCCTGCGGTTTGGCGTCCGCCTGCGGCTGCGCCTGCTCCAGGAAGCTGACCCGCACGCCCATCTCCGGCACGATGCGCGGGTCCTTCACCTTCAGCGCCACGCGCACCTTCACCGTGGCCTTGCCGCGGTCGGCAGTGGGGATGATGGCGATGACCTCGCCCGGAATCTTCCACTCCGGATAAGCGTTGAGCGTGGCTTCCACCGGCATCTTCGGTTGCACGCGGCCGATGAATGCCTCACCGACCTCGACTTCGATCTCCAGCGAGTCCATGTCGACGATGGTGCCGATGCCGGTACGGGTGAAACCACCGCCCGCCGACAGCGGCGAAACGATTTCGCCCGGCTGCGCGGCCTTGGCGGTGACCACGCCGGAGAACGGCGCGCGCACGATGTTGTTGTCCACGCCCAGATCGGCAATGGCCAGCTGGTCGTTGGCGACCTTGACGTTGCGCTGGGCCGTTTCCAGCTGCGCACGCAGGCTGTCACGCTGGGCCACGGCCTGGTCGTACTGCGAACGTGACACCAGTTGCTGGTCGACCAGCGCCTGCAGGCGGCTGGCTTCTGCGGCGGCCTGCTTCTGCTGTGCCTCCAGCCCGGCCACCTGACTGCGCGCGGCCTGCAACTGCGAGGCATACAGGCTGCGCTGCGCATCGGCATCGATCGGATCCAGGGTGGCCATCACCTGGCCGGCTTCGACCCGCATGCCTTCCTCGATCATCACCTCGCGCACCTTGCCGGTGATCTTGGCCGAGACCGTGGCCATGCGCCGGGCGACCACGTAGCCACTGGCATCGAGCACCGAACTGCTGGCGCTGCCCTGCTGGATGGCCACTGCGGGCGCGGTTTCCACTTCCACGGCCGGCGCGCGGCCGAGCAGGAAGGCCACGGCAGCGGCGATCAGCAGCACGACCACGATGATCGCGATCCACAGCCAACGACGGCCACCGCCATTGCTGCCACCACCGGAGGCGGGCGGCGGCGACTTGCGGTCGATACGGAGTTCCTTCAACAGCTCGGCAGAAGCGTTCATTCGTTCCATCACAGGCGTTCGGGCGGGTGTGGCCGGAAGCGCGGACGGCGGCGGTTCCGGCGGTGGAGCGTGCGGCACAGCATGAAGGCAGGCACAGCGATGACGGCAGTGACAGCTGTCATCCGATGACACTGACGGCGGCAACTGCGAAATGTGACCACGGCGGCACAGGATGGCAACGTCCCCGCTACCGGTACCGCCCATGGATCCGATCGCCCCGTCGCTGGCCCGCCTGCAGCAGGTGCAGGTGCGCTACCGCGACCATACCGCCCTGCAGGGCGTCGACCTGCAGGTCCGCGCTGGCCAGGTGCTGGCATTGCTGGGCCGCAACGGTGCCGGCAAGAGTACCGCGATCAGCGTGCTGTTGGGCCTGCGCCGCGCCGATGCCGGCCAGGTCGAGCTGCTCGGTGGCGACCCGCAGCAGCGCAGCAGCCGCCTCGGCCTGGGCGTGATGCTGCAGAGCACCAGCCTGCCGCCGATGCTGCAGGTGGACGAACTGGTGGCGCAGGCCAGCGCCTGCTATCCGGACCCGATGCCGCTGCAGGAGGTGCTGCAGCGCGCAGGCCTGCAGGCACTGGCAGGCCGTCGCTACGGTCAGCTGTCCGGTGGCCAGCAGCGCGCGGTGCAGTTCGCCATCGCGCTGTGTGGTCGCCCGCGCGTGCTGTTCCTGGACGAGCCCACCACCGGCCTGGACATCCAGGCGCGGCAGGCGATGTGGCAGGCGATCCGGCAGCTGGTGGCCGAAGGCTGCGGCGTGCTGCTGACCACCCACTATCTGGAAGAGGCCGAAGCGCTGGCGCAGCAGGTGGTGGTGCTGGAGCAGGGCCGGGTGCTGGCCGACGCACCGTTGAGCGAGCTGCGCCTGGCCGATCGGCCGCGCCGCATCCGCTGCCGCAGCGTGTTGACTGTTGAAGACGTACAGCAGTGGCCGGGCGTGCAGCAGGTGCAGCGTGATGGCGAGCACCTGCAGTTGATGGCAAGCCCGGCCGAGCCGGTGGTGGCGCGCCTGCTGGCCGCCGATGCACAGCTGCGTGAGCTGGAAGTACAGGGCGCGGCACTGGCCGACGCTTTCCTCGACATGACCCGGGAGGCCGCATGAACACGATGACCCGTACCGGCACTAAACCCGCGCCGGTATCGGCGTGGCGCCAGGCCTTGCGCCCGTACGGCGCTGAACTGGTGGCCGAGCTGCTCCGCGCCTGGCGTACACCCGCCTTCGCGGTGCCTTCGCTGCTGTTCCCGGTGCTGTTCTACCTGTTGTTCGGCGTGCTGTTGGGCCGCGGCCATGCACCGCTCTACCTGCTGGCCACCTACTGCGTGTTCGGTGCGATGGCCCCGGCCCTGTTCGGCTTCGGCGTGCAGCTGGCGCTGGACCGTGAAGGCGGCCTGCTGACCCTCAAGCGAGCGCTGCCGATGCCGGCGGCGGCACCGTTGCTGGCGCGACTGGCGATGGCCGTGATGTTCGCGTTGCTGGTAGCCGCCCTGTTGATCGGGGTGGCGCGTGCGCTGGGTGGCGTGCAGCTGCAGGCAGTGCAGATGCTGCAGCTGCTGGCGGTGGCGGGCCTGGCAGCGCTGCCGCTGGGGGCGATCGGCCTGCTGATCGGCAGTCATGTCAGTGCCAGCGCGGCGCCGGCGATGGTCAACCTGGTCTACCTGCCGCTGGCCCTGCTGTCGGGCCTGTGGCTGCCGTTGTCGGCGCTGCCCAAGGTGTTCTCGATGATGGCACCGCTGTGGCCAACCTGGCATCTGGCGCAGCTGGCGCTGCCGGTGGTCGGGCTGCCGTCGGTGGGCGGCATGGCTGGCCACCTGCTGGTGCTGCTGGCGGTCACGGTGGTGGCGCTGCTGCTGGCGCGCCGCCGCCTGCGCCGGATCGGCTGAACTGGCATGATCGGCAGCGATCATTCCCGCCTGGATTCTTCCGTGTCGTCGAGCTGGCTTGCGTCCCTGCTGCGCCCCGCGCCGGACTCGGCGGTGGCCGACCTGCTGCGGCGTGGCAAGTCGCCCTGGAGCGGTGCGATCCACCTGCTGTGGTCGGTCTGGATCTTCCTCACCCCGGTGCTCGGCAATGGCTTCACGGTGCGCTGGCTGCTGCTGACCGTGGCCAGCTATCCGCTGTTCCTGCTGCTCTATGCGAAGGTGATGCTGGCGCCACGGCACCACGCATGGCGCTATGCGCTGGGCATGATCCTGATGGCCCTGGTGCTGCTGCCGTGGTATCCGTCGGGACTGAGCTACTTCGTGTTCGGTTGCGTGATGATCCGCATGAGCAGCCGTGGCGGCTGGTGGGTGTACCTGTTGCAGCTCACCGGCCTGAACCTGTTGTTCTGCGGCGCTGCGCTCTACGTCGGTTATCCGTGGCAAGCCATGGTGTGGATGCCGGCCGTGTCGTTCATCGTCGGCCTGGTGGTGAACGTGGAGGCCTTGAGCCATCAACGGGACGTTGCCCTGCAGCTGTCCCAGGACGAGGTGCGGCGGCTGGCCACTACCGCCGAGCGCGAGCGCATCGGCCGCGATCTGCATGACCTGCTGGGCCACACGCTGTCGCTGATCACGCTGAAGCTGGAGCTGGCGCGCAAGCTGTACGACCGTGATGACGCGCGCGCGCGGCAGGAGATCGGCGAAGCCGAGGCGATCGCCCGCGAGGCGCTGGCCCAGGTGCGCAGTGCGGTGACCGGCATCCGCGCCAGCGACCTGGCTGGCGAGCTGGCCTCGGCGCGGCTGCTGCTGGAATGCCAGCAGGTACACCTGCAGTACACACCGCCGCTGCCGATGCCGGTCGACGTGGAACGTGGGCTGGCGCTGGTGCTGCGCGAGGCTGCGACCAACATCGTGCGCCACGCGCAGGCGACCCGGGTGCAGGTGGATTTCATGCTTGAGGAACGACAGTTGGTGATGCAGATACGCGATGACGGCCGCGGTGGCGTACAGGCCGAGGGCAACGGATTGTGTGGCATGCGCGAACGGGCGATGGCGCTGGGCGGCCAGTTGTCACTGCAGTCGCCGCGCGGAGAAGGCACGGTAGTGACCGTGCGCGTGCCACTGGTGGCCGCGACCACGCCGCTGTCGCCAGCGTCATTGGCACGGGATGGTGCCGCATGATCCGCATCCTGCTGGCCGAAGACCAGGCGATGGTACGCGGTGCATTGTCGGCGCTGCTGGGCCTGGAGCCGGACATCGAGGTGCTGGGCAGCGCTGCTGACGGCGAGGCGGCGTGGCGCATGCTGCAGCAGCTGCAGCCGGACATCCTGGTCACTGACATCGAAATGCCTGGCCTGTCCGGGCTGGAACTGGCCCAGCGCATCGCCCGCCACGAGTTGCCGATCAAGGTCGTGATCGTGACCACCTTCGCCCGTGCCGGCTTCCTGCGCCGCGCGCTGGAAGCGGGCGTGCTGGGCTACCTGCTGAAGGACGCACCGGCCGAGAACCTGGCCGATGCCCTGCGCAAGGTGAAACAGGGCATCCGCGCGATCGACCCACAGCTGGCACTGGATGCGTGGTCGCAGGCCGACCCGCTGACCGACCGCGAACGCCGCGTGCTGCGGCTGGCGGGCGAGGGCCGTACCGCCAGCGAGATTGCCGAGCAGCTGGGGTTGTCGCATGGCACGGTGCGCAATTACCTGTCCGAGTGCATCGGCAAGCTGGGGGTGGCCAACCGGATCGAGGCGTACCGGCTGGCGCGGCAGAAGGGATGGTTGTAGCGGCGCCCAGCTGTTCCCAATGATGTCGTTTCCGCGACCGCGGGTGGGTGTCACTTTCTTTGCGCGCAAAGAAAGTAACCAAAGAAACGCTCCGCCGGCCGCGAGCCGGCGTGCTTCGCACGCCGGTGCCCTGCGCTCCTCGGTCCGTCGAGGGACGGCGCGGGAACTCGCTGCGCTCAGACACCCGCACCTCTTCGCCCTCGCCGGACCTGCGGTGCTCGGCTCGCTCAAGGCGGACTTGAAGGGCAAGATCAACAACAAGAGCATTCACGCGCGGCGTGGATCTACGGGGTGCAGCTTTTGCCTTTGACGTCGGGTCCGCCTTTTAGCGAGCCGAGCATCGCAGGGGAATCAGGGGCGTAGAGGCGCCGATGTCTGAGCGCAGCGAGTTCGGCGCCGTCCCCTGATTCACCGAGAAGCGCAGGGCACCGGTGCGCAGCACCGGCTCGCGATCTGGCGGCGTGTTTCTTTGGTTACTTTCTTGATGGCGCACATCCATGTGCGCCACCCTACGGGCCGGCTACGCCGTTCCACGCTGCTCCTGCAGCGTGGTGCACGAGCAAAGAAAGTGACACCCACCCGCGGTCGCGGAAATGACATCACCGGGAACACCCGGCGAACCCGATCAATCCTTCCCGCGCGCCATCGCCTGGAACACGCCATCCCGCCGCACCCACAAATGGAACAGCGCCGCCCCCACATGCATCAGCACCGTGGCGAACAACACATACGCCAACAAGCTGTGCGCATTGCGCAGCGCGGCATACAACGCCGGGGTGTGCGGCACGATCGGCGGCAGGTGCAGGCCACCCCACAGCACGATCGGGTAACCGCCGGCCGACAGCATCGCCCAGCCGATCAACGGCATCGCCAGCATCAGCGCATACAGCATCCAGTGCGAGGCCTTGGCCGCCATCACCTGCCATACCGGAAGATCCGCCGGCAGCGGCGGCGGGCGGTGGCGCAGGCGGTTGTACAGGCGCAGCAGCACCAGCAGCAGGATCGCGATGCCCATTGGTCGGTGCAGGTCGATCAGCATCGGCCGCAGGTGCAGCGAGGCGACCATGGTCACGCCGATGAACAGCATGGCGATGATCATCAGCGCCATGGTCCAGTGCAGCACCCGCGCCAGCAGGTTGAAGTGGCCGTTATGGGTGTTCATCGCGCGGCCTCCTTCGGTTGCTCGACGTTGCCGCTGGCGCGCTCGCGCTCGCGGCGGTTGAAGGACTGCGAATACACCGCCGAGCGGGCCGCCAGGATCGGATCGTCACTGCCGCGCACGCCGCTGGGCAGAATCAGCGGATCGAAGTTGATCTGGCCGCACGCGCCTTTTTCCTGCGACTGCATGCGGTCCAGGCTGAGTACGCCGGCCACCACCTGATCACGCGACTCTGGCCACGGCACCGATGGATCATCGATGGCATCGCCGGGCGCGGCGGTAGTGACGACCAGGTTCCAGCGCACCGGGCCGCTGGCCAGGCGCTGCTGCAGTTCCTGGCTGAGGAAATCGACACTGGCCTGCTTGCGCGTTTCCGCATCCATCTCCACCACCGGCGCCTGCGGCTGCCAGCGCCAGCGCACCGCACGCTTCTGGCCCTGCGCGTTGGTGAACCAGAAGCTGTTGACGCTGTTGAAGGTGGTGTCGGCCCAGCTGCTGGTCCACGGCGCCGTCCTGGCCCACTGCTGGAACGCCTGTGCACTGGGGTATTTCGCCAGCACCGCGGCCATCTTCTGCGGGTCGGGCTTGCCGGTGGCCGGGTCGGGAATGGAGGCGCGCGTCTGCTCGTAGAACGCCTCGGCATCGGGCACCGCGAAGAACGGGAAGCTGTTCATCGCCATGCGCCATTCCTGGCCGTCATCGCTGACCATCTGCACCGCCAGGCTGCGTACGCGCGCGGTGTTGTCGGCGCCGTAGGGATCACCGCCGCCGATCGACAGGCGGCCCATCACCGGCACGCGGCGCTGCGAGAAAACCCGTGCACTGGACAGGGTAGGGGCCTGTGCACTGGGTTCGAACCAACCGCTCACGCAGATGCCCTTGCTGTGCGCCCGGCGGAACCCGGGATGTGCCGGGCCGGTGGCTTCGATGGTGTCGGTGAAGCGCTGCGCGGTCAGGCGGCCGCCAATCCAGCCGGCCAGCCAGGCGAAGGCCAGCGCGACCGCACCCAGGATGAGTGCGATCAGTGCGATCCAGAGCAGGGGTGAATGCTTGCGTGGCGCGCCCGGCGTCTGGCCAGCGCGGGTGTAGCGAAAGAGCGACATGGTCGGAGTCCTGCCTTCACGGAGCGTGTGGGTGGTCGACCCACACATCCTCGCAGAACCCGGCCGGGGCCGAAATTCAATTTTTCGTCAGATTTTCCGGGGACGGCGTGCCGACCAACGGTCGGCACCCACCCGATCAGCTGTAGCGCTGCTTCAGCATCGCCCACGCCGAGCGCAGCGCCAGCGCTTCGCCACCGGCCGGACGGCCCGGGCGCTCGCCGTCGTTCCAGGCATACACGTCCAGATGCGCCCAGCGCTGGCCGTCTTCCAGGAAGCGTTCCAGGTACAGCGCGGCGGTCACCGAGCCGGCCATGCGCGAACCGGCGTTGGCCAGGTCGGCGATGCCGCTGCTCAGGTAGCGCAGGTAGGGGCGCCACAGCGGCATGCGCCAGACCGGGTCGCGGGTCGCGTCACCGGCCTGCAGCCACTGCTGGGCCACCGTGTCGTCGTTGCTGAACAGTGCCGGCAGGTCGGGGCCCAGGGCGATGCGCGCGGCACCGGTGAGGGTGGCGAAGTCCAGCACCAGGTCCGGTTTCTGCTCACCGGCGAAGGTCAATGCGTCGCACAGGATCACGCGGCCCTCGGCGTCGGTGTTGTCGATCTCCACGCTCAGGCCCTTGCGGGTGGCGATGACCTCGCCCGGACGGAACGCATCGGGGCCGATCGCGTTTTCCACTGCCGGCACCAGCAGGGTCAGGCGCACCGGGAGCCCGCGCGCCATCACCAGGCCGGCCAGGGCCAGTGCGTGCGCGGCGCCGCCCATGTCCTTCTTCATGTTGCGCATGCCGTCGGCCGGCTTGATGTCCAGCCCGCCGGTATCGAAGCACACGCCCTTGCCCACCAGCACCAGTGCCGGGTCGGTTTCCCTGCCCCAGCGCAGCACGACCAGGCGCGGCGCACGATGCGAAGCGCGGCCCACGGCGTGGATGGCCGGGAAATTCTGCTTCAGCAGTTCGTCGCCGGTAATCGCCTCGACCTGCGCACCATGTGCGTCGGCCAGCGCACGCGCGGCGTCTTCCAGCTGCTGCGGGCCCATGTCTTCGGTCGGGGTGTTGACCCAGTCGCGCACGCGCAGGCTGGCGGCGATCAGGTCGGCCACTTCGCCGGTCGGCGAGGCCACCAGCTGCGCCGGTGCGCGGTTGCGCTTGCGGTAGCGGTCAAAGCGGTAGCTGCCCAGGCCCCAGCCCAGCTGCAGCAGCGCCAGTTCGGCGGCCGGCAGTTCATTGGCCAGCTGCCAGACGCTGCCTTCCGGCAGCGCGTGCGGCGCATGCGCATAGCTGTAGGCATCGGCACGATCACCCACGCCCATCACGGCACCGGCCAGGCCATCGGCGCCCGGTAGCAGTGCCACGCTGTGGGCGCCGGCGTTGAAGCCCTGCGATGCCAGCCACGCCTGCGTGGCAGCCGGCTGGCTGTCCTTCCAGGCGGTGAACTGCTCGCGGTCCAGCACGTACAACGGCAGCGCCGCAGCGGTGTCGGCGGTGAAACCAGTGATCTCGCTCATGCGTCAGGTACTCCGGGGTGCGGCGGCGTCGAGGTTGGCATCCAACCAGTCGGCCAGGCCGGTAAGGGTGTCGAACTGCAGGTCCGGCTGCAGCTGCGGATGGGTCCAGGTGGCTGCGTCGCGGTTGATCCAGCAGCCGCGCAGGCCGGCGGCAATCGCCCCGGCCACGTCCATGTCGACATGATCGCCGACGTGCAGCACCTGTGCCGGCGCCACACCCAGGCGGGTGCACGCGGCATGGAAGATGCTGGCTTCGGGCTTGGCCGCGCCGTGTTCGCGCGAACCCAGCTGGAAGGCGAAATGATGGGCCAGGCCGATCCGCTCCAGGTCGGCGTTGCCGTTGCTCAGCGCCGCCACCGGTACCCGTGCGGCAATGCGCGCCAGCGCGTCGATCGCATCGGGATAGCACTCCACCTGGTTGCGCGCGGCGTAGAACACTTCATACGCAGGCTCCAGCAGATCGAGGCTGGCACCGCTGGTGCGCAGTGCTTCGTGCAGGGTCAGCCGGCGCAGCGCACTCAGGTCGTGGTGGAGGTGCGGATGGGCGTGGTACAGCCGCTCGCGCAGTTCGCGCATCGCCTCCACCGGATACATCGCGGCGGTAGCGGGGCTGTGTTCGCACATCCAGGCGTGCAGGACCTGTTCGATGCGGGCGCCGATCGGAGCGAACGGCCACAGCGTGTCGTCAAGGTCGAGGGTGATGGCTTGGACGGGGAAATTCACCCCGCCATTCTACCCCTGCCCGCGCGGGCTTTCATTCCAGCAGGCGTGCCCAGCCCTGCATGCCGTCCAAGCGTGCCAGCACCAGCTTGATGCACACCAGCAGCGGCACCGCCAGCAGCAGCCCGATCATGCCCCAGGCCCAGCCGAACACCATCAGCGCCAGGATCAGCACCAGCGGCGACAGCTTCATCCGACGACCCAGCACGATCGGGGTCACCATCTGCCCTTCCAGTGTGTGCAGGCCCAGGTAGGCGGCCGCTGGCAGCAGGGCCTGCAGCGGGTCGCGGAACTCGACGAAGCCCATCAACAGCATCAGCGCCACGCCGATCAACGGACCCACATACGGCGCAAAATTCAGCAGCGCGGCCACCGTGCCCCACAGCAGCGCTTCCTGCAGGCCGATACCGAGCAGCATCAGCACGCCGGCGAACACCAGCCCGACCAGAGTGTTGATGACGCTGATGGTCAGCACGTAACGCGAGACCTCGCGTTCGATCGAACGCAGGATGTCCGTGGTGAAGCGCTGCTGCTGGCGGTTGGGGAACAGGGCGATCGCCGCGCGCTGCAGGCTCTGCCCGTAGATCATGAAGAACAGCGTCAGCAGCACCACGGCCAACACCGAGGCAGCCAGCCGCGGCGCACGGGTCAGCATGCGGTAGGGGTCGTCCAGCTGGGTACGGATCACCTGCACCTTGTGGTTGCTGTCACCGCCGGCCACACGGGCGAAGTTTTCCGCCGCTTGGTTGGCCTGCTGCACCGGCTTGGTCAGGTCCTGCACCTGGCGGGCGACCTTGCGCAGCTGCTGTGGGGCTTCCTGCGCCCATTCCATTGCCGGGCCGATCAGCTGCACGGCGAGCGAACCGGTCACGCCCAGGCCCGCACCGAGGATCAACAGTGCGCCCAGCGCGCGCGGAATCCACAGCTTCTGCAGCAGGCGCAGGATCGGGTTGCCGACCAGGGCGAAGAACATCGCCAGCAGCACCGGCAGGATGATGTCCTGCGCGGCCCACAGCGTGTAGCCCACCGCCAGGGTCGCCAGCACCACCAGCGACATCGGCCCGCGCGGGCGCGACGGTGGTGGCAGCGCTGCCTCTGGCTCGTCGGGGCCGGCCGGTGGCGGGGACAGGAGGGACTCGCTCATCGACGCATCAACCGGAAAGGGGAGCGCATTATCCGCCGGCCGCGATCGGCGCGGCGGATTCCATGGATCAACGTTCGGACAGCTCGGTGGCCGCTTCGGCCGGACGTGGTCCGCGCAGGTCCGGTTCTGGCTCCGGCACGGAGCGTGGTGCCGGTGCCGGCCGTGCTCCGGCAGCGGAGGCCGCTGCCTGTGCCTGCTCGCTGGCATCGTCGGCTTCTTCGGCCGCATCGTCGGCGGTGGCCGCAGCCTGCGCCGCCATCGCCGTGGCGAACGCCGCCTGCGCACTGGCGAACAGGTTCGAGACCGAACCGACCATCTGCAGCCAGCGGGCACCGTTGACCTTGCCCGGTACCTCCAGCTTGCCGGCGATGAAGCCACCGGCAAGGCCGACCACTACGATGCGCAACGGCGACCAGCCCTGTCGCCACACCTGGCCGAGGGTGGACCAGTGGTCCTGTGTCTCGCCCAGACGCACGGTCACCACCTGTTCGCAGCGCTTTACCCGCCGCTGCAGCGCGCCGAACTTCATGGCTTGCCCTCGGGCAGCTGCACGCCGGCATCAGGGTCGTTTTCGCTGGGTTCGTCAAACAGGCCCAGGCGTGACAGCTGACGCCGGGTGGCGTGCATGCCGGTGTGGTGGAAGAAGTAGGACACCCGCCAGATCGCATAGCCGGTGACGGCCAGGCTCAGCAGCGAGGTGATCAGCAGGGCCTGCAGCCAACTCAGGCCCCAGCTCTGTAGCAGCGCGATGAGGGTGGCGGCCATCAGCAGCCACGCCGATGCACCAAACACGATCGCCACGCCGGCCCAGGCCAGCGCACGACCGAATGCGCTGCGCGCCAGTGCGAAGTCGGCCGAGGCCAGCCGGCGCAGTGAACGCAGCGTGTGCTTGGCCGAATCGGCAGCGGCACGACCGGCAGCGCCGACCTGGCGGATGCTCTCATCCAGCGGCGGGGTGGCCGCCGGATCAGGCGCTTGCGTGTTGTCTTCGCTCACGCTGCGGCTTACTTGTCGCTGCTGCCGCGGGCCAGCTTGGCGATGATCCAGCCGGCTGCGAAAGCGACGCCGAACGAGGCCAGCGGACGTTCGCGGATCAGTTCGGCGGCGCTGTCGATCAGGTCCTTGCCCTTGTCCATCAGCGCATCGACCTGTTCCTTGGCGGCGGCACCGCCGAACTCGGCGGCGGCCAGGCCGGACAGTGCACTGTCGGACAATTCAGCCTTGACGTTGGCCTTGCCGATGCGAAGCTCGTCGGTCGCTGCACCGGTTGCACCCTTGATCGCACCGCCGGCGGCCGTAGCGGCCTGCTTCAGGTGGGAACCGGCTTCACCCAGGTGTTCCTTCAGGTTCTCGGTATTGGTGGGGCTCATCGAATCACTCCTGTTGCGATGGGGGAACGGGAGTCGGCGGTGCCGACCTGGACTGACAGCAATAGCATTGCCGGGGTATAGGGGGTGTTACGGCAGGGCGATCAGCGCATCACGAGCTGGCCCTGCTGCTGGCCATTGTTGCGCAGCACGCGCAGCACCAGCGTCGGCGGGCGCTGCTGGAAGTTGGCGCGCCAGCTGGCCAGGTCGGCGAATTCACCGACGGTGGCATCGGTGATGATGTCGCCCTGCTGCAGGCCGTTGCTGGCGGCGCGGCTGCCGCGCTTGACCTCGCTGACCAGCACGCCGCTGGCGCCCGACTGGCGCAGCGACTCGGGCAGGTCGACGAAGGTGGCCCCGCCCAGGCGCGGGTCCAGGCTGTCGCCGGTGACCGCGCGTGCCTGTTCCTTCAGCGTCGCCTTGATCTGCAGCGGCTTGCCTTCGCGGCGTACGTCCAGCGTCATCGGGCTGCCGACCGCCGCCAGGCCTTCCACGTTGTGCAGGGCTTCGGCGCTGTCCACGCGCTGGCCATTGGCCGACACCACCACGTCGCCCGGCTTCAGGCCGGCGGCGGCGGCCGCCGAACCGGCCAGCACGCGGGTGATCAGCGCACCGCGGGTTTCGCCCAGGCCCAGGCCCTGCGCGATCTGCGCGGTCAGGTTCTGGCTTTCCACGCCCAGCGTGCCGCGCACCACCACGCCGTGCTTGACCAGCTGGTCGACCACGCTGCGCGCCAGGTTCGAGGGAATCGCCAGGCCCAGGCCGATGTTGCCGGCCATGCTGCCCTGCGGGTTGAAGCTGGCAGTGTTGATGCCGACCAGCTGGCCCTGCAGGTCGACCAGCGCGCCACCCGAGTTGCCCGGGTTGATCGACGCGTCGGTCTGGATGAAGTTCTGGTAGCCCAGCCCGCGGATGCCGCTGCGGCCCACTGCCGAGACGATGCCCGAAGTGACCGTCTGGCTGAAGCCGAACGGATTGCCGATGGCCACCACGAAGTCGCCCACCCGCAACTGGTCGCTGTTGCCGAGCTTGATGTCGGTCAGGTTCTGCGCCGGAATGCGGATCAGCGCGATGTCGGTATCGCGGTCCGAGCCGAGGAATTCGGCCTTGACCGTGCGCCCGTCGGCCAGTGTCACCTGTACGTCATCGGCGTTGTCGATGACATGGTGGTTGGTCAGCACCAGGCCCTCCCTGGCGTCGATGATCACGCCCGACCCCAGCGATTCGTTGATGCGTTCCTGCGGGATGTCCGGGAACAGGCGGCGGAAGAACGGGTCGTTGAAGAAGGGATTGCGTACGCGCACCACCTGCTTGGTGTTGACGCTGACCACGGCCGGCATCGCCTTCTCCAGCATCGGTGCCAGTGACGGAACCTGCTGCCCGGCCACTGCGGCTGGCAGTGCCGCCATGGTCGGCACCACCGCTGGAAGCGGAGCGGCATCGGCACGGTTGTCCAGGTGGGCGTTGATGCCGGTGGCAACGAAGCCACCGAAGGCGGCGGCGATTGCGAGCGTGAGCAGGGTAGGTAGCGGTCGCATGGGAGTCGGTTTGCTGGCGGGAATGGGGGCGGTTCGGCTCTACGGTAAAACAAGCTGAATGAGTGTGTCGCGATCTGGATAAATGCGCCATGAAAACCGCGCGTCGGGAGCGCGGATCGCGACGACCGGCGCTGGGCCGGTGACGACAGCGGAGGCGGCGCCCGGCTGTGTGCGGACGTCAGCCGCAGGTCGCGCGGATACAGGACGATACTTGCGCAGTTCTGCGCATCCCGGTGCCGCGACGCGCCATATTGCATGCCTTCCGCGGCATCCGGGCGGGTGCACACAACCAAGGCCTGTCACGACGCGGATCATGCGGCGCAGCACTGAAAAAAAAGGGGTTTCCTGTAAACACGGTGTGCCTGCAGGGATGGTCGACTACACCATCGCCGTCGCAGCAGATGCGATTGGTGGCGCATGCCCCGTTCCACGATCGTCAATGTCGGTATAGCATCGCCCCGTTTTGATACTTAAGGCCCCCAGGAGGGCAACATGAGCAACGGTAATGGTGTGTCGGTCGTGACCGACGCTGTCGAGAACGTCAAAGAAACCGCCACCAACGTTGGCGAGACCATCGCCCACGCTGCCGAAGACGCAGTGAAGTCGGTCAAGAAGACCGTCAAGCGCGCCACCAAGGCTGCCGGTACCCGCGTTGCCAAGGCCAAGAAGGCCGTGGCCAAGGTCGAGAAGACCGTTGCCAAGAAGGCCGAAAAGGCTGCCAAGTCGGTCGGCAAGACTGTTGCCAACGCCAAGAAGAAGCTGGAAGCGGCCAAGAAGAACGCCAAGGCCGAAGCCGCTGCCCTGAAGAAGGAAGTGGCCAAGAAGAAGGCCGCTGCAGGCAAGGCTGTGACCAAGAAGGCCGCCGCTGCCAAGAAGACCACCAAGGCCGCCACCAAGACTGCCGGCAAGAAGGTCGCCACCGTGAAGAAGGCTGCCACCAAGAAGGCCGCCGTCGCCAAGAAGACCGTTGCCAAGAAGACCGTTGCCAAGAAGACCGTTGCCAAGAAGACCGCGGCCGCCAAGAAGGTGGTCGGCAAGAAGGTCGCCACCGCCAAGAAGGCTGTGGCCAAGAAGACCGTCGCCACCAAGAAGGTCGCTGGCAAGAAGGCCGTGGCTGCGAAGAAGGTTGTCGGCAAGAAGGTTGCCGCCACCAGGAAGGTCGCCACCAAGAAGACCGCTGCCGCCAAGAAGGTTGTCGGCAAGAAGGCTGCTGTGGCCAAGAAGGCCGTCGGCAAGAAGACCGCCGTTGCCAAGAAGGCAGCTGGCAAGAAGGTTGCCGCCACCCGCAAGACGGTTGCCAAGAAGGCTGCCCCGCTGAAGAAGGTCGCTGCCAAGAAGGCTCCGGCCAAGAAGGCCGTGCGCAAGGCCGCCAAGCGCAAGTAATCGCGCCGTGACCGAAGGCCCTGCCACCCACCGGGTGGTGGGGCCTTTCGCGTTTCCGGGACACTGTCCGGGGCAAGATGCGGGTTCTTTCCGCTGGAGCCCCGGGCATGCGCGGTATCGACTTCAGTTCCTGGCAGGGCGTGCTGTCCACCTTGGCCGGCCTGGTCCTGATCACCCTGCTGGGCGTGGGCATCCGCCTGCTGGTGATGCAGACCCTGCAACAGCGCCGCGAGCGCGAGAACCGGCAGATCAACGAACGGCTGCGCACGCTGATGGCGGCCTACAAGACCCTGGGCGGTTCGTTCACCGGCGAACTGGGCGTGGATCCCAGCCATCGCCGCGACCTGCGCCAGCGCGAAGATGCCGAAGGCATCGCCGAACCCCGCTCGGATCGCGCGCGCCGCATCCGCGATGCCGTTGAAGCGGCGCTGTCGGACATCCTGCTGCTGGGCACCGACGAACAGGTGCGGTTGGCTGCGCGCGCTGCCAACGATCTTGCACAGGGGCGACCGGTGCATACCCACGAACTGGTGGTCTCGCTGCGCGACTTCGTGCGCGAAGCGCTGGACCTGGCGCCGATTCCGGCCGACCTGCAGATACCGCCGCAGGGGCCGACCCGGCCGGGCGGTGCCAGTGGCAAGGGCCGCAACGACGGCGATGCCAAGGGCGGTCGTGCGGGTGGAAGCGGCAGTGGCGGAATGGGGGCCGGCATGGGCGGTGTGGGCCTCGGCGCCGGCGCCGCACTGGGCGCCGGCCATGCCTCCGCCAGCGATGGAACGGACGCGCGCTGAGCACGTCCGCCCGGTTCAGCGGGTCAGTTCGTAGATCGGCACGAAGCCACCGTAGATCATCCGCGCGCCGTCGAACGGCATCGGATTCGTCGCCGGATCAAACCTTGGGTCTTCCATCATCTTCTTCATGCCGGCGTCGCGGGTCGGCTTGTCCGGCCATTCGATCCAGGAAAACACCACCGTCTCGTCCGGCGTGGCTTTCACCGCGCCGAAAAAGTCGGTTGTCTTGCCGTGCGGTACGTCGTCACCCCAGCACTCGACCACGCGCAGCGCGCCGTACTCGATGAAAACGGGATCCCCTGTGCGTGCATGGGCGAGGAACTTCTCTTTGTTGGCGGTGGGCACCGCCAGGACGAAACCATCGATGTAGCTCATTGCCTGCCTCCGGATGGACCGTGCCGCATGCACGGCCTTCAAGTACACGACGAACCAGGGCGTCGTGGATCGACATCCTCTGGGCGCCCGTTCAGCCCGGGCCACCGGGCAGCGGTGCCAGCACCGTATCCGGTGGCTGCTGGCCGGCCAGGTGGCGCACGAAGTAGTCCCACATGCGGTGCGTGTAGGTGGCGTCGTTGCGGAACAGCTCGTGGTCCTGCCGGGCCAGGTACAGCAGGTCGTAGCTGCGCTGGGCCTTGTTCAGGGCGGCGGCCAGCTGCAGGGTCAGCGCCGGCGGTGCGTTTTCGTCCAGCTCGCCATAGACCAGCATCAGATGCCCGCGCAGGTTGCCGGCCAGCGCTGCGTTGTCGAGCCCGGCAAAGGGCGCCGGCACGCCATCGGTCATGGCCGTGGCTGGCAGCACGCCACCGAACAGCCGGTCCATGCCGTGCAGGGCGCCGCCGTACATGCCCTGGAAATTGTGACTGCCGGCCGAGGCCACGCCCACCTTGTAGAACGCTGGGTAGCGCAGCAATGCCCGCGCCGCGCTGTAACCGCCGAACGAATGCCCGTAGATGCCGACCCGCTGCAGGTCGATGCCCGGGTAGCGTTCGCCCAGCTGGCGCAGCGCGGCCACATGGTCATCCAGCTGCACATCGGCGCCGTGCAGGAAGCTGCTGTCATGGAAGGCCTTGTCGCGGCCGCCGGTGCCGCGCGCATCGATGCTGACCACCACGAAGCCAAGCTCGGCCAGGCTGGCGCGTGACACCGGATTCAGCGCGGACACCGCCTCGGCGTAGGTCACCGGGGCATTGCTGATGAAGGCGCCGCCGTACATCGCATCGATCACCGGGACGCTGCCGTCATCGCGATAGTCGCGGGGCAGGTAGACGGTGGCGAAGATCGGCGTGCGCCCGTCGGCGGCCAGCAGACGTTCGCGCTGCGGTGGGCGCCACCCCGCAGCAAGCACTGCCCGGTTGTCCGCCGCTTCCAGCAACAGCAGCTCGCGACCGTCATCGCTGGCCCGCAGCACGGTGCGTGGTGGCTGGTCGAGACGGGAAACGGTATCCACCAGATAGCCACCACTGGGCGACAGCGCCTGGGGTGCGCGCCCGCCGAACAGCGCGCCGGTACCGGCATCGGCCATGTGGTCGTAACCATCGGCGGCCAGGCGCTGGACCGGCCCTCCCTGCAGCGATACCCGGTACAGGCCGCGCACGTAAGGATCGCCCGCGTCGACGCCACCGGCGCTGAAGTACGCCCAGCCACCGGCAGCGTCCACACCCAGCAGGTCGCGCACCGCCCAGTGGCCGCGGGTGAGCTGGCGCAGCACTTTGCCATCGGACAGGCGCACCCGGTACAGGTGACCCCAGCCATCGCGCTGCGAGAACCACACGGCGGTGTCCTGCCCGGGCAGGATGGCCACCGCTGGCCGGTTGTAGGAATACACGTTGAGCTGCAGGCGAGTGTCGCTGGCTTCTTCCAGAACCGTGCGCGATGCACCGCTGTTGGCATCGATCTCCAGCAGGCGCAGCCTGCGCGGTGTGCCGAAGTGCGCGATCACGGCATACAACCGATCGCCGTCCCAACCCAGGATGCCGGCCTCACTGAGCGTGTTCCAGCCCTCGGGCAGCGCGATGTCATGCTGCCTGCCGCTGCGGGTATCCACCACAAACAGGGTGTCGCGCACCTGCTGTGCATCGCCCAGCACCCCCAGCTTCACGGTATGCACGCGCGGCCGCGCGCTGTGGGTCGGGCTGCTTTCCAGATAGGGGTAGTCCTGCAGCGCGCGTTCGTCGTAGCGGATGCCGGCCACGTAGCGCCCGTCCGCAGACCAGCCAACCGCGAACGGCCGCACCGGCATCCGGCCCTGACGGCGTGGAATACCGCGCAGGGCGAAGTCCGGCAGTGCGCCATAGCCATTACCGGCTTCACCGCCGCGGGTCAGTGCCCGTGGCACCGTGCCAGGCGACTGCAGCCACAGGTTGTTGTCGCGCACCTGCAGCCACGCATCGCCTACGGGCGAAGGCAGTGCATCGGCCGGCGGCCGCGCATCCGGCGAACGTGCGCATTGCCAGCGCGGCCATTGGCAATCGACGGGCACTTCTCCGCTGAACCGCAGGCGCAGGCCATCGTCCGCCTGCTGCACGCTGGCCAGGCGCAGGCGTGGCCCGCTGGCACCGAGCGGTGCAACCGCAGCGTCCAGCGCAGTGGGTTCGAACAGGGTCTGGCGTGTCGCCTGGACGGGATCGACCAGTACCGCCTGGCGCCGGCCCTGAGTGTCTTCGCGCTCATACCAGAATCGTCCATCGGCCAACCAGTGGGGCAGGACCGAAGCATTGCGCAGCGCGCCGCGCAGATGACTGTCATGCACGCGTTCGGCGCGCTGGTAGTCGGCCGCCTGCAGCGCATGCGTGGTGTGTGGCGACAAGAGGGCAACGCATGCAAAGACAGCGGCGCGGACACACGTCCGCAGCGGATCGGAAACGAGCAAGGCAACCTCCTGTTGCAATCGTCGAAGGATTACAGATGCACGCGCGCCGCGCGCGTATGCCAGACGGAGCCTGAATCAAGCCCAAAAATTCAGCAATGCGAAGACCACTGTTTTCAGGGAGCGTTGTGGCGAATAACGGAGAATTTACATTCCCGATGCGATGGCGCCTTGGCGCTGCTGCACACCATAAGAAAGTAAAGGTGTACCCCCATGAAGAATTCGCTGATTGCTCTGGCCCTGGCCGCTGCCCTGCCGTTCACCGCTTCGGCTGCTGAGAACCTGTCGTACAACTACGCTGAGGCCGACTACGCCAAGACCGACGTCGATGGCATCAAGGCTGACGGCTGGGGCGTCAAGGGTTCCTACGGCTTCCTGCCGAACTTCCACGCGTTCGGTGAATACAGCCGTCAGGAAGTCGACCACACCAACATCAAGGTTGACCAGTGGAAGGTCGGTGCCGGCTACAACGTCGAAATTGCTCCGTCGACCGACTTCGTTGCCCGCGTTGCCTACCAGAAGTTCGATCGCAAGCACGGCCTGGACTTCAACGGCTACAGCGCTGAAGCCGGTATCCGCACCGCCTTCGGTGCCCACGCCGAGGTCTACGGCATGGTCGGCTACGAAGACTACGCCAAGAAGCACGGCGTCGACATCGACGGCCAGTGGTATGGCCGCCTGGGTGGTCAGGTCAAGCTGAACCAGAACTGGGGCCTGAACGGCGAGCTGAAGATGAACCGCCACGGCGACAAGGAATACACCGTCGGCCCGCGCTTCAGCTGGTAATTGTTTCCTCGGCGCGCCTGCGCGCTGAAGATGCCTCGACAGGCCCGGCCCATGCCGGGCCTGTTGCGTTTCCGGCTGGGCAAACGCTACCTGACCGTGTCGCGGTGGAAGGGCGGCATTGCAACGAATTGGATTCCGCAGGCGTCGGCTGCGCCCTAGGGTGAGTGGCCTGTCCTGCAGGAATGCAACGATGCCCCCGTTTCCCTAGCCCCGCGATTCTCCCTGCCGCTTGTTGCTGCTGGATCCGCATCCACTGTTGCGGCATGGCGTGCAGGAACTGCTGGCCCGGCAGGCGGGCCTGCAGGTCGATGGAAGCTATGGCCGCAGCGGTGATCTGCTGCAGCGCCTGCAGCAGGCAGCTGCGATCGATCTGCTGCTGGTTGACGCCTTGCCGATCGGTGACAGCGGGGAAGGCCTGGAACTGCTGCAGCACGTATCACGACATTGGCCGGCAGTGCCGATCCTGGTGCTGTCCGCACACTGCAACGCGGGTGTCGTGTCCTTGGTCCTGCAGGCCGGTGCGCGCGGATTCCTGTCCAAGGCCTGCGCGCCGCAGATGCTGCTGCGGGCAGTGAGCGTGGTTGCCCGCGGCGGGCGCTTCGTGCCGCCGGAGCTGCGTGCACAGTTGAACCAGTCCCGCCGGCAGCGCCCGCAGTCCATGCGTTCACCACGGTTGAGTACGCGCGAACGCGCTGTCCTGCAGTGGGTGCTGCGCGGCTGCAGCACCGGCGAGATGGCACGCCGCAGCGGGCGTGCGGCCAGCACCATCAGCACGCAGAAGCGAGCGGCATACCGCAAGCTGGGCATCCGCAACGATGGCGAGCTGTTCCGCTTCCGCCATCTGATCGACGCTGATTGAGGTGGGGTTACTCGCCCTGGTACTGCTTTTCTTCGACCAGGGCCGAACCGGCCACGCGGTTGATCTCGTTCTTCACCTGCACGCGCTCGCCATTGGTGCCATAGACACCGCGTGCCAGCTGGATGAAGGCATCGTCGAACACCTGGGCCGCTTCCTTGTCGCGCAGCTGGTCCTGGATGTCCCACATGCGCTCGTTGATCACCTTCAGCTGCTGCTTCAGCGCGGCCAGTGCCGGTTGTGCGTGCAGCAGCTGCTGCAGCAACGGCAGCAGGCCGTCCAGCTCGGTGCGGACGTTGGCCAGCTTGGCGGCATCGTCGATGCGCTCGGCCTTGATCTCGAGAATGGTGATCTTGTCGATCAGCTCGCCGATCGATACCGGAGTCAGGATGGCGTCCACGCGGTTGGTTCCTGGAAACAGGGCGCCATGATACCGCGCTGCTGGCATTGGCCGCAGTCCACGGGATTTACGCCGAATTTGCGCCACGGGCCCGGCAGCACCCTCGATCCGTTACGGCCCCCGCCTCGACACTGCGTTCCCGGCGGCGTGACCGCCTTCGACGAGGAACACAGTGCAGTGAACAGCAAGGGGATGATGGCGGCGCTGGTGGCCGCCCTGGCAGGGCTGCTCGGGATCGGCAGCGCGCAGGCGCAGGTGCAGGTCAGTGGCAGTGCGGCGTTGACCAGTGACTACGTATGGCGCGGCAGCTCGCAGAGCGACGGCGACCCGGCGGTGCAGGCCGGCGCGAAGGTCTCGATCCCAGCGGGCTGGTACGCCAGCGTGTGGGGGTCCAACGTTTCGTTCAAGCCGGACAATGGCGCGCGCAGCGAGTTCGACCTGGTGGCGGGCTGGTCCGGCGCACTGGCACCGGACTGGAGCCTGGATGCCAACCTGACCCGTTACGTGTACCCGGGCACCGGCCGCGCGCTGGACTGGACCGAGCTCAACACCACGGTGACCTGGAAGCAGCGCGCCTGGCTGCAGGTCGCCCATTCCAACGATGCGTTGGCCGGTGGCCATCGCGGTACCTATGCCCAGCTGGGTGTGCGTGTGCCGTTGCACGAACGCCTCCGCCTGGAAGCAGCGGTGGGCCAGTACTGGCTGGCCACCGCGCAGGGCCCGGACTACCTGCATGGGCAGCTCAGTGCCATCGCCTCGCTGACCCCGGCATGGGAACTGCGCGCCACCGTGCATGACACGGACAACGCAGCCAAGCGCCTGTTCCCCGGCAACGCCGGTGGGCGATGGGAGCTGGCGCTGCAGGGCAGCTTCTAGTCGGCCAGCGACGCCTGGCGCGCGCGCAGCGCGCCGGGCAGCCACAGCAGCAGGGCCAGCGCAGCCACGGCAGCGCCGGCCACGCAGACGCCCGTCCAGCCGAAGCGCTGGTAGACCTGCGCAGACAGCAGCGAACCCAGCGAACCGCCGATGAAATAGCCGGTCATGTAGCCGGCATTGAGGCGGTTGCGTGCCGCCGGTTGCAGTGCGTAGATCAGGTTCTGGTTGCTGACGTGCAACAGCTGCGCGGCCAGGTCCAGCACCACCACGCCCACCAGCAGCGCCAGCAGCGAGTGTGCCGACAGCCCCAATGGCAACCACGACAGCAGCAACAGCAGCAGTGCAATGGCGGTGGCACGCCCGGTCTGGCCACGGTCGGACATGCGGCCAGCCAGGGCGGCCGCCAGCGTGCCGGCCGCGCCGACCAGCCCGAACAGCCCGATGGTGGCGTCGCTGTAGGCATACGGCGGCTGTGCCAGCAGGAACGCGAGCGGGGTCCAGAAGATCGCGAACATGGCGAAGCTGCAGGCGCCCAGCAGCGTGCGCTGGCGCAGCACCGGTTCCTGCACGAACAGCACGCCGATCGAGCGCAGCAATGCGAAATAGCCCAAGCCGGCGCTGTGGTGGAATCGCGGCAGACCGCGCTGCAATGCCAGTGCGGTCAGCACCAGGGTGGCAGCGGCGATCGCATACACCAGGCGCCAGTCGCCCAGGCTGGAAAGCAGGCCGGCCACGGTGCGCGCCAGCAGAATGCCCAGCAGCAGGCCACTCATCAGCGTGCCGACCACGCGACCGCGATGTTCCGGCGCGGCCAGCGTAGCGGCGAACGGCACCAGCACCTGGGCGACCACCGAGAACAGGCCGGTGATGGCGGTGCCCACCAGCAGCCAGGTCAGTGACGGTGCGCAGGCACTGATCACCAGTCCGCCGGCCGACAGCAGGCTCATCACCACGATCAGGCGGCGGCGTTCGAACAGGTCTCCCAGCGGCACCAGCAGGATCAGTCCGGCGGCATAGCTCAGCTGCGCGGCGGTAACGACCATGCCGACCTGGCCGAACGGCACACCGAAGGCGTCGGCGATGGTGTGCAGCAGTGGCTGCGCATAGTAGTTGCTGGCCACGGCCACGCCGGTAGCCACGGACATCAGCAGCACCTGCCAGCGGTGCAGAGGGGGGAGGGACGGGCTCACGCGGTGTTCCAGGAAGCGGGGGGCACAGTGTCCACCTGCTGCGGCCATGATGGAAATGAATCATCATCATCCATGCCATCTGGAAACGAGATAGTTGGATGAATCTCAAGCAGCTCGAGTTTGCCGTTGCCCTTGCCGAGGAGGGCAATTTCACCCGCGCAGCCGAACGCTGCCATGTAGTGCAGTCCGCGTTGAGCCACCAGATTGCCTACCTGGAGCAGGAACTGGGCACGCCGCTGTTCGAGCGCCTGCCGCGGCAGGTGCGGGCGACGGCAGCGGGTGAGGCGCTGCTGGTGCACGCACGCCAGGTGCTGGTCAGCCTGCGCCACCTGCGCGCCGACGTGGCCGCGGTCAGTGGCGAGGTGCGCGGGCTGCTGGCGATCGGGCAGATCTCCTCGCTGACCGATATCGATGTGGTGGCGATGCTGGCCGCGTTCCAGCAGGCGCACCCACAGGTGGAATTCCAGTTGCGGGTGGACAAGAGCGAGGACCTGATCGCGCAGGTGCAGTCGCGTGACCTGGATGTTGCACTGGTGGGGTTGGCGCCCTCGGCCGGCCTGGACGGGGTCTGCCACCAGATGCTGCAGGAAGAAGACCTGGTGGCGGTGCTGGCGCCGTCGCACCGCTTGGCCCGGCGCAAGCGGCTGCCATTGACCGAATTGCAGGACGAGGCGCTGGTCGACTTCCCGCGCGGCACTGGTGCGCGGCGGCAGACCGACGATGCCTTCGCCGCCGCTGGCCTGCCGCATGCGGTGCGCTTCGAGGTCAATCTGATGGAACTGATCGAGCGCTTCGTCCGCCATGGGCTGGCGGTTGGCATCGTGCCGACGTTGATTGCCGAAGGCTTCCAGGGCGTGGTGCAGATTCCGCTGCAGCCGACCCCGACCCGCCGCGTGCACCTGGTCTGGCAGCGGCTGCCGACACCGGCGGCGCGGGCGTTCGTCGAGGCCGTGCTCAGCCGCGCAGGCGCAGGCTCAGGCCCTTGAGGAAATTGCGCAGCATCTGGTCCAGGCAACGCCGGTAGTTGGTGTGGCCGGGCTGGCGGAACAGCGCGCCCACTTCCGACTTGGACACGTTGAAACCGGCGCTGGCGAAGATCTCCATCAGATCGACGTCGCGCAGCTGGAACGCCACGCGCAGCTTCTTCAGCACCAGGTTGTTGTCGATGCGGGTTTCCACCGCACGCTGCGGCTGGCTCTCGTCGCGACCGCGCAGGTGCACGATCAGGCCATCGAGGAAGTGCGCCAGCGCGCTGTCGCTCATCGCCTCGAAACCGGCTTCGTCCTCGCGGCGCAGCCAGGCCTTCACCTGCTCGGGATCCACGGCGAAGGCCGGGTCGGCCATCTGGCACAGGGTCACCACGTGGTGGTCGCCCAGATCCAGGGAGTAGCGCACGCTGCGCAGGACATCGTTGTTGATCATGGCCCATTGTACCGGCCCCTGGCGTGTCACCGGAGTGTCATCGAACTGCAGCATCGTGGGCACTCGTTCGCTGAGACCCTTGCATGCGCCGGTATCTGTTTTCCGCACTGCTGCTCGCCAGCAGCTTCGCTGCCTTCGCCCAGGACCGCTTCGTACCCGTCGAGCGCCGCCTGAGTACATCCCAACTGGCCGAGGTCGGGCTCAGTCCAGCGCAGTTGCAGGCGCTGAACCGGGTACTGCGCGAGGCAGAGCGCGCGGCCACCGGGCCGGCAGCGGTGGCCCCCGCCGCTGCGCCGCTGCCTGCCAATGTGCCGGCACCGCCAGCAATGCATCTGGGCCTGGAAGAAGGACCGGTCAATGCACGCGTGGTCGGAGAGGTCGCAGGTTGGCAGCCCGGCACGCTGTTCACCCTTGATAACGGCCAGCAATGGCAGGTGATGAAGGGGCAGATGAAGCTGCGCAAGGTGCTGCAGTCGCCGCAGATCGCCGTTGTTCCAGGAATTGCCGGGCGCTGGTTCCTGCAGGTCGACGAAGACCTGCCCAAGGCCAGAGTGTTTCGCGTGCGTTGAGCCGGGGGGACGGCAGGACGGCGGGCAACTCAGGACGGGCCGGGAATGCCAGAATGGGCGTCCGGTTTTTCCCCCTGGAGTTGCCTGATGACCCGCACTGTCCTGATTACCGGCGCCACGTCCGGCTTCGGCGCCGCCGCCGTCCACCGCTTCGCCCAGGCGGGCTGGAAGGTGATTGCCACGGGCCGCCGCGGCGAACGCCTGCAGCCGCTGGTCGATCGCTACGGCAAGGACGTGGTGCATGCCGCCGCCTTCGACATCCGCGATCCGGTTGCGATGGAAGCGGCGCTGCTGGCACTGCCGCCCGCCTTTGGCGAGATCGATCTGCTGGTCAACAACGCCGGCCTGGCGCAGGGCACCGCGCCGGCACAGAGCGCCAAGTTGTCGGACTGGACCACGATGATCGACACCAACATCACCGCGCTGGTGACCCTGACCCACCGCCTGCTGCCGCAGCTGGTGGAGCGCAAGGGCGCGATCATCAACATCTCGTCGGTGGCCGGCGTCTACCCGTACCCGGGTGGCAACGCCTACGGTGGCACCAAGGCTTTCGTCAGCCAGTTCTCGCTGGGCCTGCGTTCGGACCTGCACGGCACCGGCGTGCGCGTGACCACGATCGAGCCAGGCATGGCTGAAACCGAGTTCACCGTGGTGCGTACCCACGGCGACCAGGCGGCGTCGGACAAGCTCTACAACGGCGCCAACCCGATGACCGCCGAAGACATCGCCGAACAGATCTTCTGGGTGGCCAGCCTGCCGCCGCACCTGAACATCAATCGCCTGGAACTGATGCCGGTCAGCCAGTCCTTCGCCGGTTTCCAGGTCGCCCGCGAAGGCTGACCGACGTTTGTAGAGTCGAGCATGGCTCGACTCTGCAGAAACAAGAAAAAGCCGGGCAATGCCCGGCTTTTTCATTCACAGCGGCAGGCTTACTGGGCCTTGATCGCCATCGCCTGCAGGCCGGTGCCATCCAGCTTCTGCTTGGCTTCGGACAGTTCACCGGCGCTGCCATACGGCCCCATGCGCACGCGGTACACGGTCTTGCCGTTGATCTGTGCTGACTCCACGCGCGCCGCAAGTCCCATCATCGCCAGCTTGGCCTTGGTTGCTTCGGCATCGCCGGAGGCGCCGAAGGCGCCTGCCTGCAGGATATAGCGGGCGTTGTCGGCGGCCGCCGGTGCGGCAGTGGCCGGGGTACCCGACGTTGCCGTTGCGGTTTCCACGCGCGCTGCCGGCGTGGCGGCGGCGGTGCTGGTCGAGGCCGTGCTGGCCGGCGGCGTTGCCGCAGCCGGACGTTCACTCAGCGGTGCCGGCAGCGGACGGCTGGTGGCGGTCACCTGCGCGGTGCTGGACACGCTGGCGGTGGCCGCCGGTGCGGTCGTGGTCGTGGTCGCCGGCGGAACCGGCTTGCCTTCCAGTGCCGCCTGCGCGCGCTGCGCTTCGGCCTTGGCGCGGCGCTGGTCTTCGGCACGCGCGCTGGCGGCCAGTTCGGCGTCGGACATCTCGACTTCCTTGCCCGGCAGCAGGGTGTAGAAGTCGTACTGGGTGGCGGCCGGCTTTTCCGGTTCGGCCGGCTTCGGCGCAGCCGGCTGCGCGGCCGGCTGGGTACCGACATCGCTGTCGGCATCGGCGACCGGGGCCGGCTGCGCGTTCGGGTTCGGCTGCGGACCGGCGCGCAGGAAGCCATCGCCCTCGCCCTTGAACAGGTTCGGCGCCGCCAGGAACACCACGGCCGCGATCGCTACACCGGCCACCAGCCACACCCATCCGGGGGTGCCCTGGCTGCCGCTGTTGCGTCGTGCCTGGCTTTTGCCGCGTCGTGCTGCCATGTGTACTGCGTCTCCTGATGCTTACATTTTTTCCGGGGCGCTGACGCCCAGGAGTTCGAGGCCATTGGCCAGCACCTGGCGTGCCGCACAGGCCAGGGTCAGCTTGGCATTGCGGTCGGCGGCGTCATCCACCAGTACCGGCGTCCCGTGATACCACGTGTGGAACGCATGCGCCAATTCACGCAGGTACTGCGCCACCAGATGCGGTTCCAGCGCCACGCCGGCCGCTTCCACCACTTCCGGATAGCGCGAGATCTCGTTCATCAGCAGCAGCGAGGCGTCGTCGGCCAGGCGGCCGAGGTTGGCCAGGCCGTTGCCCTGCTCATACACCAGGCCCTTCTCCTGCGCCTGGCGCAGCAGGCTGCAGACGCGGGCATGCGCGTACTGCACGTAGAACACCGGGTTGTCGTTGCTCTGCTGGCGGGCCAGGTCGATGTCGAAGGTCAGCTGCGAATCTGGCTTGCGCGCGATCAGGAACCAGCGGGTGGCATCGCGGCCGGCTTCCTCGATCAGGTCGCGCAGGGTGAAGTAGCTGCCGGCACGCTTGGACAGCTTCACTTCCTCGCCGCCACGCATGACGGTGACCATCTGGTGCAGCACGTATTCCGGCCAGCCCTGCGGGATGCCCACTTCCATCGCCTGCAGGCCGGCGCGCACGCGGGCCAGCGAGCCGTGGTGGTCGGCGCCCAGCTCGGTGATCGCGCGCTCGTAGCCGCGCTGCCACTTGGACAGGTGGTAGGCCACGTCGGGCACGAAGTAGGTGAAGGTGCCGTCGGACTTGCGCATCACGCGGTCCTTGTCGTCACCGAAGTCGGTGCTGCGCAGCCACAGCGCGCCACCTTCTTCATAGGTATGACCCGACGCCTGCAGCTTGGCCACCGCTTCGGCTACCTTGCCGTCGGCGTACAGCGAGCTTTCCAGGAAATAGATGTCGAAGTCGACGCCGAACGCGGCCAGGTCCAGGTTCTGCTCGTTGCGCAGGTAGGCCACGGCGAAGCGGCGGATCGCCTGCATGTCGTCCGGGTCCTTGGCGCCGACCACGGTGCTGCCTTCCAGGTCGACGCTGGCGCCGGCCATGTAGGCGCGGGCGACGTCGGCGATGTACTCGCCGCGGTAGCCACCTTCCGGCCAGCCGTCCTGGTCCGGCGCGATGCCTTTGATCCGTGCCTGGGTGGACAGCGCCAGGTTCTCGATCTGCACGCCGGCGTCGTTGTAGTAGAACTCACGCTTGGCGTTCCAGCCGTTGGCATCGAGCACGCGCGCCACGCAGTCGCCGATCGCCGCCGCGCGGCCATGGCCGACATGCAGCGGGCCGGTCGGGTTGGCCGACACGTACTCCACGCCCACCGTGCGGCCATTGCCGGACAGGTTGCGACCGTAGTCGTGGGCTTCCTTGATGACCGACGCGGCTTCGCGCTGGTACGCGGCCGGGGCCAGGTGGAAGTTGATGAAGCCGGGGCCGGCGATCTCGACCTTGCTCACGTCCTCGCTGCGCGGCAGCGCCTCGACCAGCGCCTGCGCCAGTGCGCGCGGATTGCTGCGCGCGGCCTTGGCCAGCAGCATCGCGGCGTTGGTGGCGAAGTCGCCGTGGTCGCGGGTCTTCGGGCGCTCGACCACGAAGTCCGGCGGCAGGGAGTCGGCGGGCAGGGTGCCATTGGCGCGCAAGGCTTCGATGCCTTGGCTGATCAGGGCGCGGAGGAGATTTTTCACGAGGCCTGCTGTGAGAATGAGCGGCGGAATCGCCCATTTTAGCGCAGATACCCACGCCCACGCTGACCAGAACATGCCTGTGGGGGCGGCCGATGGCGCCTGAAGGGCCGCGCTCAGCCGAACAGCCGCGGCTGGGGCAGGGATAGCAGGCCCCGTTCAGCAAATGAAACGGGACGGCCCTCGCCGACCACGAAGTGGTCCAGCAGGCGCACGTCCACCATCGCCAGCGCCTGCTGCAGTTCGTCGGTGATGCGGGTATCGGCGCTGGAGGGTTCCGGGTCGCCGGAAGGGTGGTTGTGGCTGAGGATCACCGCCGCCGCGTTGTGCAGCAGAGCGCGCCGCACCACTTCGCGGGGGTAGACCGGTGCGGCGTTGATGGTGCCGTGGAACAGCTCTTCACAGGCGATCAGGCGGTGGCGGTTGTCCAGGAACAGGGCCATGAAGACCTCGCGGGCCTGGCCACGCAGCCGGTGCTGCAGGTAGCGGCCGACCGCCGCCGGATTGTTGCCAACCGCCTCGCCGTGCTCCAGCTCGGCCGCCAGGTAGCGATGGGCCAGTTCCAGCCCGGCAGCAAGCGTGCAACTGCGTGCCGGGCCGAGCCCGGGCAGGCGGGCGAGCTCGGCGGCGGGGCGGTCGAGCAGTACCCGCAACGGGCCGTGCGCCTGCAGCAGGTCGCGCGCGGTCTGCACGGCATCGCGGCCACCGAACCCGGAGCCGAGAAACAGGGCCAGCAGTTCGGCGTCGGAAAGTGCCGTGGGCCCGCGCGCGATCAGCTTCTCGCGGGGGCGTTCCTGTTCGGGCCAGTCATGGATGGGCATGGCCCATCATCGCCAGACCTTGCGGTGGCTCCCATCGGGGCATGCCGCGGACTGGGGTCGGAGGTTGCCTCAGCCGCGCCGGGTCTGCAGGTAGTCGAACAGTTCCTGGTTGTTCTGCAGGCCCAGCTTGCGCTTGGCTTCGGCCTTCTGCCGGCTGATGGTCTTCGGGCTGCGCCCGCAGCGCTCGGCGACTTCGTTCACGCTGAGGCCGGCTGCCAGCAGCTCCAGCACTTCCTGTTCGCGTGCCGACAACGGCGCCGGCTGACGCGGAAACAGCAGGTCGCGCGCCTGCAGGTGGTGGCGCAACTGCTGGGAGACGAATACCTGCCCGGCCAGCGCGGCGTTCAGCGCGTGGGGCAGTTCGGCGAAATCGGCGCACTTGTCGACCAGGCCACTGATACCCTCCCGCAGCAGGCTGTCCAGCAGGCCGGGATGGCGGGCGCCGGTCAGCACCACCACCGGCAGGCCAGGGCGGCGCATGCGCAGCGCGTCGATCAGCTCCGGACCGTCCGGACCGGCACCCGGCATCGACAGGTCGGTCAGCACCGCATCGCAGTCGTGGTGATCCACCAGCTCCAGCAGCTGGGCGCCGTCGCGCGCACTGCCGACGATGTCCATCAGGTAGGTCTGCAGCACGATACGGATGCCATGCAGGACCACGGGATGGTCGTCGGCGATGATGATGCGCGGATGCACGCGGCTCCTCGAAGGTCGGACAGGCCACGGCGGGCGGCAGCCAATGCCTGATTCTGCAAAAGCGCAGACCCGTAGAGGTATAGGAAAGGTCCGAAACTGGTACCGGGTGAATCCCGGGTCAACGGAGACGGACTCCATCTGCTGATAGCCGCCCGCTATGTGCGCCCTGCACCGGGACATTACCGGCCATCGGGTAAGCTAGCGCCCTCGTTTGCACAGGAATTCCAGGTGGCTGACTCCCCCAACGCTTCCCCCGCGCCGGCCCGCGCGCTGGAAGGTCAGAAACTGCTGTTGTGCGTCGGAGGCGGGATCGCGGCCTACAAGGCCCTGGAACTGGTGCGGCGCCTGCGCGACGCCGGTGCCCAGGTGCAGGTGGCGATGACCGCCGGAGCACAGCAGTTCGTCACTCCGCTCAGTTTCCAGGCCCTGTCCGGGCAGCCCACCCGCACCACGCTGTGGGACAGCGCCGCCGAACAGGCCATGGGCCACATCGAGCTGGCCCGCTGGGCCGACCGCATCGTGGTCGCCCCGGGTACCGCCGATCTGCTGTCCCGGCTGGCCCAGGGCCACGCCGATGATCTGGTCAGCACCCTGTGCCTGGCCAGTACCGCGCCACTGACGATCTGCCCGGCGATGAACCACCGCATGTGGCTGCATCCGGCCACCCAGGCCAACATCGCCCTGCTGCGCCAGCGCGGCGCGCAGGTGGTCGGCCCGGTCGACGGTCCGCTGGCCGAAGGCGAGTCCGGTCCCGGCCGTCTGGCCGAACCGGGCGACATCGTTGCCGCGCTGGCTGCCAATGGCAGTGCTGCAGCGGCGGTTGTCGCACCGGAAACCCGCGCGCTGCAGGGCCTTCGCCTGCTGATCAGCGCTGGCCCGACCTATGAAGACATCGATCCGGTGCGCTACGTCGGCAACCGCAGCAGCGGCAAGATGGGCTTTGCCCTGGCCGCGGCCGCCGCGACGATGGGCGCCCAGGTGGTGCTGGTCAGCGGTCCGGTACAGCTGCCGACGCCAGCCGGCGTGCAGCGCGTGGACGTGCGCTCGGCCGCGCAGATGCGCGATGCCGTGCTGAAGTCGTTGCCGGCCGACATCTATATCGGTGCCGCCGCGGTGTCCGACTACACGCCACGCCAGGTCGCGCCGCAGAAGCTGAAGAAGACCGCCGACAGCCAGTCGCTGGTGATCGAGCTGGTGCGCACGCCGGACATCCTCGCCGAAGTCGCTGCACAGACGCAGTCGCTGAAGCTGGTGGTCGGCTTCGCCGCCGAGACCCACGACGTGGAGAAATATGCGCGTGGCAAGCTGGTCGACAAGCGCCTGGACCTGGTGATCGCCAACCAGGTCGGCATCAGCGGTGGTGGATTCGAGAGTGACAACAACGCCGCCACGGCCTTCTGGCAGGACGGTGAACAGGTATTCCCGGCCACCTCCAAGCGCGAGCTGGCCGAACAACTGCTGGCGCTGATCGCGCGGAGACTCCAGGCATGACCCAGGCTTTCACTTCCCAACCGCTGCAGGTCAAGCTGCTTGATCCGCGTTTCGGCGACAGCTGGCCGCTGCCCGCCTACGCCACCGAAGCCAGTGCCGGCATGGACCTGCGCGCGGCGCTGGATACCGCGCTGACCCTGCAGCCGGGCGACACCGCGCTGGTGCCCAGCGGCCTGGCCATCCATATCGCCGATCCGCACCTGTGCGCGGTGATCCTGCCGCGTTCCGGGCTGGGCCACCGCCACGGCATCGTGCTCGGCAACGGCACCGGCCTGATCGACGCCGATTACCAGGGCCCGTTGCTGATCAGCGTCTGGAACCGTGGCCGCGAGGCCTTCACCATCGAGCCGGGCGATCGCATCGCGCAGCTGGTGGTCGTGCCGATTGCCCGCGTCAGCCTGCAGGTGGTGGATACTTTCACCGACAGCGTGCGGGGAACGGGTGGATTCGGCCATACCGGGGTGCGTTGACGGGGGACATTGATGAGCGGCATCGGGGAAGGGCAGCGGGAACGGTCGTTGGGACGCAGTGCGCCACTACTGGGGGTGCTGCTGGTCCTGCTGGCCGGCTGGTTCGGATGGAGCGCGGTGCAGCAATGGCGGCAGGAGTCCAATGGCCAGGCGCTGGAAGAAGCGCGTGACCAGGCCGTGCAGGGCTTGCAGGAGGCCGCAGCCGGCCAGCTGAAGCAGCTGCAGCAGCAGTTGAAGAACGAACGCGTGCAGCAGGCACTGCAGGCCGGTGACGCCGCGGCAGCGGCGCTGGCCGTGCGCGAGAGCTGGACCGGCGTGGAGCAGGCTGACGTGCTGACCGCCGATCTGGCCACGGCCTATGCCGACCCGGCCACCTTCGGCTACGCACGCCTGGCCCTGCTGGAACAAGCGCTGGCCGAGGGCAAGCCTGGCCTGCGCGTGGTGCGCGATGCAGGTGGCAATCGCCTGGGTCTGGCGGCTCCGGTGCAGCTGGGCAGCCTTGGCCCGGCAGTGCTCTACGTGCGCCAGCCATTGCTGCGGCTGACCTCGCCGCTGGACCAGGTGAGCGCCCCGTCCACCGGTTTCCTCGGCCTGCGCCAAGGCACGCATGACCTCGTTGCCCAGGGCGACGCCGGCCTGGCCGAGAGCGCCGAAGCGCTGGCGCGCCCGGTTCCGGGCACGCCGTTGCGGCTGGTGGCCGCCGTACCGAATGTCGAAGCGGGTCCACTGGGCCTGGGTTCGCTGGCCAGTGCCATCGTCGCGCTGCTGCTGGCGTTCATCGCCGTGCTGCTGGTGGTGGGTCGCGGCCGGCTGCCGAAGTCGCTGCCGTTGCCGCGCCGTGCGGCCGTGGCGGAAGCGGATCATGGCCCGACCCTGAGCGAGAGCCTGCAGATGGCGCCGCCACCGGTGGCCGCCGCCAGCGCCGCGGACACTGCGCCGCCGCCGCCACCGGTCCCTGCCGGGGAACTGGCCGCCGGCATCTTCCGCGCCTACGACATCCGTGGCGTGGTCGGCAGCGAACTGACGCCGAAGACCGCCGCGCTGATCGGCCAGGCCATCGGTACCGTGGCGCTGGAACAGGGCCTGCGCGAGGTGGTGATCGGCCGTGATGGCCGCCTGTCCGGCCCGGAACTGGCTGCGGGATTGGCCGAGGGCCTGCGTCGCACCGGTTGCGCGGTGATCGACGTCGGCCTGGCACCGACGCCGGTCGTCTATTACGCCGCCTTCCACCTGCGTACCGGCACCTGCGTGGCGGTCACCGGCAGTCATAACCCGCCCGAGTACAACGGCTTCAAGGTGGTCATCGGCGGCGAGACGCTGTCAGGCGATGCCATCACCGATCTCTACCAGCGCATCGTCGAGGGGCGCCTGGCGCAGGCGGCCGAGCCGGGCGATTACCAGCAGCGCGATGTCAGTGCCGACTACATCCAGCGCATCGCCGACGACGTGCAGCTGGACCGCCCGTTGAAGGTCGTGGCCGATGCCGGCAACGGCGTTGCCGGTGCGCTTGCACCACAGCTGCTGGAAGCCATCGGCGCCGAAGTCATCCCGCTGTACTGCGATGTCGACGGTACCTTCCCCAACCATCATCCCGACCCGAGCGAGCCGGCCAACCTGGAAGACCTGGTGCAGACGGTCAAGCGCTTCGGCGCCGACCTCGGCGTCGCCTTCGACGGCGACGGAGACCGGTTGGGCGTGGTCACCGGCGAAGGCAGGATCATCTATGCCGACCGCCTGCTGATGCTGTTCGCCGCCGACGTGCTGATGCGCAACCCCGGCGCGATGGTGATCTACGACGTGAAGTGCACCGGCAAGCTGTCCGATCACGTGCTGCGCAATGGTGGCAGCCCGTTGATGTGGAAGACCGGGCACTCGCTGATGAAGGCGAAGATGCGCGAGACCGATGCCGAGCTGGCCGGCGAGATGAGCGGCCACTTCTTCTTCAAGGAGCGCTGGTTCGGTTTCGACGATGGCCTGTATGCCGCCGCACGACTGCTGGAGATCCTGGCGCAGCGCGAGGAAACCCCGGACGAGGTGCTGGCCGAGCTGCCGGAGATGGTGGCCACGCCGGAACTGAAGGTGCCGGTGGCCGAAGGCACGCCGCACGCGCTGGTGGCGATGCTGGTGGCGGCGGCACAGTCGCCGGAGAATCCGTACGTGGGTGGGCGGCTGTCGACCATCGACGGCCTGCGCGTGGACTTCCCCGATGGTTGGGGCCTGGTGCGCGCGTCCAACACCACGCCGGTGCTGGTGCTGCGCTTCGAGGGCAACGACGAGGCGGCACTGGAGCGCATCCAGGCGCTGTTCCGCAGCCAGCTGCAACCGGTGCTGGGCGACACCCCGCTGGGGTTCTGACCCCTTTGGAAGCTGCAGCAGAATGGGTAGTGCCGGCCGCTGGCCGGCAAGCCCATGAACCTCACACACCCTGCAGTTGCCGGGCTGCGGCCGGCACTACCCCTTGAAACGCAAGCCCACGCCTGGCTCGGTGAACAGGTAGCGCGAATCCAGCGCTGAATCACCCAGCTTGTGCCGCAGCTTGCCGACCAGGATGCGCAGGTAATGGGTGTCGTGCTGGTGGGTCGGGCCCCAGATTTCCTGGAGGATCTGCGGCTGGGTCACCACCCGCCCGGCATTGCGCAGCAGCAGCGACAGCAGCGCGTACTCCTTGCGGGTCAGCGCCACCGGCTCGCCATCCAGCGCCACTTCGCGGCGTACGAGATCCACATGCAGATGGCCATCGTCGAACACCGGTGGCGTGCCGTCGCTGGGCACGCTGCGTGTGCGCAGCAGCGCCCGCACCCGCGCCATCAGCTCCTGGGTGCCGAACGGCTTGGTCACGTAGTCATTGGCGCCGGTATCCAGTGCGCGCACCTTTTCGGCTTCACCCGCACGCACGGTCAGCATGATCACCGGCACCTGGCTCCACTGCCGCAGTTGCTCCAACACCTCATGGCCTTCCATGTCCGGCAGGCCGATGTCCAGGATCACCAGGTCCATGTCCTCGCTGGCCGCCAGCTGCAGGCCTTCCTGGCCGGTGGCCGCCTGCCGCACCTGGTAGCCCTGCGCGCGCAGGCTGATGTCCAGGAACCGGCGGATCTGGGTTTCATCATCGATCACCAGCACGCGCGGGGCCGGCGCGCTGGCGTCAATCGGAGTCGGGCTCATCGTGGGAGGCTGGCTTGAGCAGGGGCAGGGTGATGCGGATCAGGGTACCGCGACCGTCGCGTCCGGGCAGCGCCTGCACGCTGCCGCCATGCGCACCGACCATGCCCTGGCAGATGGTCAGGCCCAGGCCGGTGCCGTGGCGGCCACGGTCGCCGCGCTCGACGCTGTAGAACATGTCGAAGATGCGCGCGCGCTCGTCATCGGGAATGCCGGGGCCGGCATCGATCACATCGATGCGCAGCTGTCCGTCCAGTTCGCGCGCCTGCACCTGCACGGCGGCATCGGGTGGCGAGAACTTGGCCGCGTTCTCCATCACGTTGAACACCGCCTGTTCAACCAGCGCCGGGTGTACCCAGATCGGCGCGAGCGTGGCCGGAATATCCAGCTCCAGCCGCACCTTGGGCTGGTAGCGCTGCAGGCGCCGCGCCGCTGAGCCGATCAGCTCGTCCACGCCGATCCAGTCGCGGTTGATCTTCAACCCTTCGTGGCCGAGCCGGGTCATGTCCAGCAGGTTCTGGATGTAGCGGTCCAGCCGCTCGCCTTCGACCAGGATGGTGTCCAGCAGGGCACGGCGATCAGCCGTATCCATCGCCGCACCGTAGCTGGCCAGGCTGTCGGCCGAACCGATCATCGCCGCCAGCGGCGAGCGCAGGTCGTGTGACACCGAAGAGAGCAGGGCCGAGCGCAGCCGCTCGGTCTCGTTGCTGACGTGGGCCTGCTCCAGTTCGGCCACCAGCCGCGTGCGCAGCGCGGCCTGGGCGATGTCGTCGACCATCGCCTCGGCCAGCTGCCGCTGCTCCGGCAGCAGGCGCGCCTGTGCGCCGGGCAGGTAAAGGCCCGCCACGCCGATGGCGCGGTCTTCGCCATCCAGCAGCGGCAGGAACCACCATTGCGCACCGGCCAGGGTGTCGGTGAAGCGCCCGCTCGGCTGGCCGTGGCGCAGTGCCCAATCGGCGGCGGCCAAGTCGGTATCGCCCGGCTGGCTGCGGCCACCGGTTGCGGTATCGGCGCCGATCCGTAGCCACGCTGGAACGTCCATGGCCTGTTCCAGTGCATGCCGACCCGCCTGTGCCACCTCGCCGTTGCCGGCCGCGCTGGCCAGCTGCCGTCCCAGCTGCTGGCGCGCACGCGCATGTCGATTCGCCGCACGCAGCGCGATCACCTGCATGCGCAGGCGCGAGGCCAGGCGTCCGGCCACCAGCGCGGCGGCCAGGAACAGGAACACGGTGATCACGCCCTGGCGCGCGCCGATGGCGAAGGTGAAGCGCGGCGCGATGAACAGGAAGTTGTAGGCGAGGAAGCACAGGATCGCCGCCATCACCGCCACGCTGGCACGCGTGCGTGCGGCCACCAGCACCACCGCCACGATGAACACCATCGACAGGTCGGCCATGCCGACCCAGCGTTCGGCCAGCCATGCCACCGCACAGGCCAGCGCGGTGGCGATCAGCGCCTGCACCGGTTCGTAGCTGATGCCGCGCATCGGCGGCAGCAGGCCCTCCCGGCGCGAGCGCGCACGTGCCTGCGGGGTGCTGATGATGGTGATCTCGTAATGCGCGCCGCGCTGGATCAGCTGCTGGGTCAGGGTGCGGTTGAACATCCGCGCCAGTGGACGTTCGCGGGTCCGGCCGAGCACCAGGGTCGACACGCCGTTGTGCGCGGCATGGTCGAGCAGGGCATCGGCGATGCTTGATCCGTGCAGCAGTTCGGCGTCGCCGCCGAGGCGCCGTGCCAATGCGAAGGCCGCATCGATCTCGCGCCGGGTCGCCTCGTCCTGGCGTCGGCCCTGCACGGTCACCACCGTCCACGGCGCATCGCGGCGTTCGGCGATGCGCCGCGCCACCCGCACCAGGTACTCGCTCTGACCGCCGCCATCAATGGCCACCAGCACGCCACGACGCAGTGGCAGGTTGCTCTCGCCGCGCGCGGCGCGCGCTTCACGCAGGCTGCTGTCGACGCGGTCGGCGGCCTCCTGCATGGCCAGCTCGCGCAGTGCGGTGAGGTTGGCCGGCGAGAAGAACGCCTGCAGCGCCTGCGCGGCCTGTTCGGGCACATAGACCTTGCCCTGCTGCAGGCGCGCGATCAGCTCGCGCGGCGGCAGGTCGACCAGCACGATGTCATGCAGGCGGTCGAGCACCCCATCCGGCACGGTCTCGCTGACCCGCACACCGGTGATGCGCATCACCACGTCATTGAGGCTTTCCAGATGCTGGATGTTGACCGTGGTCCAGACGTCGATGCCGGCATCCAGCAGCTCCATCACATCCTGCCAGCGCCGCTCGTGGCGGCTACCCGGGGCATTGCGGTGTGCCAGTTCGTCCACCAGCACCAGCGCCGGATGCCGTGCGAGCACGGCATCCAGGTCCATCTCCTGCAGCACATGGCCGTGGTAGTCCACGTCCTTCAGCGGCAGCTGTGGCAGCCCCTCCAGCAGCGCCTGGGTATCGGCGCGGCCATGGGTTTCCACCAGCCCGACCACCAGGTCAACGCCGCGGCGCAGCTGTTCTTGCGCGCGGGTCAGCATGGTGTAGGTCTTGCCCACGCCCGGCGCCGCGCCGAGGAACACGGTCAGCTTGCCGCCGGCTTCGCGTTGCAGGCCTTCAACCAGGGCATCGGCCTGGCGGGTACGCGCATCAGTCATGGGTGCCATTGTGCGCGCAGCCGGTGCAGGCCGGCATCACGGCGCCTTGGCCGCGTGGTCCAGCGCGAAGTTCAGCGTCACCACGTTCACCCGCGGCTGGCCGAACAGGCCCCACTGGCGACCTTCGGTATGCGCCTGCACCAGTGCCTGCACGCGTTCCACCGGCAGGCCACGGGCACGCGCCACGCGGGCTACCTGCAACTGCGCTGCAGCCGGTGACAGCTGAGGATCCAGGCCGCCGGCGGACTGGGTGACCAGGTCCGCAGGAACCTGCGCCGGGGCAACGCCTTCGCGTGCGGCCACCGCCGCGGTGCTGGCGGCAACACGCTCGGCCAGCGCCGGGTTGCTGCGCGCCATGTTGGAACCGGCTGCCGCCATCGGGTCGTAGTTGGCCGCCGACGGACGTGCCTGGAAGTAGCCGTCACCGGCGAACGGCTGCGACAGCCACGCCGAGCCGCGCACCTGGCCGCTGCCATCGCGCAGCAGGCTGCCCTCGGCCTGGGTCGGGTAGGCCAGGCCGGCGAAACCGGTGGCGATACCGGCGTAGACCGCACCGGCCAGCAGCAGGGTGGCCAGGCCCAGGCCGATCGCCGGGCGCCAGCTGGCGCCGTCCTGCAGGCTGGCCACGCAGGCCTCGGCCTTCGGTTCGCGGGACAGGGAAGTGGAGGTGGAAGCAGAACGGTTCATGCGCCGAATACCAGGACAAGAAGGAGGTCGATCGCCTTGATCGCTGCGAACGGCAGCAGCACGCCGCCGAGGCCGTACACCAGCATGTTCCGGCGCAGCAGCGCCGTTGCGGTGGCCGGGCGGAAGCGCACGCCACGCAGGGCGAGCGGGATCAGGGCGGGAATCACCAGGGCGTTGAAGATCAGCGCCGCCAGCACCGCGTTGCGAGGGCTCGACAGCTGCATCACGTTCAGTGCGGCCATGGCCGGAACCGCAGCGGCAAACAGCGCCGGCAGGATCGCGAAGTACTTGGACACGTCGTTGGCCAGCGAGAAGGTGGTCAGCGCACCGCGGGTGATCAGCTGCTGCTTGCCTACTTCCACCACTGCCAGCAGCTTGGCCGGGTCCGAATCGAGGTCGACCATGTTGCCGGCCTCTTTCGCCGCCTGCGTACCGGAGTTCATCGCCAGGCCGATGTCGGCCTGGGCCAGTGCCGGGGCATCGTTGGTACCGTCACCGACCATCGCCACCAGGCGGCCACCGGCCTGCTCCTGGCGGATGCGTGCCAGCTTGTCTTCAGGGCGGGCCTCGGCGATGTAGTCGTCGACACCGGCTTCGGCAGCGATCGCGGCGGCGGTCAGCGGGTTATCGCCGGTGATCATCACCGTGCGGATGCCCATCGCCCGCAGCTGCGCGAACTTCTCGCGCATGCCGTGCTTGACCACGTCCGACAGTTCGATCACGCCCAGCACGTGGCGGCCCTCGGCCACCACCAGCGGGGTGGCACCGTTGCGTGCGACCTGCTCGACGCGGCCGGCCAGTTCAGCCGGTACATTGCCGCCCAGCGCCTGTACGTGGGCACGGATCGCATCGGCGGCGCCCTTGCGGATCTGCCGCCCATGTTCAAGATCCACGCCGGACATGCGGGTCTGCGCACTGAACGCCAGGTACTCGGCGTGGTCCGGTTCGGCGGTGGCGCAGCCCTGTTCGCGCGCCAGGCGCACGATCGACTTGCCTTCCGGGGTCGGGTCGGCCAGCGAGGACAACAGCGCCGCTTCACGCAGCTGGCTGGCATCGATACCGGCCAACGGATGGAAGTGGCTGGCCTGGCGGTCGCCGTAGGTGATGGTGCCGGTCTTGTCCAGCAGCAGCACGTCCACGTCTCCCGCGACTTCCACCGCCTTGCCCGACTTGGCCAGCACGTTGGCGGCCAACGCGCGGTTCATGCCGGCGATGCCGATGGCCGGCAGCAGGCCGCCGATGGTGGTCGGGATCAGGCAGACCAGAAGTGCGATCAGCAGCAGCGGGTCAACCTGCACGCCTACCGCCGCGCCGATGGCCGGCAGCGTCGCCACCACCACCAGGAAGGTCAGCGTCATCGCCGCCAGCAGCAGGGTCAGTGCGATCTCGTTCGGCGTCTTCTGCCGGTTGGCGCCTTCCACCAGCGCGATCATCCGGTCCAGGAAGCTGTGGCCCGGCTCGGCGGTCACCCGCACGATGATCTGGTCGGACAGCACCTTGGTGCCGCCGATCACACCGGAACGGTCGGTACCGGCTTCGCGCAGCACCGGTGCCGATTCGCCGGTCACCGCTGCTTCGTTGATGGTGGCCAGGCCCTGCACGATCTCGCCATCGGCCGGTACCAGCTCACCGGCACTGACGATTACATGGTCGCCCGGGCGCAGCTCGGCGGCTGGCAGCTGGGTTTCCGCGGCACCCGGCTGCGGTGCGGCCAGGCGGCGCGCCACCAGGTCCTGGCGGGCGCGGCGCAGCGATGCGGCCTGGCCACGGCCACGTGCTTCGGCCACGGCTTCGGCGAAATTGCCGAACAGCACGGTCACCAGCAGGATCGCGGTCACCGCCAGGCCAAAGCCCAGCGGCGCATTGCCGGTCAGGGTGACGATCGCGGCCACGATCGTGCCGGCCATCACCACCGCCATCACCGGGCTGCGCACCAGATGCATCGGCGACAGCTTGCGCACTGCCTCGACCAGTGCGCGGCGCAGGCCTGCGCCATCCAGCAGGGCAGGGCGCGGTGCGAGGGAACTACGGGTTGAACTTGCGTGGGTACTCATTGCGGTGTCCTCAGTGCAGTCCCAGGCTCAGGTGGTCGGCGATCGGGCCGAGTACCAGCGCCGGCATGAACTGCAGCACGGTCAGGATGACGATCACCGAGACCAGGGTCAGGGCGAAGGTCGGCGTTTCGATCTGCAGGCTGCCGGCAGACTCCGGCGCCTGGCGCTTGGCAGCCAGCTGTGCGGCCACCACCAGCGGGATGATCAGCAGCGGGAAGCGGCCCAGCAGCAGCACCAGCGAGCAGCTCAGGTTCCACCACAGCGTGGCGTCACCCAGCCCTTCGAAGCCCGAACCGTTGTTGGCATAGGCCGAGACATACTCGTAGAACACCTGGCTGATGCCATGGAAGCCGGGATTGGAGGTGCCGGCCAGGCCGGGTACGGCCAGGGTGATCGCGGTGAACACCAGCAGGGTGATCGGCTGCAGCAGCACCAGCAGGGCCAGCAGGCGTACCTGTGGCGTCTCCAGCTTGCGGCCGAACAGTTCCGGCGTACGCCCGGTCATCAACCCGGCCAGGAACACGCCCAGCAGCAGGTACACGATGAACTGCTGCAGGCCGCAGCCGATGCCGCCCCAGATCGCGCTGACCAGCATGTTGACCATCGCGATGCCGCCACTGAGCGGCGCCAGCGAATCGTGCATGCCGTTGACCGAGCCGTTGGAGACCTGGGTGGTCACCGCCGCCCACAGCGCAGTGCCGTCGGCGCCGAAGCGCACTTCCTTGCCTTCCATCAGCAGCGGGGTGGCGGCGCTGGCGCCATGCCCTTCGCTCCACATCATCGCGCCGGTGGACAGCAGCGACATGCCCAGCATGCAGCTGAACACCAGGGCGCCGAAGCGGCGCCGGCCGGTGAACGCGCCGATCATGAAGATCACCGCCATCGGCACCAGCAGGATGCCGACGATCTCCAGCGCGTTCGACAGCGGGGTCGGGTTCTCCAGCGGGAAGCTGCTGTTCGGGCCGTACCAGCCGCCGCCGTTGGCGCCCAGCTGCTTGGCTGCGACCATCGCCGCCACCGGTCCCAACGGCAGTTTCTGTTCGGCCATGCCGGCGCTGGCATCGATCGGCGTGGCCTGTGGGCCACCGGCCATCGTCGAGGGCACGCCCTGACTGGTCAGTACCAGCGTCCACACCAGGCACAGCGGCAGCAGGAAGCGCACGCACAGGCGCACCACGTCCACGTAGTAGTTGCCCACCGCCACCTGGCGGTCATCGCCGGCCCCGGTGGTCGCCGCAGCCTGCGGCGCACGCGAGAACAACGCGCGCAGCGTCGCCACCGCCAGCGCCAGGCCCATCATCGGCGTCACCACCTGCAGGCCGGTGATGCCGGTCATCTGCGAGAAGTAGGACAGCTGCGCCTGGCCCGAATAGTGCTGCTGGTTGGTGTTGGTCAGGAATGAGATCATCGTGTGCAGCGCGGTGTCCCAGCGCATGTTCGGGATCTGGTCCGGGTTCAACGGCAACCAGGCCTGGGTCATGAACACCGCCTGGGTCAGCACCGCGACCACCACGTTGCTCAGCACGAAGGCCAGCACATAGCCGCGCCAGGACATGGCGCGCGATGGATCGACGCCAAGCACCTTGTACAGCGGCTTCTCGATCCAATGGAACAGCACGTCGACCTTCATCGGCGTGCCGCGCATCACGCGCGCCAGGTACAGGCCCAGCGGCCACGCCAGCAGCAGGCTGGCGGCAATAATCACAAGCATCTCAGTCATGGCCGGCTCCGCTCAGAACGACTCGGGCCGCAGCACGACATAAAGGAGATAGGCGGCGGCAACCAGCACCAGCACGCCACACAACAACGACAGCCAGGGGGACATTGCAATAGCGTCCTGGTGGAACCCCTCCACCTCAGGCCGCCATCGTCGTCCTACCCCCCATAAACGCACTACGCGCCGGACCGGGCCGACGCGTAAAGAGTGCATAAATTCCGTGGGCCAACCCGTAACCAGGCCCGGGGTAGCGCCGGGCCATGCCCGGCGGAGGCCGCGCCGTCAGCCCGCCGGAGCGTCCGCCGGCACCAGCCCCTTCAGCTCGCGATAGCGCTGCAGGGTGCTGTCGATCTCGGCCTTCAACGCCTGCTGCTGCTGCACCAGCCCGGCCTGCAGGCGCTGCTGCGCCTGCAGCTGCGCATGCCGCTTGCGGATCGCCTCGGCCTGCTTGTCGGCCACCTTGGCGCCGGCCAGCTCGCGGTCTCCCGCCGCCGACAGCAGCGCCACCAGCGACTCACGCAGGCTGGTGACGTTGTACTCGGCGGTCTTCAGGTTGTTGTCCAGCACTTCCTGGCGCTCGGCAAACACCCGGCGCAGGTCGGCCTCGCTGCCGTAGGTGGACAACATGGCCTGCTCGGTGCGCTGGCGGGTCTGCTCGGCCATCAGGTCCAGCTGTTGCTGCTGCGCAGCGGTGCTGGCAGCGGCACGCTCCTCGTCGGTCAACGCGCGCTGGACCTGCGCATTGCGCAGGCCCGTGCTCGCATTGAATTCCTCGCGGGCATGGTTGACCGCGTCGGCCGGCAGCGAATCACTGCAGATCCGCTCCTTGCCCTCGTTCCAGCAGTACAGCTTCTTTTCCGCCTTGCCGCTGTCGCGCGACTGCGCCGGTACGGTGAACGGCACGACCAGCAGCAGGCCGGCGAAGAGGACAGCAGGAACTCGGGACATGACCTTTCCCCTGGGTCGGTCAGCGGATCGAACGAACGCCGTACTGGGCCCGGTAGGCTTCCAGCGGCTGCCGGTAACCCACAAGTTCCGGGTTGCCGGAGGCGAAATCAAGCAGATCGGCCAGCGATGCCACGGCGATCACCGGGATACCGGCTTCTTCGGCCACCGACTGCGCGGCAGAACGGCGGTCGGTCTCCGAAGCGATCTCCTGGCGGTCCAGCGCCACCACGATGCCGGCCGGGGTGCCACCGGCGGCGCGGATGATGCCCAGCGCTTCGCGGATCGCCGTACCGGCGGTGATCACGTCGTCGACGATCAGCACGCGCTTGCCCTGCATGTCGGCGCCGATCAGCTGGCCACCCTCGCCATGGTCCTTGGCTTCCTTGCGGTTGAACGACAGCGGCAGGTCGCGGCCACGCTGGGCCAGCTCACAGGCCATCGCGGTGGCCAGCGGGATGCCCTTGTAGGCCGGGCCGAACACCACGTCGTACTTGATCCCGCTGGCATCGATGGCATCGGCATAGCACGCGCCGAGCTGGGACAGCAGCGAGCCGGAGTCGAAGCGCCCGGCGTTGAAGAAATAGGGGCTCAGCCGGCCGGACTTGAGGGTGAACTGGCCGAAGCGAAGGGCGTCGGCGGTCAGGGCCAACTGCAGGAAACGGTGGCGGTGGTCGCTCATCAAAACTCGATTCATCTTCATTTGGAGCACAAATCCTAATCCAGCTGGGCGTTTCGCGCTCGTCCGGCCCCGTGTGAAGGCGCTGGCGGGCCCACCCGGCGGACTGCGCAGCCCTGCAGTCAACCGGTATGCTTGCCCGGTTTCCCGCCGTAGGTCTTCCGCATGCGCATCATCAGTTTCAACGCCAATGGCATCCGTTCCGCCGCGACCAAGGGCTTCCTCGACTGGTTCCGTGCCCAGGATGCCGATGTCCTGTGCATCCAGGAAACCAAGGCCCAGGAAGACCAGCTGAGCGACCCGATGTTCCGCCCGGACGGCCACCACTGCTTCTACCGCGACGCCATTACCAAGAAGGGCTACAGCGGTGTGGCGATCTACAGCAAGCGCGAGCCGGACCAGGTCATCACTTCGCTGGGCTGGGCCCCGTTCGACGACGAAGGCCGCTACATCGAGGCACGCTACGGCAACCTCAGCGTGGTCTCCTTCTATATCCCGTCCGGCAGCTCGGGCGACCTGCGCCAGGGCTTCAAGTTCGAAGTGATGGAATGGCTGCGGCCGATCCTGGAGGAGTGGGCGCGCAGCGGCCGCGACTACGTGCTGTGCGGCGACTGGAACATCGTGCGTTCGGCGCTGGACATCAAGAACTGGAAGTCCAACCAGAAGAATTCCGGCTGCCTGCCGGAGGAACGCGACTGGCTCAACGCCCTCTGCGCCGACCACGGCCAGGCCACCGACGTCGCCGCCGGTCGCGGCTGGGCCGATGCCTACCGCCTGCTCAACCCCACCGGAGAGGACTACACCTGGTGGAGCAACCGCGGCGCCGCCCGTGCCAACAATGTCGGTTGGCGCATCGACTACCAGTTCATCACCCCGGGCCTGCGTGACCGCCTGCGAAGCTGCTCGATCTACCGCGACGAGCGCTTCTCCGACCACGCCCCGTTCACCGTGGACTACGACCTGTGACCGAGGCTGCCAAGCCGCGCCGACCGTGGCAGCAGGTGTTGTCCAACCTGAGCCAGCGCAAGGTGCTGGCGATGCTGCTGCTCGGCTTCAGTTCCGGCCTGCCGATCTATCTGGTGGGCAACACGCTCGGCTTCTGGATGCGCAAGGAAGGCATCGAGCTGAGTACGATCGGCTTCCTGTCATGGGTCGGGCTGGCCTACACCATGAAGTTCCTGTGGGCACCGATCGTCGACAAGACCGACGTGCCTCTGTTCGGCCGCTTTGGCCGCCGCCGTGGCTGGATGCTGCTGTCGCAGCTGGTTGTGGTGGTGGGCCTGGTCGGCATGGCGCTGGTCCAGCCCAAGGGGGGCCAGATCCAGTTCCTGGGTATCGCATGGCAGCACATCGTCGTGTTCGGCGTGATGGCTGTGATCGTGGCGTTTGCTTCGGCCACCCAGGACATCGTCATCGATGCCTGGCGCATTGAAAGTGCTGACAACAGCGAGCAGCTTGGACTGCTGACCTCATCCTCGGCACTGGGCTACCGCACTGCATTGCTGGTCACAGATGCGCTGATCCTGATCATCGCGGCCCGTGTCGGCTGGCAGGTTTCCTACGAGATCATGGCCGTGCTGATGGCGCTTGGCGTGGTGGCCGTGGTCATGGCCCGCGAACCCGCGCGGGAAGTGGCTGCCGTGCAGGCGCAGGCGACCTCGCTGTGGACACCGCGCGGATTGTTCGACGCCGTAGCCGGACCGTTCATCGCCTTCGTCCGCGAGCATCGCAGCGGCGCGATCCTGATCCTGGTGGCCATCAGCGTCTATCGCATGGCCGACTTCGTCATGGGACCGATGGCCAACCCGTTCTACGTCGATCTCGGCCTGGACGAGGACACCGTGGGCGCGGTGCGTGGTTCGGTCGGGCTGGTCGCGACCTTCGTCGGTATTGCCGCAGCGGGCCTGGTCTCGGTCCGCTGGGGGGTGCTGGCGGCGCTGATGGTAGGCGCTGTGCTGGGGCCGGCCTCCAACCTGGCGTTTGCCTGGCTGGCCTATTCCGGCCCGGACACAACCCATTTCGCCGTGGCCATGGCAATCGACAACTTCGCCAGCGGCTTCGCCGGTACGGCGCTGATCGCCTACATGTCGAGCCTGACCAGCATCGGATACACCGCAACCCAGTACGCACTGCTGAGTTCGTTCTACGCGATGCCCGGCAAGGCGCTCAAGGGGCTCTCGGGGTGGTCGGTACAGACGCTCGCACAGGGCCGGACGTTGCTGGAAGGCTACGCGCTGTTCTTCGTCGGTACCGCGCTGGTGGCGATCCCGGTGGTGATCCTCTGCGCCCTGCTGATCCTGCAGCAGCGCCGTCGCCAGGCCGCCGGCTCGACCTGATTGCCTGCCCGCCCGGTCTGCGGGATCATCGCCCCGACGCGCCGAGGGGGCGGTGCCTTGCGAACGGGGAAGTGAGCATGGCCGACGTTGTGCTGCGGGACCTGGACCCGCTGCTGCTGGAACGTATCAAACGCGTCGCGGTCGCCCGCGGCTGGACCCACGAACAGACCTGTGCCGCCTTGCTGGAGCAGGGCCTGTTCAGCAGTGAACTGGAAGTCCGCTCCGGCTTCGGCGATCCGGAAGTGGATGCCCTGTCCGATGCCATTGCCGCCCTGCAGGCCTTGCCCGCAGGGCAAGGCTTCGATTAGCGGCCGCGCCGCAATGCTGTAGAGCCTAGCCCACGCCCGGCTGCCCGGTAGATCCACGCCACGCGTGGATGGCGCCACCTCACGCCAGGTGGATCGCACCCAGGATCCGCGGGCCCTTAGCTCCGGTCACGCTTGGCAGGTTGCCGGCCAGCCCGTCCATCGTCCGCTGCGCCAGCCATGCAAAGCCCATTGCCTCCACGTACTCCGGGTCCAGCCCGTGCACGGCGCTGGATTCCACCTGCACGTCCGGCAGCCGCGCCGCCAGGCGCTTCATCAGCTGCCGGTTGCGTACCCCGCCGCCACAGACCAGCAGGCGGCGGGTCTGCGGCTGCTGCGCCAGCAGCGCATCGGCCACCGTTGCCACGGTCAGCTCCAGCAGGGTCGCCTGCACGTCGGCCGCCGCGTACTGGCCCTCGGCCATGTGCGCCTCGGCCCAGGCCAGGTGGAACTGCTCACGGCCGGTGCTCTTCGGCGGCGGCAGCGCGAACCACGGGTCCGAGCGCCAGCCCTCCAGCAGGCCCTCGTCCACCGCGCCGCTGGCGGCGTACGCGCCGTCGGCATCAAAGGTGCGGCCGGTGTGGCGCTGGCACCAGGCATCCATCAGCGCATTGGCCGGGCCGGTATCGAAGCCACGTACCGCACCTTCGCGCGGAATCAGGGTCAGGTTGGCGATACCGCCCAGATTGAGCACGGCGCGGTCTTCGTCGGTCGTGCCCAGCATGGCCAGGTGGAAGGCCGGCATCAGTGGCGCACCATGGCCCCCGGCCGCCACGTCGCGTCGGCGGAAGTCGGAGACCGTGGTGATCCCGGTCAATTCGGCGATGCGGTTGCCGTCGCCCAGCTGCACGGTGAAGGCGGGGTCGGCCAGCGGCCGGTGACGCACGGTCTGCCCATGCGAGCCGATCGCGCGCACCTGGCTGCCGTCCACGCCAGCCTCGGCCAGCAGCTGGTTGGCGGCCCCAGCGAAGCTGATCGCGATCCGGGCGTCCAGCTCGCCCAGCTCCTCCAGCGAATCCAGTGGACCACCTTCGCCCAGCGCCACCAGCCGTGCACGCAGCACCGGCTCCCAGCGGGCGGTCAGGCTGTGCACGAAGCGGCAGCCTCCGCCGGCAGGAAACTGCACCAGCGCGGCATCGATGCCGTCGGCACTGGTGCCCGACATCAGGCCAAGGTACAGGGGCGCGTCAGTGTCGGCAGTCGTGTTCATGGCGGGCATAAAAAAAGGACGCGGCAAGCTTGTGCTGCCGCGTCCTTCTTCGTCAACGCAGGGGCTCAGCCGCGCTTGCGGCCGGTGCTGCTCTTGTCCTTGGCGCTGGCCACCTCGGGGGCGGCCTCGTCGCGGCTGGTCGGTACCGGGCTGGCGTCGGCGTAGATCAGCTTCTCCATGCCCTGGATGCGGGCCATCGCCGGCGCGGTCTGCGCGCGGAAGGCGACCAGCTCGGCGCCCTTCAGCGGCTCCGGCGGCGGCATGGTCACGGTCAGCGGGTTGCGGTGCTCGCCGTTGACGCGGAATTCGTAGTGCAGGTGCGGGCCGGTGGCCAGGCCGGTCGAGCCGACATAACCGATCACCGTGCCCTGGGCCACCCGCTGGCCGGTCTTGATGTTCGCAAAGCGCGACATGTGCCCATACAGGGTGGTGTGGCCACGGCCGTGGTCGAGGATCACCACGTTGCCGTAACCGCGCTGCACGCCGGCGAACTGCACGCGGGCGTCGCCGGCGGCCATGATCGGGGTGCCGGTGCGCGCGGCGTAGTCCACGCCCTTGTGCATGCGCATCTTGCCCAGCACGGGGTGCTTGCGCGCACCGAAGGTCGAGCTCAGTCGCGCGAACGGGATCGGCATGCGGATGAAGCTCTTCTTCAGCGAACGGCCGTTGATGTCGTAGTACTCGGACTTGCCGTTGCGGTCGAAGCGGAAGCCGGAATAGGTCTTGCCACCGGTGGTGAAAGTCGCCGCCAGAATCTTGCTGGTGTCCACCTTCTCGCCTTCGCGCCAGGTTTCATCCATCACCACGCTGAAGCGGTCGCCCGGCTGCAGGTCCTTTGAGAAGTCGATGTCGTACTTGAAGATGTCGTCGGTCATCGTCGCGATCGCCGACGGCGACAGCCCGGCGCGGCGGGCCGCGGCATACAGCGAGCTGGTGATCTCGCCACTGGTGACCACCGTGCGCGTGGAGGTCTCGCGCTTGGTCACCTTCTCCTTGATGTCGTCACCGGCCAGGCTCAGCTCCACCCGGTTGTCGGCATCGCGGTCGAAGCGGATGCTGCGCAGGTCGCCGGACAGCGGCATGTCGAAGGCGATCTCGGCGCCCGGGCGAAGCTTGGTCAGCGCCTCGCGCGCGCCCGGGTGGTCCAGCACCCGGTGCAGGGTGGTCGCCGGGATACCGGCCTTGTCGAACAGATCGCTCAGGGTCTGGCCGCGTTCCACGCGCAGCACCTGCCAGCTGTCACCGGGCACCTGCTGCTGGCGGGCCATGGCCAGCGGCGGCAACGGCAGTGCCAGACTGGTATGGCTGTCGGCAAAGGGGGCGTCGATGGTGTGCGAGAAGCCCGGCACGATCGTCGCCACCAGGGCGCCGATGGTCGCGAACAGGCTGGCATGCATCCAATGGCGCCGGGTCCAGCGCTCGTTGAAGGCCGCGGGAAGATGTTGCCTGAGCTTCCGATGCAGGGCGTTGTCGTGCAGGACGTGGAGGCGTTCCTGGAAGCGCTGCTTGCGTGCGCGCCCTTGTTCGGAATTGTGCATCGGCGGTTTTTTCCTGGTGGCCCGGGAGCGGGGGCCTGATCGCCGGTTACCATAGACACCTGAGAAAACCGCGTCAAACCCTTGTGCCCATTGGCTTTTGTGAAGCCAATCGGGTTAACTTTGCTTTAACACCCCACACAAGAATCGGCGTTGCCGGGAGTAGTCACGTGTCCTCGATTGAAGAAGCCCTTGCCCAGATCGGCCGTGGTGCCGACGAGATCCTCAAGCTCGAGGATCTGCGTGCGCGCCTGCAGGAGGGCCGCCCGCTGCGGATCAAGGCCGGCTTCGACCCCACCGCGCCCGACCTGCACCTGGGCCACACGGTGCTGCTGAACAAGATGCGCCAGTTCCAGGACCTCGGCCACCAGGTCATTTTCCTGATCGGCGACTTCACCGGCATGATCGGCGACCCGTCCGGCAAGAGCCTTACCCGCAAGCCGCTCAGCCGCGAGGACGTGCTGGCCAACGCGCGTACCTATGAGGAGCAGGTGTTCAAGGTGCTGGACCGCAGCCGTACCGAAGTCCGCTTCAACTCGGAGTGGTTCGGCAAGATGGGCGCGGCCGACATGATCCGCCTGGCCGGCCAGCACACCGTGGCACGCATGCTCGAGCGCGACGATTTCGCCAAGCGCTACGCCGCCCAGCAGTCCATCGCCATCCATGAGTTCCTGTACCCGCTGGTGCAGGGCTACGACTCCGTGGCCCTGGAGGCCGACGTGGAGCTGGGCGGTACCGACCAGAAGTTCAACCTGCTGATGGGCCGTGGCCTGCAGGAGCATCACGGCCAGAAGCCGCAGGTGGTGCTGACCATGCCGCTGCTGGAGGGCCTGGACGGCGTCAACAAGATGTCCAAGTCGCTGGGCAACTACATTGGCATCAGCGAACCGGCCATCGACATCGTCACCAAGACCATGAAGGTGGACGACACCCTGATGTGGCGCTGGATCGAGCTGCTGTCCTTCGACATCAGCCAGGCCGAAGCCGTGCAGCTGCGCGAGCAGGTGGCCAATGGCGGCCTGAACCCGCGCGTGGTCAAGCTGCGCCTGGCGCGTGAACTGGCGACCCGCTTCCACGACGCCGCAGCGGCCGAGCAGGCGATCGCCGGCTGGGAAGCGGCGGTGACCGGGCAGGGCGACATCACCCAGCTGCCGCTGCAGGACGTGGCGATCCCGGTCGAAGGCCTGCGTATTGCTGCGCTGCTGACCGCGGCCGGCCTGACCCCGAGCAACTCCGAAGCCAACCGCAAGCTCAAGGAGCGCGCAGTCAAGGTGGATGGCGAAGTGGTCGAAGACGGCCAGCAGGTGCTGCAGCCGGGCTTCGAAGGCCTGTTGCAGGTCGGCAAGCGTACGTTTGCCCGCGTGCGCCTGGTTGCTGCCTGAGACAAAGGAAGGGCCGGCGCTAGCCGGCCCTTCCTTGTGCTCTTGTAGAGCCAAGCCCACGCTTGGCTGCTCTTCGCGGGAACCTACCGCAGCGCGCCGGATGAACGGATGCAACATCCGGTGAAAAAAATCGCCACACCCCCTTCACAAACGATGGGAATAGGGACATACTTCTCCTCCCCCGTCGCAGGGGTCGCCACCAAGGGGCTTCAGCGACAACAGGGCGCCCACCACCGCCGAACGAGATGATCGAACGAAGGTGTTGACGGACTGAAAAAGTCTGGCATAATGGGCGGCTCGCTACGAAGGAAACTTCGCAGCACACGGGAGCGGCGCTGAGGCCACTTCCCTCGATCTTTGAAAGTATGCGCAGGTATCTTGTGAAGGCGCCTGCAGGAAGGATGATTGTCCATCTTGCAGACGTTTGATCAAGCAACTATTAATTGTTTTAAAGCAAGGTTTTAAAGCAAGCGATACGTTGCCAGAATCAATCATCTGCAGCTTTAAATTTTGATCTTCGGATCATGCAGTTTTAAGTGAAGAGTTTGATCCTGGCTCAGAGTGAACGCTGGCGGTAGGCCTAACACATGCAAGTCGAA
>NZ_JCAFSW010000011.1:0-170212 GCF_059369635.1 Stenotrophomonas sp. YJH_SMC_58
GGATGGGTCCATGGGGAGCCGGCCAGCGGCCGGCACTACCCACATCCGGATGGGTCCATGAGGAGCCGGCCAGCGGCCGGCACTACCCACATCCGGATGGGTCCATGGGGAGCCGGCCAGCGGCCGGCACTACCCATATCCGGCGGGAATCATGCGGAGCCGGCATCCCGAAACGGAAAAGGCCGGCATTCGCCGGCCTTTTCCTTCACCACGCCAGGGCGTGGATCATTCCGATTCCCACCACATCCAGAAGCTGTCCCACAGGCGCTTGAAGAAGCCGGCCTGCTCGACGGCGGCCACGGCCACCAGCGGTGCCTCGGCGATGACCTTGCCATCCAGGGTGACCTTCACGGTACCGATCTGCTGGCCGGCGGTGAACGGTGCTTCCAGGGTCTTGGGCACGTCGATGCTCGGCTTCAGGTCGTTGTAGCGGCCGCGCGGCACGCTGACCAGCATCGGCTGGGCCACGCCCAGCTGCACCTTGTCGGTGGTGCCCTTCCAGACCTTGTGCTCGGCCACGGCCTTGCCCGGCTCGTAGAGGCGGTGGGTCTCGAAGAAGCGGAAGCCCCAGTTCAGCAGGGCCAGGCTGTCATCGGCACGCTGCTTCTCCGACGCACCGCCCAGCACCACTGCGATCAGGCGCTGGTCGCCACGCTGGGCCGAGCTCATCAGGCAGTAGCCCGCCTCGGAGGTGTGGCCGGTCTTGATGCCGTCCACGCTGCCATCGCGCCACAGCAGCAGGTTGCGGTTCGGCTGCTTGATGTTGCCGACCTGGAATTCCTTGATCTTGTTGTACGCGTAGGTTTCCGGGTAATCGCGGACCATCGCGCGGCCCAGCAGCGCCAGATCGTAGGCGGTGCTGTGGTGGCCCTGCGCGGTCAGGCCATGGGCGTTGACGAAGTGCGAGTCCTTCATGCCGATCTTGGCGGCGTAGCTGTTCATCAGCGAGGCAAAGGCCTCTTCGCTGCCAGCCACATGTTCGGCCAGGGCGATCGCGGCATCATTGCCGGACTGGATTGCCATGCCCTTTTCCATGTCTTCCAGGCGCGCGGTCTGGTTGACCGGGAAGCCGCTGTAGCTCCCATCGGTGCCAGCGCCGCCCTCGCGCCAGGCGCGCTCGCTCATCATCACCTGGTCATCCGCACGGACCTTGCCGTTCTTGACCTCGGCGGCGATCACGTACGACGTCATCACCTTGGTGATGCTGGCCGGGGCCAGCTGCTCGTGGATGTTTTCACCAGCCAGCACCTGGCCGGTGGCGTAATCCATCAGCACCCAGGCCTTGGACACGCTTGGCGCCGGGGCCGGCGGAGTGGCGACGGTGGCCGGGGCGGCGGCGGACGCCGGCGTGGCCGGAGTCGGCAGCGGCGTCTGGGCGGAAGCCAGGCCCACCACCAGGGTGGCGGCCAGGGCGGTGGCGGCGGAACGGAAATTCATTGGACAGCAGGCTCCAGGGGACGGCCGGGAATGGAGGGTGGAACGTAACGGCCATTGTAAGGCCGGGGGAGCATGGGCCGGCAGCACCGGCCCGGGCGGATCAGTCCTTGACGATCTGCGGCGAACCCAGGCCCAGACCGGCGATGCGCCCGACAAGTTCCGCCGCACTGGCATGGTCGCTTGCCGGAACACGCAGGCGGAACAGGGTGCGGCCACCGGCGGCGATGTCGCTGATGGTCGCGCCGACGATGCCGGCGGCACTGAGCTGGCCCATCGCGCGGTTGGCGTTGTCGCGGTTGGAGAAGCTGGCGACCTGCACCATCACCGCGCCGACCATCTGCTGCGACAGGCTCGGCGCCGCCGCGGCGGCACGCACCGGTGCCGGTGCCACCGCGCGCGGGGCCGTGCTGGCGACAACCGCCGGAGCCGGCGCGGAGTTGCGCACCACCGGCGCGCTTGGCGGCAGGCTGCTGACCGCCACATCCGGCGCGGTGCTGGCCACGCCCCGGGTGGTGGCCGGCTGGCCGCGGGCCGGGGCGCCATCGGTCGGCAAGCGGTTGACCAGGCGATCGATATCACTGTCGGTGGAAGCACGTGGCGCCGGCGCCGGGCGCGCACTGGCCACCGCGGTGGCGGCAGCCGCTTCAGCCGCACGACGCTCGCGACGCGACGGCTTCTGCGCCATCAGGTTGCTCTCGCCCGGTTGCAGCGCGCGCACCTCGACATTGCCGGTACCGCGTTGGGTGATGCCCAGGCGCACGGCGGCGGCATAACTGAGATCGACCACGCGGCCGTCATGGAACGGGCCACGATCGTTGACACGCACGATCACCGACTCGCCGTTGTCCAGGTTGGTCACGCGGGCGAAGCTGGGCAGCGGCAGCGTCTTGTGCGCGGCAGTGAACTGGTACATGTCGTAGACCTCGCGGTTGGAGGTCAGGCGGCCATGGAACTTGGCCCCGTAGTACGACGCGGTGCCGCGCTCGACGTAGTCATGGGTGTCGTCGAGCACCTTGTACGACTTGCCCAGCACCACGTACGGCGACTTGTTGCCGATGGCCGAACGTTCCTCGGCGGTCACTTCCGGCTCGGGGATGCAGGCCACATTGGGAATGTAGTCGGGCGTGCTGTCACGCACGCCTGGTTTGTACAGGCCACCAGCGGTGTAATTGCCGCGGGTGCTGAGGTCTTCCTTGGCCGCTGCATACGGCGAACCTTCCGGGCAGTGCGCCGGTCGCGAACCACGGCCCTGCACCAGCGTGCCGCTGGACTTGCCACCGTGGCCGGCCGTGGCCGGCTTCTTCGGCGCGCTGCTGCAGGCCGCCAGCGCGAAGACGATCAAGCTCGGGACCAGCCATCTGATGTTCATGCCGGGGGCAGCTCCTGTCCGGCGATGGCCTGGGACAGCTGGAACACGGCCATCGCGTACATCTTCGAGAGGTTGTAGCGGGTGATCGCGTAGTAGTTCTGGAAGCCCAGCCAGTACTGCTTGCCGGTGCTGCCTTCCAGGGTGATCGGGGTGGCGGTGGCGCCCGGCTGCACCGGCGTGCTCGGCTGGTAGCCGCGCTGTGCGAGGTCGGCCAGCGACCAGGTGGGCATCCATTCGGTCGGGTTGAACTCCTCGCGGCCCGTGGCCAGCGTGGCCGGTACCGCAACCTGGCCACCACGCACCCAGCCCCCCTTCTTCACGAAGTAGTTGGCGATGGAGGAGAACACGTCGTCGTAGCTGTTGAACAGGTCGCGTCGACCATCACCGTTGCCGTCCACCGCGTAATCGAGGTAACTGGACGGCATGAACTGGCCCATGCCCATCGCACCGGCATAACTGCCCTTGAGCGTGGTGATGTCCAGTTTCTCTTCGCGGCCCAGCTCGAACAGCTTGGCCAGCTCATCGCGGAAGAACAGTTCGCGGCGCACTTCGCGTTCGAGCTTGGCCGGGTCGCCGCTGCGTGGGTAGTAGAACGCCAGCGTGTACAGCGCATCGAGCACGCGATGGCTGCCGGCATTCTTTCCGTAACTGGTTTCCACGCCGATGATCGCCACGATCACTTCGGCCGGCACGCCGGTGCGCTGCTGCACGCGATCCAGTTCGGCACGGTGTTCGGCCAGGAACGCGCGGCCGCCATCAATGCGTGCCTTGCTGATGAACATCGGCCGGTATTCGTTCCACGGCTTGACCCGCTCGGCCGGGCGCGACATCGCGGCGATGATCGGCTGGCGCACCTGCGCCTGGTCGAGCACGCTGCTGATCTGCTCCGGCTTCAGGCCATAGCGCTTGGCGGTATCGGCAATGAAGCGGGCCCGCGCGACCTCGAATGGCACCGGGGTGAGATCGACCGGCGGCGCGGTAGCCGCAGTTGCTTCGGGTGCAGCCTCGGCCGGCCCATGGGCCCTGGTGGCGGGCTGGCGCGGCGTACTGCTGGCCTGGGGTGAAGACGGTGGGGACTTCGGCTGGGTCGCGCAGGCGACCAGGCCGAGGGTGAGCATGCAGGCCAGAGTGCGTCGAATCATCGTCGCAGGTTAGCAGGTCATGGATGAATTAAAACCCCTAACACCATGAATCACAACGATTTGCCCGTGTTCAGCGGGAAATGTGAAGGCGTCGTGATCGTGCTTCCCCATTCAGATAGAGGTGGCCGGTTGCGTCCCCATCCCCGCAGACGCAACCGGCGACCGGATCCGGTCGATACCTGCGCGGCTGCCGCTCCCCAGTGGCAGTGCCCCGCGCTCCTTGTATCCGTTGGATCAGTACTGCTTCCCGCCCGGCGCCCCCTCGCGCTGCAACGATAGACGGCGCGCCGTGCCGAACGGGCCGCCATTGTGCAGGCCGATTACGACAAGTCCATTGATCAAGATCAACGCGGCGTAAAAATGTGAACCAGCTAACGTTTTTTGCGGACTTTGGTCGGCGAGTGTGCTGTCCTGCATCGTCGTGAGAACGCTTCCACAGCGAGCGTTGCGCAGAGTCAGGAAGTTTCCAGCCAACGGCGCAGCCCCTCGTGGGTCGCCGCGAAAAGCAGATGCGGCTCACGCCCCTGCGCAGCCCATCTACCCGGCCACGGACAGGTTCCGTGCGCGTCTACCCACGGAGAAGAAAGAGAAGATCAAAAGCAAAAGCGGCTTGGCGGGTCGCTTCATTGTCTTGTGTGGAGCCGAACCATGCTCGGCTCACAAGCAAGCGCAGCGCCGCGACCCGCTTTTGCTTTTCTCTTTTTTCTCCGTGGGTGGCAGACCGCCAAAATCTGTCAGAGGGCGGTCGGGTTGGGTACGTGGGGGTGTCAGCCGCATGGATGCGGCTGTCAAGCCTCCAGGGACGGATTCACGGCGTCCCCCGCGTACCCAACCCGACCGGCCCACCCGCGGCTTCTGCTTTCCGCGACCACCCAGACACCACCCACGAGGGGCTGCGCCGTTGGCTGGAAACCCTATCCCCCGTGCACGGGCCGGTGCCCGCGCACCGCCATCACCAGCCCGATACCCGCCAGCAGCGACACCGCCGAGGTGCCGCCATAGCTGATCAACGGCATCGGAATGCCCACCACCGGCAGCAGGCCGGAAATCATCCCGCCGTTCACCAGTACGTACACGAAGAACGCCAAGCCCAGGCTGCCGGCCAGCAACCGTGCGTGCGTGTCGCGGGCGTGCACCGCGATCCACAGGCAGCGGCCGACCACGAACAGGTACAGCGCAAACACGGTGGCCACGCCGATCCAGCCGAATTCTTCGGCCAGCACCGAGAACGCGAAGTCGGTGGTGTACTCAGGCAGGAAGTCCAGCGTGGCCTGGGTGCCCTGCCCCCAGCCGCGCCCGTCCCAGCCGCCGGAGCCGATCGCGATGCGCGACTGCAGGATGTTCCAACCGGTGCCAAGCGGATCCGCCGACGGATCAAGGAAGGTCAGCACGCGATCCTTCTGGTACTGCCGCAGCAGGCCGAACCAGGCCAGCGGCGCGGCAACGGCAAGGCCCGTCGCGCCAGTTGCCACCCAGCCCCAGTGCAATCCGGCCAACAGCAGCGCGAACACGCCGCTGGCGGTAACCAGCGTGGCGGTGCCCAGGTTGGGCTGCATCAGGATCAGCACGGCGGGTACACCGATCAGCACGGTGGTGGTCAGTACGGTGCGCGGCGACGGTGGCAGCGGTTGCCGATGCAGGTACCAGGCCATCATCAGCGGCAGGCTGAGCTTGAGCAGTTCGGACGGCTGCAGGTAGAACACGCCGAGATTGAGCCAGCGCTGCCCGTACTTGCCTGTACCGATCACATACACCGCCATCAGCGGCAGCATCGACAGCGCATAGATTGCCGGCGTCCACGCGCGCAGCCGCAGCAGCGAAACGCGGGACAGCAGCCACATCGACGCCAGGCCACCGGCAAAACGCGCCGCCTGCCCAGCCACCGGACCGGACACGCTGTGCAGCACCGCCAGGCCCGCGCCCATCAGGATCAGCAACGCGATCAGCAACGGCAGATCGATCGTGCGCGCCACCTCACGGCAGCCGCCAAGCAGTCGTTTCCATTCCACGCGGGCACGGTAGCAATACGTGCTTGCGTGAAGCTGTCAGGGTGCGCGTGCGCTTGTAGAGTCAAGCCGTGCTCGACTCTACAGAACAGCGGATGCAATCGAGCAGATGGAAGCGCAACGAAGCGCGCGACCGGTGCTAGCCGTAGCCGCCGTGCACCGGGTTGTGACTGCGCACGGCCATCACCAGGCCGAAGCCGGCCAGCAGTGACACCGCCGAGGTACCGCCGTAGCTGATCAGCGGCATCGGCACGCCCACCACCGGCAGCAGGCCGGAAATCATCCCGCCGTTCACCAGCACATAGACGAAGAACGCCAGGCCGGTAGCGCCGGCCAACAGGCGCGAATAGGAATCGCGCGACTGGCTGGCGATCCACAGGCAACGCCCGATCACCACCAGGTACAGGGTCAGCACCAGGGCCACACCCATCCAGCCGAATTCCTCGCTCAGCACCGAGAACGCGAAGTCGGTGGTCTGTTCGGGAATGAAGTTCAGGTGCGACTGCGAGCCCTCGCCCCAGCCCTTGCCATCGAAGCCGCCGGAGCCGATCGCGATCTTCGACTGGATGATGTTCCAGCCGGCCCCCAGTGCATCCATCTCCGGGTCCAGGAACATCATGATGCGGTCCTTCTGGTACGGCCGCAGTAGCCAGAACCAGGCCACCGGCGCGACCGCAGCCACGCCGCCCACGCCCAGCCCGACCCACCACCACGGCAGGCCTGCCAGCAGCAGTACGAACACGCCGCTGGCGGCGATCAGCACGCCGGTACCGAAGTCGGGCTGCAACATCACCAGGCCGGTCGGCACGCCGATGATGATCAAGGCCACCAGCACGGTGTTGAAGCGCGGCGGCAGCGGCATCTTGTGCAGGTACCAGGCCACCATCATCGGCAGGCTGACCTTCAGCAGCTCGGCCGGCTGCAGGTAGAAGAACTTCAGGTCCAGCCACTGCCGGCCGTACTTGCCGGTGCCGAGCACGAACACCGCCAGCAGCGGAATCATGGAGATCGCATAGATCATCGGCGTGGCCGAGCGGATGCGCAGGATCGGCACCCGCGAGATGCCCCACAGTGCAGCCATGCCCACCGCGAAACGCGCGCCCTGGGCCATCACCAGGCCGTCGCCACCGGCACTCTTCAAGGTGGCCAGGCCGATCACCATCAGCGCGCCCAAGGCCAGGCACAACACCCAGTCCAGCGTGCTGAAGAAGCGGCGCAGCATGTCGCCGGCCCAGCGCAGGAACACTTTCATCGTGCGGGCTCCGCAACCGTCGGGCGTGGCGTGGCCGGCAGTGCGGCAGCGGCCGGCGTGCCCGGCTGCGGCGCAGGGGCCGGTTCGGGGGCGGGGGCTCCCACCTGCACCGGGTGTTCGCCCAGCTGCGCGGCCGTCAGATCACCGGCCTGGCGTGCGCCGGCGTCTTCGTTGTCGAACGCGGTGGCACCGATGGCGGTGGTACCACGCTCGCTGTCCAGCGGCTGCATGCCCTCGGGCATCTTGCCCAGCAGGTAGGCATCGAACACCTTGCGGGCGATCGGCGCAGCAGCCGAACCACCATAGCCACCGCCTTCCACCGCCACCGCGATCGCGATCACCGGGTTTTCGACCGGCGCGAAGCCGACGAACAGCGCGCGGTGGCGCAGGTGCATCGGCAGGCTCTTCGGGTTCACCGCTGCGGTGCCCTTGCGGCTGATGACCTGCGCGGTACCGGTCTTGCCGGCCATCACGTACGGCGCACCGACCGCCACGCGCCAGCCGCTGCCGCCCGGCCGCATGGTCGCCATCATGCCCTCGCGCACCGCCTGCACGTTGTTGGGGTTGGGGCTGACCGGCTTGCTCTCGCCGGGCGGCGTCGCGGTCCAGTCGCTGTCGAAGCCGTCGCGCTGCTGGATCACCAGGTGCGGGGTGCGCAGCTGCCCGTCGGCCAGCGCGCTGACGCCGCGCGCCAACTGCAGCGGGGTGACCTTCCAGTCGCCCTGGCCGATGCTGATGTTGACCGTATCGCCGGGGTACCAGGCTTCCTTGCGGGTCTTCCGCTTGTAGGCCGGCGACGGCAGGATGCCGCCGATTTCGCCGGTGAGGTCGATACCGGTCGGCTGGCCGAAGCCGTAGTACTCCATGTAATGGTCGAAGCGCTCGATGCCCAGGTCCAGCGCCAGCTTGTAGTAGTAGGTGTTGACCGACTCGGCGATGGACTTGCGCAGATCGGTCCAGCCATGGCCGCCACGATGCGCATCACCCCAGCCACGGCTGGTGCCGGGCAGGTAGAACATGCCGGTGGACAGCACCTTGTCTTCCGGGCGGCGCACGCCCGAGTCCAGGCCGGCCAGCCCGATCAGCGGCTTCAGCGTGGAACCGGGAGCGACACCGCCGAGCACCAGGCGGTTGAACTGCGGCCGCGACGGGTTCTCGTTCAGCGCCTTGAAGTCGGCATGGGAAATGCCGTTGACGAACAGGTTGGGGTCGTAGGACGGCAGGCTGACCATCGCCAGCACCTCGCCGGTACGCGGGTCCATCGCCACTGCCGAGCCTTCCTGGTCGCCGAAGGCGGCCACCATGGCACGCTGCAGGTCCGCGTCGATCGACAGCCGCAGGTCGGCGCCGGACTGCGCGGCCACCCGGCCGATGGTGCGGATGGCACGGCCCTGCACGTTGGTTTCGACCTGCTCGTAGCCGACCTTGCCGCGCAACTGCTGCTCGTAATAGCGCTCCAGGCCGGACTTGCCGATGTGGGTCAGCGCGGCATTGCCTTCGCCGAGGATCTCCAGATCCTTGTCGTCGACGCGGCCGACATAGCCGATGATGTGCGCGAACAGGTCACCGTACGGATAACGCCGGGTCAGGTAGGGCTCAAGCTCGACGCCGGGGAAGCGCCAACGGTCGACGGCGAAGCGCGCCATCTCCTCGTCGCTCATGCGCAGCTTCAGCGTGACCGGCAGGAACTTGCGGCGCGCCTTGCGCGACTTGTTGAACGCTTCCAGCTCTTCCGGGCTGATGCTGATGATCTTCGCCAGCCCTTCCAGGGTGGCGTCCATGTCCTTGACCTTGTCCGGGGTCACGTCCAGGCGGAACGCTGGCACGTTCTCGGCCAGCAGGCGACCGTTGCGGTCGTAGATCATGCCGCGCCCGGGCACCACCGGCCGCGGCTTGATGCGGTTGGCTTCCGAGCGCGTGGCGTAGACGTCGTGATCCAGCACCTGCAGCTTGAAGTACCAGCCGCCCAGGCCCAGCAGGCAGACCAGCACGCCCAGGAAACCCAGCGCCGCACGGCGGCGGAACTGTTCGGCTTCGGCGTGCGGGTTCTTGACCTGGCGGCGCGGGATCATGGCTCAGCGCCCGCGCTTGCCGAAGCGCACTGCGTCCAGCAGCACGAACACCAGCGGCCACAGGCCCATGCCCAACAGCGGCGCCCACCAGTACGACCACGGCAGGGTCGGCTCGCCCACCAGGATGTGGACCAGCGCGCTGACGATGCGGTCGTTGAACAACAGGCCACCGATGGCCAGCATCTGCTGCGACATCGGGAAGAAGCGGATGCGGGCGCGGAAACGCTGCAGGATGAAGGCCAGCATCACCAGCCGCAGCGCCTGTTCGCCGAGCACGCCGCCGTACAGCAGGTCGGCGACCACGCCGCTGGCGAAAGCGATGCCCAGGCCGACGCGCTCGGGCGTCTCGATCACCCAGTACGCCAGTACCAGCGCCAGCCAGTACGGGCGCAGCGGCTGCAGCAGCGCCGGCAACGGCAGCAGGCCCAGCAGCAGGGCTACGACCAGGCTGGCCGGCAATACCCACGGGTTGTCGCGCAGGCGGCTCATCGCTGGGCCTCCGGCGTGGTCGGTTGCCGGCCAGCGGCCGGCACTACCGGGGAGCTGACCGGAGCTGGCGTCGTTGTCGCTGGCGCGGCTCCCGCTGGCACGGTGGCGCCGGTGGCCGGGCCACCCGGAGTGGTTTCTTCCAGCTGCAGGCGCAGTTCCGGCGGAATGCGGATCGCCGCACCGGGGCGCAGCAGCAGCACATCACGGCCACGATCCAGCTGGGCGGCTGGCTTCAGTTCGCCGACCAGGAAGGCATGGGTGTCGTCCGGGCGCAGGCCGGTGATGGTGCCGACCGGGAAGCCGGCCGGGAAGCGGCCACCGAGGCCGGAGGTGACGATCTCATCGCCCACTTCCACACCGGCGCTGAGCGGGATGTCGCGCAGCTCCAGCGTGTCGCCGCGACCGTAGACGATCAGGCGTACGCCGTTGCGGGCCACGGTGACCGGCACCGCGTGGTCGGGGTCGGTCAGCAGCAGCACGGTGGAGGTACCGCCGGTGACGCTGATCACCTGCCCCATCAGGCCACCGGCATCGATCACCGCCTGCCCGACATGCACGCCTTCGCGGCTGCCGGCGTCGAGCACCAGGCGCTGCTTCACCGGGTCCAGGTCGATATCCAGGATCGGCGCCAGCTGCACGTCCAGGCCACTGCGCTCGGCCACGTTCAGCAGTTCGCGCAGCTGGGCGTTGTCCAGCGCGGCGGTCTGCAGGCGGGTCAGGCGCGCGTTGGCCAGCAGCAGCTGGTTGCGCAGTTCACGGTTCTCGGTGACCAGCTGGGTGTGGCTGGCCGCGGAATCCTTGACCTGGTTGCCGAGCTTGCCGGGCAGACCCGCCAGTGCCCACACAGGCTGCACCAGGCTGTTGGCCTGCTCGCGCAGGCGCGCCAGCCAACCCGCCTGATCGTCAAGGACGATCAGTGTGATGGCCAATGCAAGATAGGCCAGCAACCGCAGGGGGCTGGCGGCATCACCGGATCGGGAGGCAACGGGAGGACCGGCGTAGGGCGGCACGGCAACGATTCAACTGGCAGAAGGCGGAAGGGAAACACGCGGACGCCCCGCCGGTGCCGGCCCGCCATCGCGGCGGGCCGCACCCCGGAAGGGCGCGGCGGGCAGGAACGGCCGGGACGGCTTATTCCGGCGCAAAGAACTCGTTGCCGTGCATGTCCACCAGTTCCAGCGCACGACCGCCACCGCGGGCCACGCAGGTCAGCGGATCGTCGGCCACCTGCACGTGCAGGCCGGTTTCTTCGGAGATCAGGCGGTCCAGGTCACGCAGCAGGGCGCCGCCGCCGGTCAGCACGATGCCGCGCTCGGCAACGTCGGCACACAGTTCCGGCGGGGTCTGCTCCAGCGCCAGCTTGACCGCGCTGACGATGCCCGACAGCGGTTCGTGCAGGGCTTCAAGCACCTCGTTGGAGCTGATCTTGATCATCTTCGGCACGCCCTCGGCGAGGTTGCGGCCGGAGATCTCCAGCTCCTGCACCTCGGCCTGCGGGTAGGCACAACCCAGCTCGACCTTGATGCGCTCGGCGGTGGCTTCACCGATCAGCATGCCGTGGTTGCGGCGCACGTAGTTGGTGATGGATTCGTCGAAGCGGTCGCCGCCGATGCGGACCGAGGCCGAATAGACGATGCCGTTGAGCGAGATCACCGCCACTTCGGTGGTACCGCCGCCGATGTCGATGACCATCGAGCCACGGGCTTCGGTGACCGGCATGCCGGCGCCGATCGCGGCAGCCATCGGCTCTTCGATCAGGTACACGTCACGGGCACCGGCTTCCTCGGCCGATTCCTTGATCGCGCGGCGCTCGACCTGGGTCGAACCGGCCGGCACGCAGACCAGCACGCGCGGGCTCGGGCGCAGCACGCGCGACTTGTGCACCTTCTTGATGAAGTGCTTGAGCATCGCCTCGGTGTAGGTGAAGTCGGCGATGACGCCGTCCTTCATCGGGCGGATGGTGGTGATGTGGCCCGGGGTACGGCCGAGCATCTGCTTGGCCTCGGCGCCAACGGCTGCCACCGAGCGGGTGCCACCGATGGCACGGTCCTGGCGCACGGCCACGACCGACGGCTCGTTCAGCACGATCCCCTGCCCGCGCACGTAGATGAGGGTGTTGGCCGTGCCCAGGTCGATGGACAGGTCGTTGGAGAACATGCCACGGAGTTTCTTGAACATCTGAGGAAGGAGTCCTGAGGGGTGTCGTGCCCGCCGCGGGATGGCGAAAAAATGGGCAGAAATCGAGGCCGACAAGCCTAGCAACCCGCCTGCCGCCGAGCAAGGAAAAAACTAGCTGAACCCGCGTCTTCACAGGCTTTCGGCCTGATCGGGCATCACCCGGTTCTGGCCCTGAGCGGCACCAGCGGGTAACCTTTGCGCCGTCGGGCGCCCAAGGGCGCCGTTTGCTTGCCCGCTGAACCGGGCCGGCCCACCCCAAAATTCACCGCATAGGCTTACATCGATGTCCGCTCTGATCTGTGGTTCTCTTGCCTTCGACACCATCATGGTGTTCCCGGACCAGTTCAAGAATCACATCCTGCCGGACAAGGTGCACATCCTGAACGTGTCCTTCCTCGTGCCGCGCATGCGCCGCGAGTTCGGCGGCTGCGCCGGCAACATCGCCTACAACCTGCACCTGCTGGGCGGCCAGCCGATCCCGATGGGCACCGTGGGTTCGGACTTCGGCCCGTACCGCGAATACTTCGAAGGCCTGGGCATCGACCTGTCGCGCGTGCGCGTGATCGACGAGCTGTTCACCCCCCAGGCGTTCATCACCACCGACCACGACAACAACCAGATCACCGCCTTCCACCCGGGCGCGATGATGCGCTCCTACGAGAACCATGTGCGCGGCGTGCCGGGCGTGACCCTGGGCCTGGTCGGCCCGGACGGCCGCGAAGGCATGATCCAGAACGCGCAGGAGTTCCACGAGGACGGCATTCCTTTCATCTTCGACCCGGGCCAGGCCATGCCGCTGTTCAACGGCCCCGAGCTGCGCGCCTTCATCGATCAGGCCGACTACGTGGTGGTCAACGACTACGAGTCGAACCTGCTGCAGGAGCGCACCGGCTGGGACGAGAAGGAGATCGTCAGCCGGGTCAAGGCCTACATCACCACCCGTGGCCCGAAGGGTGCGGTCATCCACACCCCGGAAAAGAGCTACGACATCCCGCCGGCGCACGAGCGCCGCGTGGTCGATCCGACCGGCTGTGGCGACGCCTTCCGCGCCGGCCTGATCTACGGCATCCAGAAGGGCTACGACTGGCTGACCATCGGCCGCATGGGCAACCTGATGGGCGCGCTGAAGGTCGAGCACCCGGGCACGCAGAACCAGCGCTTCACCTTCGATGAGTTCAACGAGCAGTTCAAGCAGCAGTTCGGTTACGCGCTGGGCGCGTAAGCCGAACTGCCCGCGCATTCCACCTTGTCCCCGCGCCTTCGGCGCGCCCTCTTGAACAACAAGGGGGCTTTCCACCCGATGCGCTGCTGGGAATGCTGTTGGTAGGTGTCGACCTTGGTCGACACTGCCGGCCAGCGGCCGGCACTACCCCTTCTGCCAGGCCGCCAACCTGGCCACCGGTGTTCTGGTAGGTGTCGACCTTGGTCGACACTGCCGGCCAGCGGCCGGCACTACCCCTTCTGCCCGGCCGCCAGCCTGGCCACGGGTGTTCTGGTAGGTGCCGACCTTGGTCGACACTGCCGGCCAGCGGCCGGCACTACCCCTTCTGCTGCCAGGCTGCCAACCTGGCCACGGGTGTTCTGGTAGGTGTCGACCTTGGTCGACACTGCCGGCCAGCGGCCGGCACTACCCCTTCTGCCAGGCCGCCAGCCTGGCCACGGGTGTTCTGGTAGGTGTCGACCTTGGTCGACACTACCGGCCAGCGGCCGGCACTACCCCTTTTGCTGCCAGGCCGCCAGCAAGGCGCGGCAATCGGCGAAATGCCAGTCGGCCCGGCCCGGCCATGGGTTCTCCGGCAGGTTGACCAGCACGGTGTGGGCGCCCGCGGCGCGACCGCACTCCAGGTCGTAGGCGTGGTCACCGACCATCACCGCGTGCGCGGCCCCGATGCCCCAGCGACGAAGATGCTGCTGCAGGCCATCCGGCGAGGGCTTGGGCACCGCTTCATCGCGGCCGATGATGTCGGCGTCGTCGAACAACGCCCCGACCCCGATCGCCTCCAGCGTCAGCTTCGCCAGCGCATGGTCGTTGCGGGTCAGGATGCCCAGTCGGCAACCCGCCGCCGCCAGCGCGCGCAGCAGCTTCACCGCCCCCGGCGCTGGCAGCGCGTCCTCGGCCAGGGCGCGCTCGTGATCCAGCAGCCACGCGCGCTTGGCCTGCGCCGGTGCGTCGGGCAATGCCGCGATATGGTCGAGGATGTCTTCCTCCGCGGCGATCTCCAGCGCGCGGCGGATCGCGGCGAAGTCATGCACGGCCACCGTCAGTGTGCCGTCCATGTCGAACACCCAGTGCCGGATCGCGGACAACGCGTGCACTGCGCTGCCCGTCGCAACCCTCACTGCCACCATTGCGGCATGCGGCTGGCGTCGACACCGCCGGTTTCGAACACGGCCGTGCGCGTGCCACCGGCCTTGACCGGGAACTCGATGCTGATCGACTTGCCCTTGCGCGCCAGCTTCCACAGTGCCTTCTGATCGGTGATGAACAGGGCGATGGCTTCATCGGTCTTCGGGCGCCAGGCCGCCATTGGTACCGGCTTGCCGTCATCCACGGTCACTTTCACCGTGCATTGCGGGCAACGGAAATCACCGGCCTGCAGCACCAGGTAGGCATGCCGCTTCCACTCCGGATGATCGCGGAACACCAGCTGCACCGGTTTGGCGCCGCTGCCATCCACGTCCACCCGTTCCTTGCTGTAGATCTGCGCCGAGACCTGGTTGCCCTTGCTGCCCACCGGAATCTGGTTGTACTGCCATAGCCCCTGCATGCGGCGCAGGTCGCGCGCGGCGTCGCCCTTGGCCTTGACCTCGTCGAAGCCTGCGGCGATGCGCTCGGCGGCGGCGGTGTCCTTGTACTGGTCCAGCAGCGAGGCACCATGCAGGCGCGCGCGTTCCCAGTCCTGCGCGGCCACGGCCATGTCGTACTGCTTGGCCACGTCTTCGGCCTTGGCCTCCTTCTGCGCCTGCGCGGCGGCCGCAGCGGCTTCCTGCGCCTTGCGTTCCTCTTCCGGGTTGCTGCAGGCGGCCAGGGCCAGGGTGCAGGCGGTGAGCAGGATCAGTCGTTTCATGGCGGAGGTCCTATGCGAGTGCATCCCGATTCTATCGGCAGCGAAAAGCGGATACACCAACGGCGGGTTTCCCCGCCGTTGGTGGTGAAGCAGTGACCGGTTGCCAGCCAGCGGCCGGCACTACCGCTTACTTGGCTTCAGCCTTGGCCAGCATGTCCTGGACCGAGGCGGTGGTGATCGGGTGGTAGCCCGGCTTGGCCTTTTCGAAGGCCTGCTTGGCCAGTTCCAGACCCTTCGGGGTCTTCACCAGTTCGGCGTAGATCGGCAGGATCAGCTTGCGACGGCCGACGCGCTCGATGAATGCAGCCGCCCCTTCATTGGCCTGCTCGTAGCCGCTGCGGATCGCCAGCGGGTACCAGCGCATGGCGATCTCGCCATTGGGGGTGCCGGTGAAGTGGAAGGCCTTGTCCAGCGTGGCCAGCTTGTCCAGCGGCTGGGTCGCACCGAGGCCGTCGATGAAGCGCACCCATTCCTGGGTGCTCCAGTCGGCGATGACCTGGCTGCTGGGCACGGTGCCGGCGCTGGCGAAGGCGATGCGCGCGGTATCGACGCTGCTGAAGTTCCGCGACTGCGCCTTGGCCGCGAACGCCGGGATGCCCGGCTCGTCCAGCCACGCCTTCAGTTCGGCCTCGGTCACGGCCGACGGATTCTTCGGCAGCAGGTTCTTCTTCATGTACGCGACGAACTGGTCGGTGTTCGCGCTCTGGAAGGCGTGGTCATCGAACCAGCCCCGCAGGAACGGATCGAAGGTCTCGCGGCCGAAGCGCTGCTCCAGGAACTCCAGGAACCATGCACCCTTGACGTAGGCGACCTGGCTGAGCGCTTCGTCGGGATCACGCTCGTTCAGCGGCGGCAGCGCCAGTGCCTGGTCGGCCGGGCTCATGTCCTTCACTTCGGCCAGCAGGTCGGTCTGGTCGATCTGCTTCTCCATCTCGGCCATCTCCTTGCCGTACAGGGCTTCGGTGATGCGGCCCTGGACGTAGGTGGTGAAGCCTTCGTTGAGCCAGATGTCCTTCCAGCTGGCGTTGGTCACCAGGTTGCCCGACCAGCTGTGCGCCAGCTCGTGGGCCACCAGCGAGACCAGCGACTTGTCGCCGACGATCACGGTCGGGGTAGCGAAGGTCAGGCGCGGGTTCTCCATGCCGCCGAACGGGAACGACGGCGGCAGCACCAGCATGTCGTAGCGGCCCCAGCGGTATTCGCCGTACAGCTTCTCGGCGGCACCGATCATCTTCTCGGTGTCTTCGAATTCCTTGGCGGCCTTGTTGACCATGGTCGGCTCGGCCCAGACGCCGGAGCGGCCGGAGATCGGCTCGAACACCAGGTCACCGGCGGCGATGGCCAGCAGGTAGGACGGAATCGGCTGCGGCATCTTGAAGGTGTAGTCACCGTCACGCGCGGCCTTCGGATCGTTGTCGGCACTCATCAGCACCATCACGTCCGGGCGCGAGACCACGTGCGCGCTGTAGGTGAAACGCACGCTCGGGGTGTCCTGCAGCGGCACCCACGAACGGGCGTGGATGGCCTGCGACTGGCTGAACATGAAGGGCAGCTTCTTGCCCTCGGTCATCGACGGTGCCAGCCACTGCAGGCCCGATGCGGTCGGTGCGGTGTGGTAGGTCACTTCCACCTTGGCCGGCTGTTCCGGGGCCTCGATGGTCAGCTTGCTGCCGAACACCTTGTCAGCGGCGGCCAGCTCGAACTTCAGCGGGCTGCGCGCGCCATCGGCGGCGACGGCCTCGACCTTGGACACGGTCAGCTCGCGGGTGTCGAGCACCAGCTGGCTGGCGTCCTTCTGCTTCCATTCCAGGGTGTAGGTGGCGGTGCCGCCGATCTGCTTCTGGTCGAAGTCCAGCTTCAGATCCAGCGCGATGTCCTTGATGACGACCTTGTCCGGCTCGGCGTACGAGCTTTCGTCGTGGCTGCGGTTCTCGGCGTTCACGGGGGCGGCAGGGGCCTTTGCGGCAGTCGGGGCGGCGGCGGGCGCGGCCGCCTCCTGGGAGCAGCCGGCGGCCAGGGCCACGGCCAGCGGAAGGAGCATCAGCGGATTACGCATGAATCGGGACCGTTACGGGGATCAAACCCCAATGGTACCTCCCTCCGGCCCGGCAGGCGTTGCGCGGTGCGGGGTAATGGCAGGCAAGCCGATCCTGCGCCTCGGGCGCATGCCAACCAAGGTTGGCATCTACAGGCAGGTACCAACCTTGGTTGGCACGGATCCATCAACGCATGCGGCAGGTCCGTGCCGACCACGGTCGGCACCCACCAGAGCGGATCACCGCAGCGGGCGAGCACCAACCAAGGTTGGCACCCACCAGAGCACGGCTTACAGCTTACAGCTTGTAGCCGGAGTGGATCGAAACGATGCCGCCGGTCAGGTTCTTGTAGTGGCAGCGCTCGAACCCGGCCTGCCCCATCATCGCCTTCAGTTCATCCTGCGGCGGGTGCTTGCGGATGCTCTCGGCCAGGTACTGGTAGCTGTCCGAGTCATTGGCGAACAGCTTGCCCAGCTTCGGCAGGATCTTGAACGAGTGGAAGTCGTAGATCGGCTTGAACCAGTCCGCGGTGACTTCGGAGAACTCCAGCACGCGGGCTTGGCCGCCCACCTTCAGCACGCGGTACATCTCGCGCAGGCCAGCGTCCTTGTCGGTCACGTTGCGCAGGCCGAAGGCGATGGTGACCAGGTCGAAGCTGTTGTCCGGGAACGGCAGGGCCTCGGCGTTGCACTGCACGTAGTCCACGCCCAGCACCAGGCCGCGGTTGGTCAGGCGATCACGGCCGACCGACAGCATGCCGGCGTTGATGTCGCCCAGCACCACCGAGCCCTCGGCGCCGACGCGCTCCTTCAGCAGGGCGGCGATGTCGCCGGTGCCGCCCGCCAGATCGAGCACGCGGTCGCCCGGCTTCACCTGCGCGGTGGCCACGTAGTAGCGCTTCCACGCCCGGTGCACGCCCAGGCTCATCAGGTCGTTCATCAGGTCGTAGTTGCGCGCGACCGAGGTGAACACCTGGCCGACCAGCTTCTGCTTGTCCTTGGCGGCGACGTCGCGGAACCCGAAATGGGTGGTACCGGCTTTGTAGGGGGATTCGCTCATGGCCCCGATTATCGCACCGCCGGGGGCCAGCGGCACCCCCTGCCCGTATCATGGCGGGCCACGACTTACCGGAGCCCCGCATGATCACCACGCCCGACTACCAGGCCCTGCTGCAGACCGCCATCGCCGAAGCCCGCCAGGGCCTGGCCGAGGGCGGCGTGCCGATCGGCGCGGCCCTGTACCACAACGACGGCCGCCTGCTTGGCTGCGGCCACAACCGCCGCGTGCAGGAAGGCGACCCGTCGGTGCACGGCGAGACCGATGCGTTCCGCAAGGCCGGCCGCCAGCGCCGTTACCAGGACACGATCATGGTCACCACCCTGGCACCGTGCTGGTACTGCTCTGGCCTGGTGCGCCAGTTCAACATCGGCACCGTGGTGGTGGGCGAATCGCGCACCTTCCAGGGCGGCATCGACTGGTTGCGGGAAAATGGCGTCAACGTGGTCGACCTGGACAGCCAGGAATGCGTGGACCTGCTGGGCGGCTTCATTGCGCAGCACCCGGAGATCTGGAATGAAGACATCGGTGAATGATCACCACGCAGTGTCCTGTTGAACCCGTTTAATGAACGCTTCAGTGCCGGCACGCCCCAGTGCCGGCAGCGTTTGCGGCCATTGCCGTGAACCAGTGCACAGTCAGCTGCGCAACGTGCACACGCTGCGATAACACCCCGCCCGGCTGCCGCGCCTAGGGTGGGGTTACCGGGACTTCTTTCCCCGGCGGAGCCAGCCATGTGCGCGCACGCCGTACGACCTGCACCAGACTCGATCCTCGACCCGATCCGCGAACGCCTGCAGCGGCAATATGCACTGCACCGGCGCGGCGCGTTGTTCTGGACCGCCTACCAGCGCATGCAACTGGAGCTGGTCCGTCGCCATCCGCTCGACCACGAGCGCCTGTGCAACGCGATGGCCACCCTGGCCGAAGATCTCGGTGCCGTCGAGCACGCGCAGTTGATTGGACATGCCAACGCCAGCTCCACATCGCGCTGACGCGGCATGCACCGCCACATACGCCACACTCCGATGAACCCCCACTCCCTTTCCACTCAACCGAACTGGATTGTCATGCACGCTGAAGTCCCCACCATTCCTCCGGTCATCAACGTTGACGCCGAGCTGGATCACTGGCGCCGCCAACATGCCGAAGGCGCACTGCCGCACAACTCGTTCGGCTCGTACGTGCCGTGGATCAAGTTTGCCTGCGATTCGCTGATCACCCAGCCGCGCGCCAGCGAGGCCGAACGTGACGAGATGTTCCAGACCCAGTACGCCCTGCAGATCATGCCGCGACTGAGTGAAGCCCAGGCCCGCGAATTCGTCGACCGTTGCTGGCAGCACGTCTACCAGAGCAGTCCGGTGCGCAGCCTGCAGGCACCGCGGCTGCAGCGCATGCGCGCCTGACCGCCGCTGCACGGCGCCTGCACGGGCCACTGCCGATCATCCTCGTCACCTGGGTGGGACGACGACGATGAAAGTACGAAACCTGTTCAATACGATCGCCAAGAAGGCCGCGGCCGCCACCGGCTCGCCGTGGACCTTCCTGGCTGCAGTAGCGATCGTGGTGATCTGGGGCATCAGTGGCCCGGTGTTCGGTTTCAACGACACCTGGCAGCTGGTGATCAACACCGGCACCACCATCATCACCTTCCTGATGGTGTTCCTGATCCAGCACACGCAGAACGCGGACACCGCCGCGATGCAGATCAAGCTGGACGAGCTGATCCGGGCGACGGCCGAAGCCAACAACGAACTGTTGGATCTGGAAGAACTGGACGAAGCGCGCCTGGAAGAGATCCGCGCCGAGTACGAGCAGATGGCGCGCGAAGCCGGCGATGCGCTCGCGCGCGTTCGCGCCTGCCATGCAGCGCGGCGCGACGATGAAGCGGTGTAGCGGGCCCCGGACTGACAATGCCGGCCAGCGGCCGGCACTACCATCGATCATCAGGGTAGAGCCGGCCGCTGGCCGGCTGTCCTTCAGCTGCGCTCGTGCCAGCCACCGCCCAGCACCTTGTACAGGGTGATGCGGTTGGCCTGCTGCGCCAGCTGCGCCTGCAGCTGGGTCTGTTGTGCGTTGTAGGCCGTACGACGTGCATCCAGCAGGGTCACGAAGCTGTCCAGGCCCGCGTCGTAGCGCGCCTGCGACAGGCGGTTGGCCTGTTCGGCCGCTTCCACCAGGCGCTGCTGTGAACTCACCTGCTCGTCCAGGCTGACATTCAACGCCAGCGCATCGGCGGTTTCGCGGAAGCCCACCTGGATCGACTTCTCGTACTGCGCCAGAGCGATATCACGATCCGCGTTGGCGATGGCCAGGTTGGCGCGCAGCTTGCCGCCCTGGAAGATCGGCAGCGTGATCTTCGGCAGGAAGCTCCACACGCGCGTACCGCTGTCGAACAGGTTGGACAGTTCGCTCGAACCACTGCCGATGCTGCCGGTCAGCGAGATGCTCGGGAAGAACGCCGCGCGTGCCGCACCGATGTTGGCGTTGGCCGCCAACAGCTGGTGTTCGGCGGCCATGATGTCCGGGCGCTGCAGCAGCACGTCGCTGGGCAGGCCGGCCGGCGGCGGTGCCAGTGCAAGCAGCTGCGGCTCGATGCTGTCCGGCAGCAGCGCCGGATCCAGCTGGCCACCGGCCAGCAGCGCCAGCGCGTTGCGGTCCTGGGCCAGCTGGCCACGCAGGCGTGCGGCGTCCGTACGCGCGGTCTCGACCAGGGTACGGGTCTGGGTCAGCTCCAGCGCCGAACTGCCACCACGTTCGTGGCGGGCCTCGGCCAGGCGCAGCGAATCCTCGTAGGTCTTCAGCGTGGCATCGGCGATCTTCAGCCGCTGCGCGTCGGCACCGTAGGTCAGCCATGCGGTGGCCGTCTCGGCCACCAGGCTCAACTGCGCGTTGCGGCGGTTGGCGGCGACGGCGAAGTACTGCTGCAGCGCGGCTTCACTGAGATTGCGCACGCGGCCGAACAGATCCAGCTCGAACTCGGCCACGCCGACACCGGCGGTGAACTGTTCGTTGACACCGGCGTCGGTGCCCTGGCGCTGCATCTGGCCGGTAACGGCCACGCCGGGCACGCGATCAGCGCGCTGCACACGGTACTGGCCGCGCGCGCGCTCAACGTTGAGCACGGCCACGCGCAGATCGCGGTTGTTCTGCAGCGACTGGTCGATCACCTGCTGCAGGCGCGCATCGGTGAAGAAGTCGCGCCAGCCGACGGCGGCGACATCGGCCACCTCGCCCTGCGCGGCCTCGGCCGGCCACTGCGCCGGGATCGCCGGGGCGACAGCGGTGTTCTTCGGCACCAGGGTGGAGCAGCCGGCGAGCGCGAGCACAGCGGCAATGGAAAGGAACAGGGATGCACTTTTCATGGGAATGACTTCCATCGGTACTGCCGGATGGCAGGAGGTCATGCCGGCCAGCGGCCGGCACTACCGTTTCGACAACGCCAGCCTGAGGCCGGCATGACCGTTTCAGGTCACGTCGTGGATTTGCGCTTGAACACGCGCTGCACCACCACGAAGAACAGCGGCACGAAGAACACGCCGAGCACGGTGCCGACGATCATGCCGCCGAGCACGCCGGTGCCGATCGCCTGCTTGGCGCCGGAACCGGCACCGGTGGAGATCGCCAGCGGTACCACGCCCATGCCGAAGGCCAGCGAGGTCATCACGATCGGGCGCAGGCGGTCGCGCACGGCATGCATGATCGATTCGATCAGGCCTGCGCCCTTCTCCAGGTTCTCCTTGGCGAACTCCACGATCAGGATCGCGTTCTTGCTGGTCAGGCCCACCGTGGTCAGCATCGCCACCTGGAAGTAGATATCGCGTTCCAGGCCCTTGAAGGTATTGGCCAGCACCGCGCCGAGGATGCCCAGCGGGGCCGCCAGCAGCACTGCGGTCGGCACGCTCCAGCTTTCGTACATCGCGGCCAGACACAGGAATACGATCATCAGCGAGAGCGTGTACAGCAGTGGCGTCTGCGAGCCAGCCTGGCGCTCCTGGTACGACATCGCCGTCCATTCGATGCCGAAGCCCGCCGGCAGCTGCTTGGCCAGCTGTTCGATCTCGGCCATGGCATCACCGGAGGCGACACCCGGGGCCGGTTCGCCCTGGATTTCCATGGCCGACACACCGTTGTAGCGTTCCAGGCGCGGCGAACCGTAATCCCAGTGCTTGGTAGCGAAGGCACTGAACGGCACCATTTCACCCTTGTCGTTCTTCACGGACCAGAGATCGAAGTCCTCCGGCACCATGCGGAACGGCTGGTCGGCCTGCACGAACACACGCTTGACGCGGCCACGATCGACGAAGTCGTCGATGTATGAGCTGCCCCACGCGGCGGCCAGCGTGCCGTTGATCTGGTCGATCGACAGCCCCAGCGAGGTCGCCTTGGCCGCGTCGATGTCGATACGGAACTGCGGCGTGTCCTCCTGGCCGTTCGGGCGCACGTTGGCCAGCTTCTTGCTACCGGCGGCGAGGCCGAGCAGCTGGTTGCGCGCGGCCACCAGTGCCTCGTGGCCCTGGCCGCTGTTGTCCTTCAGGAAGAAGGTATAGCCCGAGGCGGTGCCCAGTTCCGGGATGGCCGGCGGCGGGAAGGCGAAGATGAAGGCATCCTTGATCTGGCCCAGGGCCGCCATCGCGCGTCCGGTGATCGGCATCACGCCATTGTTGGCGTCACGCTCGCTCCAGTCCTTCAGCTTGACGAATGCCATGCCGGCGTTCTGGCCCATGCCGGCGAAGCTGAAGCCCTGCACCGAGAACACCGAGTCCACCGCATCCTTCTCGTTCTGCAGGAAGTGGTTTTCCAGTGCCGCGATCGACTCCAGCGTACGTTCCTGGGTGGCACCCACCGGGGCCTGCACCAGCGCCATCAACACGCCCTGGTCTTCGTTGGGCAGGAATGAGCTGGGCAGGCGCACGAACAACACGCCCATCAGCACGAACAGCGCCGCCACGATGCCCATGAAGCGCCACGGGCGATGGATGATGCCGCGCACGCCACGCTGGTAGCTTTCGCTGGTGCGGTCGAATCCACGGTTGAAGCCATTGAAGAAGCGACCGGCCAGGCCGCGGTGGGCGACGTGGTGCTCACCCTTCTTCAGCGGCTTGAGCATGGTCGCGCACAGCGCCGGGGTCAGCACGATCGCGACCAGCACCGACAATGCCATCGCCGAGACGATCGTGGCCGAGAACTGGCGGTAGATCACGCCGGTGGAGCCACTCATGAAGGCCATCGGCACGAACACCGCCGACAACACCAGGCCGATGCCCACCAGCGCGCCGGTGATCTGGCCCATCGACTTGCGGGTCGCCTCGAGCGGCGACAGTCCTTCCTCGGACATGATGCGCTCGACGTTCTCCACCACCACGATGGCATCGTCCACCAGCAGGCCGATCGCAAGCACCATCGCGAACATGGTCAGCATGTTCACCGAGAAGCCGAGCATGGCCAGCACGCCGAAGGTACCCAGCAGCACCACCGGCACGGCGATGGTCGGGATCAGGGTGGCGCGGAAGTTCTGCAGGAACAGGTACATCACCACGAACACCAGCACGATCGCTTCGATCAGGGTCTGCACCACGCCCTTGATCGACACGCGCACGAACGGGGTGGTGTCGTACGGGACCTCCGCCTTCAGCCCGGCCGGGAAGAAGCTCTTCATGTCTTCCAGCGCGGCATTCACACCAGCGGCGGTATCGAGCGCGTTGGCGCCGGTGGCCAGGGTCACCGCCAGGCCGCTGGCCGGCTGGCCGTTGTAGCGGGTGACGAAGTCGTAGGACTCGGCACCCAGCTCGACGCGGGCGACATCCCCCAGGCGCAGCTCGGCACCGTCCTGCGCACCGCGCACGATGATGTTGCGGAACTGTTCCGGGGTCTGCAGGCGCGACTGCGCGTTGATGGTGGCGTTGAGCTGCTGGCCCTTGATCGACGGTGCACCGCCAAGCTGGCCGATGGCCACCTGCGCGTTCTGTGCCTTGATCGCTGCGGTCACTTCCGCAACCGACAGGCCATAGGTATGCAGCTTGTTCGGATCCAGCCAGATGCGCATGGCGTACTTGCCACCGAACACCTGGATGTTGCCCACGCCCGGCACGCGGCTCAGGCGATCGACGACATTGGAACCGACGTAGTCGGCGATGTCGTTGGCGTCCATGCTGCCGTTCTCGGACACGAACGCGATGACGTTCAGGAAGCCCGAGCTGGACTTGGCCACGTTGATGCCCTGCCGCTGCACTTCCTGCGGCAGCAGCGGCATGGCCAGCTGCAGCTTGTTCTGCACCTGCACCTGGGCGATGTCCGGGTTGGTGCCGCTCTCGAAGGTCAGGGTGATGGTGGCCTGGCCGTTGGACGAGCTGTTGGAGGAGAAGTAGATCAGGCCATCAAGGCCCTTCATGTTCTGCTCGATGATCTGCGTCACCGAGTCCTCGACCACCTTGGCCGATGCACCCGGGTAGGTGGCGCTGATTTCCACCGCCGGCGGTGCGACGTTGGGGTACATCGAGACCGGCAGCTTGAACAGGGCCAGGCCGCCGGCGAGCATGATGATGATGGCGATCACCCACGCGAAGATGGGTCGATCGATGAAAAAGCGTGCCATGGGGTTCTCCGCTTACTTCGCGTCGCCGGCCGGGGCGGCAGGCTGGGCGGCCGCTGCCGGCTTGGCCGGAGCAGCGCCCTTCTCGGTGGCCTTGACCGGCATGCCGGGGCCGATCTTCTGCAGGCCTTCGACGATGACCTTGTCGCCGGCCTTCAGGCCGTCCTCGACCAGCCACTTGTCGCCGAGCGTGCGGCTGACCTTGACCGGGCGCACTTCGACCTTGTTGTCCTTGCCGACCACCATCGCGGTCGTGTCGCCCTTCGGATCGCGGGCGATGCCCTGCATCGGTACCAGCACCGCATCGCTGCGCACGCCGCCGCCGATCACCGCGCGCACGTAGGTGCCCGGCATCAGCAGGCCGTCCGGGTTGTCCACCTTCACGCGCAGGCCGAAGCTGCCGGTGGCTGGATCGACGCTCACTTCAGAGAACTCCAGCGTGCCCTTGTGCTCGAAGGTGCTGCCGTCTTCCATCAGGATGCTGACCGGCAGCGTCTGGTTGTCCTGCAGGCGGCCGGCAGCCAGTTCGCGGCGCAGCTGCAGCAGCTCGGCCGAGGACTGGGTCAGGTCGACGTAGATCGGGTCCAGCTGCTGCACGGTGGCCAGTGCATTGGCCTGGCCGGCGCTGACCAGCGCACCCTGGGTAACGCTGGACTTGCCGATGCGGCCGCTGATCGGCGCGGTGATGCGGGCATAGCCGAGGGTGACGTTGGCCGCGTCCAGCGAGGCCCTGGCGGCACCGACATCGGCCTCGGCCTGCTTCTGCGCGGCCACGGCGTTTTCCAGGTCCTGCTGGCTGACCGCGTCGACCTTGGCCAGCTCGGTGATGCGCTTGGCGCTCAGGCGCGCGGCGTTGGCCGTGGCTTCGGCGCGGGCCAGCTGGGCGCGGGCGCTGTTGGCCTGGGCGCGGTAGCTGGCGTCCTCGATCTGGTAGAGCGGCTCGCCGGCCTTGACCATGCCGCCTTCGGTGAACAGGCGCTTGGCAACGATGCCGTTTACCTGCGGGCGCACTTCGGCGACCAGGAAGGCGTTGGTACGGCCCGGCAGTTCGCGGGTCAGGCCCACGGTCTCGGACTTCAGCGTGACCACGGTGACGTCACCCGGGCCCTGCTCGGGGGCCTGGGGTTGGCCGCCGCAGGCAGCCACGGCTGCGGCGATGGCCAGCGACAGTGCAAAGGGTCGGATTCGGCTCAGCAACATGACGGAAAGGCTCTTGAAGGAAAGGATCTCAGCCGGCGCTGATACGGCGGACCCTTCGACCGGTAAAGGTGAAGACCGTGAGAACAGCGCCCACCCGGGTGGAGCGGGAGCCGGACCGGCCTGCCACGCACACGACGGGAATGATGGGAGCGAAATATACATACATGCTTGTTTGTTTGTAAACCGGTACAATTCAGCCACGTTTCACCCGCACTCGTACCTACCCATGGCCCGCAAGACCAAAGAGGACACCCAGGCAACCCGGGAAGGCATCCTTGACGCCGCCGAAGCCTGCTTCCATGAACACGGCGTGGCCCGTACCACGCTGGAGATGATCGGCGCCCGCGCCGGCTATACCCGTGGCGCGGTCTACTGGCACTTCAAGAACAAGAGCGAGGTGCTGGCCGCGATCGTCGAACGGGTGCACCTGCCCTTCATGCAGGAACTGGAGCGCACCTCGACCGACCAGCGCGACACCCCCGTGCACGACCTGCGCGCGGTGATGATCCAGTCCTTCATCGAGCTGTCCGAAGACGAGCGCCTGCGCAAGACCATGGAGATCATGCTGCGCAGCGATGCCTCGGCCGACACCAGGGTGCTGACCGAAATGCAGCAGGCCGGATTCCGCGATGCGCTGGACCGGATGGAGCGTGCCCTGCGCCGCGCCCGCGATCTGGGCCAGCTGCGCGAAGGCGCCGACCCCAAGATCGCCGCGCGCATGCTGCATGCAACCGTGCTGGGCGTGCTGCACGGGGCGATGGTCGAACCGGACCTGATGGACCTCAAGCGCGACGGCATGCTCGCACTGGACATGACCCTGGCCGCCTACGTGAAGGACGGCGTGTTCGTGCCGGGCACTGTGCCCGAGCCGCTGCCCGAAGCGTGAGTGGCGCTGCTGCCGCCACCGCCGCGCCCATCTGAGGACAGCCCCGTGATCCTGGACAACGTGGTGTGGGGCTTCATCGGCTGTGGCAGCGTCACCGAGAAGAAGAGCGGCCCCGCCCTGGCCAGCACACCCGGCTCACGGGTGGCAGCGGTCATGCGCCGCAATGCGGGATTGGCCGAGGATTATGCGCGGCGCCACGCGATTCCGCGCTGGTACGCGGACGCCGACGCACTCATCGCCGATCCGGAAGTGAACGCGGTGTACGTCGCAACGCCGCCCTCGACGCACATGCAATACGCGCTGCAGGCGATCGCCGCGGGCAAGCCGGTCTACATCGAAAAGCCGATGGCCATGGACCACGACGAGTGCCAGCGCATCATCGCGGCCAGCGCCCGCAGCGGCGTGCCCGTTTTCGTGGCCTACTACCGCCGTGCCCTGCCCCGCTTCGCACAGGTGAAGCAGCTGCTGGACAACGGCGCGATCGGAACGCCGCGCAGCGTGCGCGCCACCCTGCATCGGCCGCATTCGGCGAATGCCGCATCGCCCGACTTCTGGCGGACCAATCCGTCGATCGCCGGCGGCGGGCTGTTCGTCGATCTGGGCTCGCATACCCTGGACCTGCTCGACCATCTGCTGGGGCCGCTGAGCGACGTGCGTGGCCTGGCCAGTTCGCTGACCGGCGCCTACGCCGCCGAGGACAGTGTCTCGATGTGCTTCCGTACCGGCAGCGGGGCGCACGGCATCGCGCAATGGAGCTTCTGCGCGTTCCGCCGCCAGGATGAGGTCGAGATCACCGGCGACCGCGGGCAGCTGCGCTTTGCCACCTTCGAGGACGTTCCAGTGGTTCTGGAGACCGAAGCGGGCATGCAGGCATTCGACGTCCCGAACCCGCCATCGGTCCAGCAGCCATTGATCGCCTCCCTCGTGGACGAGCTGCGCGGCAACGGCCGTTCGCCCTCGACCGGCATCAGCGCCGCCCGCACCAGTGCGGTGATCGACCAGGTGCTGCGGGACTACCGCACCCGGCAGTCGCGCTGACCGCACAAGAAAATGGCCGCCCTGCGGCGGCCTTTTCTGTTGCAGCGGGCGGGGTCAGAGCCCTCGCTGGGGCGAGGGATCCGACCCCTACAGGCATTACAGGATGTAGCGGCTCAGGTCCGGGTCCTGCACCAGCTCACCCAGGTGCTTGTCGACGTAGGCGCTGTCGATCGCCAGGCTTTCGCCATCGCGGTCCGGTGCCTCGTAGCTGAGCGAATCCAGCAGGCGCTCCAGCACCGTATGCAGGCGACGGGCACCGATGTTCTCCTGGCGCTCGTTCACCTGGAAGGCGATTTCGGCCAGGCGCTCGATGGCGTCGGCGGTGAAGCTGACCTTGACGCCCTCGGTAGCCAGCAGCGCCTCGTACTGCTTGGTCAGCGCGGCCTTCGGCTCGGTCAGGATGCGCACGAAATCACCCTTGCTCAGCGCACCCAGTTCAACGCGGATCGGGAAGCGACCCTGCAGCTCCGGAATCAGATCGCTGGGCTTGGCCAGGTGGAACGCACCGGATGCAATGAACAGGATGTGGTCGGTCTTGATCGTGCCGTACTTGGTGGACACGTTGGAGCCTTCCACCAGCGGCAGCAGGTCGCGCTGCACGCCTTCGCGGGAGACATCGCCGCCGCCCACGTTATCGCCACGCTTGGCGACCTTGTCGATCTCGTCGATGAAGACGATGCCGTGCTGCTCGCAGGCCTCGATCGCCGCAGTGCGGATATCGTCCTCATTGACCAGCTTGCCGGCCTCTTCCTCGATCAGCAGCGGTCGCGCGGCCTTGATGGTCAGCGTGCGCTTGTGCGCCTTCGCGCCGCCGCCAAGGTTGGCGAACATCGACTTCAGCTGCTGGCCCATTTCCTCCATGCCCGGCGGGGTCATGATGTCCATGCTGACATTGGCGGCCAGGTCGAGTTCGATCTCGCGCTCGTCCAGCTCACCGTTGCGCAGCATCTTGCGGAACTTGATGCGGGTCTCGTTGTCCTGCGCCGACGGTTCGTTGCGGGCGACTTCCGGATCGAAGCCGATGCCACCGCTGCGGCGCGGCAGCAGCGCATCGAGGATGCGGTCTTCGGCGCGTTCCTCGGCCTGGGTACGCACGCGCACCTTGGCCTGTTCGCGGTACAGCTTCACTGCCGTATCGGCGAGGTCGCGGATGATCTGCTCGACGTCCTTGCCGACGTATCCGACTTCGGTGAAGCGGGTGGCTTCGACCTTCACGAACGGCGCGTTGGCCAGCGTGGCCAGGCGACGCGCGATCTCGGTCTTGCCGACGCCGGTCGGGCCGATCATCAGGATGTTCTTCGGCATCACTTCATTGCGCAGCTCAGGCACCAGCTGCATGCGGCGCCAGCGGTTGCGCAGGGCGATGGCCACGGCGCGCTTGGCGTCGTGCTGGCCCACGATATGCCGGTCCAGTTCCTGCACGATCTCGCGCGGGGTCATGGTGGCGGAGGAAACTTCGATCTTCGACATGGATGTGCTCACGAATTCGTTGTCGGTCGCGCCGGCCGCTGGCCGGCAACCAGGCACGCGTGTGGGGGATCATGAGGTTGCCGGCCAGCAGCCGGCGCGACCCTCAGAGTTCCTCGACCACCACGTTGCGGTTGGTGTAGATGCAGATATCGCCGGCAATGCCGATCGCTTCGCTGGCGATGGTGCGCGCATCCAGTTCGGTGTGTGCCATCAACGCGCGTGCAGCCGACAGCGCATAGGAACCACCCGAGCCGATGGCGATGATGCCGTCCTCCGGTTCGATCACATCGCCGGTGCCGCTGATGATCAGCGAGGTTTCCTTGTCGGCCACGGCCAACAGGGCTTCAAGCTTTCCGAGGCGGCGCTCGGTGCGCCAATCCTTGGCCAGTTCGACCGCAGCACGCTGCAACTGGCCGTGCTTTTCCAGCTTGGCCTCGAACAGCTCGAACAGGGTGAAGGCATCGGCGGCGGCACCGGCAAAGCCGGCCAGCACCTGGCCATCACGACCGAGGCGGCGCACCTTGCGCGCATTGCCCTTCATCACGGTGTGGCCCAGCGTGACCTGGCCGTCGCCGGCAATGGCCACGTGCTCGCCGCGACGGACGCAGACGATGGTGGTGGCGTGGAAAACGTTGGGGTTCTGACTGGGGTCCATGATGCCTCCGGGGTGACAGAACCAGAGGTGGGGACTGCCCTGCGCCCTTCAAGCCACCCGCGACCGGCTGCCGCACGGGCAACGTTCAGCTTTCTCCGCTGCCCTCGCTGCTGCTTCGACGCTTCGCGCGCGGATGCGCCGCGTCGTAGACCTTGGCCAGGTGCTGGAAATCCAGGTGGGTGTAGATCTGGGTGGTGGCGATGTCGGCATGGCCCAGCAGCTCCTGCACGCCGCGCAGATCACCGGATGATTCCAGGATATGGCTGGCGAAACTGTGCCGCAGCATGTGCGGGTGCACGTGCTTGAACAGGCCCTGGCGCTGCGCCAGCTGGCGGATGCGGATCTGCACCGCGCGTTGGCTGATCGGTCCGTTGCGGCCGGGAAATACCGGCGAGGCCGGACCACCGCCACTTTCGGCGCGCCACGCCTGCAGCGCTTCGCGCGCCGGCCGGCCGAACGGCACGCGGCGCTGCCGATTGCCCTTGCCCAGCACGTTGACCAGCCCGCTGTCGAAATCCAGATCGCGCCAGGTCAGCGCGCAGACTTCGCTCAGGCGCAGGCCGGAAGAATAAAAAAGTTCCAGCAGCGCGCGGTCACGGCGGCCGAGTTCACCTTCCGGCTCCAGCTCGACCAGCTGCACGGCCTCATCGGCGTCGAGGACCTGTGGCAACCGGCGCGGCGCGCGCGGCGCCTTCAGCGTTGCTGCAGGACTGACCTCGATGCGGCCGTGCTTGAGCAGCCAGGCATAGAAGCTGCGGCAGGCGGACAAGCGGCGCTGCAGGCTCTTGGCCGACAGGCCACGGCGGTGCTCATCGGCGACGAACTGGCGCAGCGCGTCGGCATCGAGTGCCTCCACTGCAACACCGCGCGGCTCGGCCCAGACCGACAGCGCGTCCAGGTCACGGCGGTAGGCATCGAGCGTATGCGCCGACATCCGCCGCTCCACCTGCAGATGCTGCAGGAAGGCCTGTACCGCGCTCATCGTCGTGTCCTGCTCAGCCCGGGAAGCGCTTCAGGCCGGCGACCAGGGCGTCGCCCATCATGCGCAGGAACAGCGTGCCCATGCCCGGATAGAAACGGTTCGGATCGTGGCTGCCCACCGCAATCAGGCCCACGCCCGGCAACGGCAGCAGCGCGGTGGTCTGCACTTCCTCGCTGCGCACGCCATACAGCACGGCATTCTTTTCCGGCTGCAGGCGGCCGCAGATCGGCTCGCCGTCCTTCAGGCAGTCGCGGAACGGGCCGAGCTGCGGATCATCGGCGGCGATCACCTGCAACCAGTCGGCCTGTTCCAGCCCGGCCACCGGTGTGTGCACCACCAATCGCACCAGGTCGCCGGCGAAATCTTCCTGCAGCGAGGCCGCCATCGCACGCAGGGTGTCGGCGGCGTTGTCCTGCTTCATCAACGCCAGGGTCAGCTGGTGCGTGCGCACCGCCAGGCGTTCGTTGACCTGGGCAGTCGCGCCCAGGTCGGCCAACCGTCGTGCCAGCTCGCGGTTCTTCTCGCGCAGCACTTCCAGCTGGTAGCTGGCCAGCGACGCGGTCGGGCCGTCGTCACGCGGCACCACCAGGGTCAGGGCCAGGTCCGGGAACTGCTTGAGGAAGCCGGGATGTCGCCGCAACCAGGCAGCGACCTCGTGGGCCCCGAGCTTGTCGACGGTTTCGGTCATGCCATCCACTCCCCTTCGAAGACGAATGCGGTCGGGCCGGCCATCACCACAGGCTGGCCATCGCCCGGCCACTGGATGCGCAGGTCACCGCCGGGCAGGCTGATGCGTGCATCACGCTGCAGGCGGCCGCGCTGCATCAGGGTCACCGCAGCGGCGCAGGCGCCACTGCCGCAGGCCAGGGTTTCGCCGACGCCGCGTTCATTCACACGCAGGCGTGCATGCGCCGGGCCCATCACCTGGGCGAAGCCCACGTTCACCGAGCGCGGGAACGAGGCATGCTGCTGCAGCAGCGCACCGACGCGCTCGACCGGTGCAGCATCGATCAGGCCCACTTCGATCACTGCATGCGGGTTGCCCATCGACACCGCAGCGAAACGCACGCTTTCGCCCTGCAGCGGCAGCAGGTATTCCTCGCGCGCGTGGGCGAAACCCACCAGCGGCACGTTGGCCGGCTCGAACGCCGGCACGCCCATGGTCACCGCGAACTGGCCATCGCCCAGCACTTCCACCTCATGGCTGGCCAGCGGGCTGTCGATGACGAAGCGGTCGCCCTGCGCACTGCCTTCGCGCACCAGCCAGGCGGCGATGCAGCGCGCACCATTGCCGCACTGTTCGGAATTGGAGCCGTCGGCATTCCAGATGCGGTACGACGCCACCGAGCCTTCCGCGCGCGGCGCTTCGATGGTCAGGATCTGATCGCAGCCGACGCCGGTGTGGCGGTCGGCCAGCTGCGCGGCCAGTTCAGGCGTGGGCGGCGCGGTGCCGTCACGCAGGTCGATCACTACGAAATCATTGCCCGCGCCATGCATCTTGCTGAAGCGCAGGGCCTTGGAACCGGCCTTACTCATTCCCGCCGCCCACCTTCTTCGCAGGCGCAGGCGCCGGTTGCGTGGTCGGTGCAGCCGGCTCCACGGTCGTGGCCGGGGGGCCGCTGCCTTCGGTCTGCGCCGGGGTCGCTTCGGTAGCGGGCTCGGCAACAGGTTCGACGGTTTCTTCCACCGGCACCGGCTTCTGCGGCAGTACCAGCGGGCCCTTGTTGCCGCAGGCGGCGAGGAACAGCAGCGAAGCCGCTGCCAGCGGAATCAGGATGGCGTTTCGATGGGGGATCTTCATGCCCCGAGTATAGCCATTGGCGGCTGAGCGGTTGGTGCAGGGGATCGGGTTGCCGGCCAGCGGCCGGCACTACCGCAGGTGCTCAATCCGCGGGGGGCGGCAGTGGCCGGGTCCACAGCCAGATCGCCACCACGGTCATGCTGCCGATCGAGAACCACTTCACCCAGGCAATCGGCACGCACCAGAGCATGATGCCGGCGCATACCGCCATGGTGATCGTGGCCATCCACTTGCCGTAGCGGCTGACCGCCCCGTGTGCCTGCCAGTTGGCGATGGCCGGGCCGAAGCGTGGATGCTGCAGCAGCCAGTTGTGCAGGCGCTCGGAGCCACGCGAGGCGGCCCAGGCCGAAATCAGGATGAATACGGTGGTCGGCAGGCCCGGCACGAAGATGCCGACGATGCCGGTGCCGAGGCTGACATAGGCCAGCAGCCACCACGCCCAGCGGAAACGCACCACGCGCGGTGGCGTGGTGGCACCGCGAGGGACGGAAGGATCTGGCGCGCTCATGGCCGCAAGGATACCGGTTCAGGGTGCCAGGCAGTGCCCGGCACCCTGTCGCGATCACGGCTGGGCGATGCCCAGCTGCTGCAGTACGAACGCGTACGACTCGGACAGCTCGCGATAGCGCTGGAAGCGCCCCGACTTGCCGCCGTGGCCGGCTTCCATGTTGGTGCGGAACAGGATCGGGTAGTGGCCGGTGTTGTCGTCACGCAGCTTGGCCACCCACTTGGCCGGTTCCCAGTACTGCACCTGCGAATCCCACAGGCCGGTGCCCACGAACAGCGCCGGGTACGCCTGCTGCTTCACGTTGTCGTAGGGCGAGTAGGACAGCATGTAGTCGTAGAACTGCTTCTGCTCCGGGTTGCCCCACTCGTCGTACTCGTTGGTGGTCAACGGAATGGTCGGGTCGAGCATGGTGGTCACCACATCGACGAACGGCACCTGGGCCACCATCACGCGGTAGTCCTGCGGCGCCTGGTTGGCCACCGCGCCCATCAGCAGGCCACCGGCACTGCCGCCGGATGCCGCCACGCGATCCTTCGCCGCCCAGCCCTGCGCCACCAGGCCACGGGTGACGTCGATGAAGTCGTTGAAGGTGTTCTGCTTGTGCAGCAGCTTGCCGTTCTCGTACCAGTCGCGGCCCATTTCCTGGCCACCGCGGATGTGGGCGATGGCATACACCACGCCGCGGTCGAGCAGGCTCACCGCGGTCTGGTTGAAATACGGATCCATCGACATGCCGTAGCTGCCATACGCGTACTGGAACAACGCGCCCTTGCCATCCTTCTGGTAGCCCTTGCGGTAGACCAGCGACACCGGCACCTTCACGCCATCGCGTGCGGTGATCCAGACGCGGTCGGTTTCGTACTTCGACGCGTCATAGCCGATCACCGGCTGCACCTTCAGCTGGCGGCGCTCACCGGTGGCGGTGTTCAGTTCGAACACGGTGGTGGGGGTGGTCATCGAGGTGTAGACGTAGCGCAACCAGGGCGTATCGGCCTCGGTGTTGTCGCCCAGGCCCATCGAGTACGCCGGCTCGTCGGCCTTCACGTAGTCGCTGCGGCCATCCTTGAACAGCAGGCGGATGCGTTCCAGGCCCTCGGAGCGTTCGGCGATGGCGGTGTAGCCATCGAACAGTTCGAAGCCTTCGATGAACACCGCATCGTCGTGCGCGATCCAGTCCTTCCACTGCGCACGCGAGGTCGCATCGGTCGGTGCGGTGACCAGCTTGAAGTTCTTGGCACCGTCATTGGTACGGATCACCCAGCGGCCATCGTAGTGGTCGGCGTCGTACTCGACATCGCGCTGGCGCGGCGCCAGCACGGTGAAGTGGGTCGGGTCGCTGGCCGGCGCGTAACGCTCTTCCGAGGACACGGTGCTGTGCACGCCGATGGTGATGAAGCGATCGTCGCGGGTGCGGCCGATGCCCATGTAGAAGCTGTCGTCCTTCTCTTCGTAGACGACGGTGTCGGCGCTGGCCGGGGTGCCCAGCACGTGCTTCTTCACGCGCACGGTCAGCAGCGTTTCCGGATCGTTCTCGACATACAGCACGGTGCGGTTGTCGTCGGCCCAGACCAGGTCGCCCGAGCTGCCGGTGATCACATCGGGCAGCACCTTGCCGGTGGCCAGGTCCTTGAAGCGGATGGTGTACTGGCGGCGGCCGACATCATCATCGGCCCAGGCCAGCAGCTGGTTGTCCTGGCTGACTACCATCGAGCCGACGCTGAAATAGCCCTTGCCGGCAGCCATCGCGTTGACGTCCAGCAGGATTTCCTCGGCGGCCTCCATGCTGCCCTTGCGGCGCGCATGGATCGGGTAGTCCTGGCCGGTCTCGAAGCGGCTGTAGTACCAGTAGCCACGCTCGCGCGCCGGCACGCTGGAATCGTCCTGCTTGATGCGGCCGACGATCTCCTTGTAAAGGGTGTCTTCCAGCGGCTTCAGCGGCGCCAGCAGCTGGTCGGCATAGGCATTCTCGGCCTGCAGGTAGGCCAGCATGTCCTTGTTCCCGCGCTTGTCGTCGCGCAGCCAGTAATAGTCATCGTTGCGGGTCGCGCCGAACGGCGCCTTGACCACATGCGGATGTTTGGCGGCATCCGGCGGAACGGGCGGAGTGGCGGCGGTGGCAGTGGTGGTCATCAGGCTGGCAAGCAACAGGCAGAGGGTGGATTTCATGAGATAGGGCTCCTTGAGGGGCAATGCAATGGCGTCCTTGCGCCCGAGTCTGGGTTGCGGAAGGACGGTGGGCAACCCTGCGGAACGTCATGGTGGCCATGCCTGCCGGCACTGCCAGAGCGCGTGACCCCGGTGCGCGGCGTACCATGGGCTGCATGAGTACCCTGCCCCATACGCCGGGCTACAGCCGGCGCAGCCATGAAATCGCTCCGTTCCACGTGATGTCCCTGCTGGCCCGCGCGCAAGCGCTGGAACAGGCCGGCCACGACGTGATCCACCTGGAAATCGGCGAACCGGACTTCACCACCGCCGAACCGATCGTGCGTGCCGGCCAGGCCGCATTGGCCGCCGGCCATACCCGCTACACCGCCGCACGTGGCCTGCCCGCCCTGCGCCAGGCGATCAGCGGCTTCTATCGCAGCCACTACGGGCTGGACATCGACCCCGAACGCATCCTGGTCACCCCCGGCGGCTCCGGTGCGCTGCTGCTGGCCAGCAGCCTGCTGGTCGATCCCGGCCGCCACTGGCTACTGGCCGACCCTGGTTATCCGTGCAACCGCCACTTCCTGCGCCTCGTTGAAGGCGGCGCACAGCTGGTGCCGGTCGGCCCGGACACTGCCTACCAACTCACACCGTCGCTGGTGGAACAGCATTGGAATGCCGACAGCGTCGGCGCGCTGGTTGCCTCACCGGCCAACCCGACCGGCACCGTGCTCTCCGCCGACGAACTGGCCGCCCTGTCGAAGACCCTGCACGCGCGCGGTGGTCACCTGGTGGTGGACGAGATCTACCACGGCCTCACCTATGGCCTGGATGCACCCAGCGTGCTGCAGGTGGATGACAGCGCATTCGTGCTGAACAGCTTTTCCAAATACTTCGGCATGACCGGTTGGCGGCTGGGCTGGCTGGTGGCACCGCCAGCAGCCGTGCCGGACCTGGAGAAACTCGCGCAGAACCTGTACATCAGCGCGTCGAGCATCGCCCAGCATGCCGCACTGGCGTGTTTCAGCGACGAAGCGATGTCGATCTTCGAACAGCGTCGCGAAGCGTTCCGCCAGCGCCGCGACTTCCTGCTGCCCGCGCTGCGCGAGCTGGGCTTCCGCATCGAAGTCGAGCCGCAGGGTGCGTTCTACCTGTACGCCGATGTCAGCGCATTCACCGATGACGCACAGGCGTTCTGCGCCCACTTCCTGGAAACCGAGCACGTGGCATTCACGCCCGGGCTGGATTTCGGCTTCCATCGCGCCAACCAGCACGTGCGCCTGGCCTATACCCAGGAAGTGCCGCGGTTGCAGGAGGCGGTGGCACGGATCGCGCGTGGGTTGCAGCGCTGGCAGGGATCACGTTGGCGGTAGTGCCGGCCGCTGGCCGGCAACCCGGGAATGCGTGAATGATGCGGTTGCCGGCCAGCGGCCGGCACTACCGGATAAAGAAAAACGCCGCCCCGGGGGGCGGCGTTTTCCGTTCTGCCTATCTGCTTACTTACCGCCCAACCGCTCCCACAGGAAGCTGTAGGCCAGCGCCGACATGTGTGCGGCCTGCGCGTTGTTGGCTGCACCGCCGTGGCCACCTTCGATGTTCTCGTAGTAGGTCACGTCCTTGCCGGCGTCGATCATCTTCGCCGCCATCTTGCGGGCGTGGCCCGGGTGCACGCGGTCATCGCGGGTGGAGGTGGTGAACAGCACCGGCGGGTACTTCTTCTTCGCGTCGAACAGGTGGTACGGCGAGAAGGTCTTGATGAACGCCCAGTCGCTGGTATCCGGGTTGCCATATTCGGCCATCCACGAGGCGCCGGCCAGCAGATGGCTGTAGCGCTTCATGTCCAGCAGCGGCACCTGCACCACCACCGCACCGAACAGTTCCGGGTACTGGGTCAGCATGTTGCCGGTCAGCAGGCCACCGTTGCTGCCGCCCTGCACGCCCAGGTGACTGGCGCTGGTGATCTTGCGCTTGACCAGATCGCGTGCCACCGCGGCCATGTCTTCATAGGCCTTGTGGCGGTTCTGCTTCAGCGCCGCCTGGTGCCAGCGCGGGCCGTATTCGCCGCCGCCACGGATGTTGGCAACCACGTACACGCCGCCCTTTTCCAGCCAGGCGCGGCCCATGCCACCGGAGTAGCCCGGGGTCAGCGAGATCTCGAAACCACCGTAACCGTACAGCAGGGTCGGGTTGGAACCGTCCAGCTTCATCGCCTTGTCGTGCACCACGAAGTACGGCACGCGGGTGCCGTCCTTGCTGGTGGCGAAGTGCTGCTCGATCACCTTGCCCTTGGCATCGAAGAAGGCCGGCATGGTCTTCAGCGTTTCCGGGGCCTGCCCGATCTCGGCCAGCGCCAGGGTGGTCGGGGTCAGGTAGTCGGTGGCGGTCAGCCACACCGCGTCGCTGTCGTTGCTGTCGACAGCAGCCACGCCCAGCGTGCCGAAGGCCGGCGCGCCGACGAAGCGACTGGTCTGCCAGCCATTGGCGCCCGGGGTCAGCACCGACAGGCGGTTCTTGACGTCGTCCAGCACGTTCAGCACCAGGTGGCTCTTGGTCCAGGTGGCGCTGGCCAGCGAGGTGGTCGCGGTCGGGGTGAACAGCACGTCGAACTCACGCTTGCCGGCCAGGAAGTCATCCAGCCTGGTCGCCAGCAGCGAACCGGACGCATAGGTCTTGCCACCCACGGTCCACGGATCACGCAGCTCCAGGGTCAGCCACTGCTTGTGCAGGCCCTTCTCAGCCGAGTTCGGCGCATCGATCTTGGTCAGCGTGCCATCGTCGCCACGCAGGTAGATCTCGTTGTTGTAGAACGCCAGCGTGCGGCTGACCAGGTTGCGCTCGAAGCCCGGGGTGTCATCGTGCATCGCCGCGATGTACATGTCTTCCGGCTTGCCTTCATACACCACGCTGGCGGAGGCCATCGGCGTACCACGCTTCCACAGCTTGGCCACGCGCGGGTAGCCGGAGGTGGTCATCGAGCCGGCACCGAAGTCGGTGTAGACGAATACGGTGTCGCGATCGATCCAGTTCAGGCCGCCCTTCGACTCCGGACGGAAGAAGCCGTCCTTGATCCAGGTCTTGTTGGCCAGGTCGAACTCGCGGGTCACGTCGGCGTCGGCACCACCGCGCGACAGCGCGATCAGGCAGCGGCTGTAATCCGGGCGCAGGCAGTCGGCGCCGTGCCAGACCCAGTTCTCGCCCTCGGCCTTGTTCAGGGCATCGAGGTCAAGCACGGTCTCCCACTGCGGCGAGGCCTTGCGGTACTCGGCCAGCGTGGTGCGGCGCCACAGGCCACGCTCGTGCTGCTGGTCCTTCCAGAAGTTGTAATAGTAGTCACCGATCTTCTGCACGGCGGGAATCTTGGCATCGGAGTCGAGCACCTCGCGGATGCTGGTCTCCATCTGCTTGAAGGCCAGGGTCTGCGCCAGGCGCGCCTCGGACTTGGCGTTCTGTTCCTTGACCCAGGACAGCGGCTTGTCGCCGGTGACGTCCTCCAGCCAGGCGTAGCGATCGGTGTCTTCAGCAGCCACGGCGGTCCCCACCGAGGCAGCGGTCATCATGCCAGCCAGCAGGCAGGCGGAAGCGAGTCGAGACATTGCAGCTCCAGGCAGTCATAAGCCGTGGAACGCTAGCATGGATCGCTGCAGCCGCCCCCGTGTCGAAGGTCAGGCCGTGGCCGTAGCGCGGCGACGGCGGGGCGTCCCGGCGGTGCGACGATGTGCCTGTCCACCGGTGCGACGGGCCAGCCGCAGCCACGACAGGCGCGGCACAGGGAAGCGCAGCAGCGCCCACCAGGCCACCAGCGGCATGCCCACCAGCCACATCGGCAGCCAGCCCAGCCAGGCGTTGCTGCCGCGCGCGGCTGGCCAGACCAGTACCAGCGCCAGGCCGGCCAGGGCCACCTGCCGCACGCTGCGCAGCAGGCGCGGATCGGCGCGTTCAATGATGACGCGTTCAGTTGCAGGGCGGCGGACGGAACGTGCGTTCATGGGGCTTCTCCGGTGGACAATGCAACACAGCTTGGGCAAGGCCCTTCTCACAGGTTGCGACACCATTGACGGATCGCGCACGCTCAGTCGACCATGCTCAGGCAAAGCCCTTCTGAGCCCGCTCCCGCATGACTTCGATCCGCCCGCTCTGCGCCATGCTGTTGGCCCTGTCCCTGGCGGGCCCCGCCGTGGCCGCCAGTGAGCCGCCATCGCCCCGCGCCAGCACCCCGCGCGCGACCGACCCGGATGCGCCGATCGACCTGAAGCGCTTCATGGGCACCTGGTACGTGATCGGCCGCGTGCCGAACTTCATCGAACGTGGCCATGTGGCCAGCGTCAACGACTACGAACTGCGCGACGAGCACAAGGTCGGCATCACCTACCGCTACCGTGATGGCTTCGGCGAACCGCTGCAGGAAGTGCGTGCCCGCGCCAGCGTCGACCCGGACAGCGGCAACCACGGCTGGCGCACCTGGTTCTACCGCGTCGTGCCTACCCATTCGCGGGTGCTGGAAGTGGCACCGGATTACTCGTGGGCACTGATCGGTTACCCGGGCCGCGAGATGGCCTGGATCTTCTCGCGTACGCCAGACATGGACAAAGCCCTGTACAAGGAGCTGGCCGAGCGCCTGCGTGACGAGTACGGGGTGAACACCGACAAGCTCAAGCGCGTGCCGCAGCACCCGGAGCAGGTCGGGAAGCTGGGTTACGAAGTACCGAACGTGCGTTGACCGCACGTGGGATTGCCGGCCAGCGGCCGGCACTACCCGAACAAGATGCCGGGCGCCGCCCGGCATTCTGTTATCTGCGGCTGTAATGCGCGACCAGGCGGTCGCCGAGCATCTGCAGCAGCTGCACCAGGATCAGCAGCAGGACCACGGTGACCAGCGCCACGTCGGTGTGCGAGCGCTGGTAGCCGTCGCGGAAGGCCAGGTCGCCAAGGCCACCGGAGCCGATCGCACCGCCCATCGCGGTGAAGCCGATCAGCGCGACGGTGGTGACCGTTGCGCCAGCGATCAGGCCCGGGCGCGCTTCCGGCAGCAGCACGCGGGTGACCAGCTGCCAGGTGGTGGCTCCCATCGCCTGGGTCGCTTCGATCACGCCACGGTCCACTTCGCGCAGTGCGGTCTCGACCAGGCGCGCGTAGAACGGCGCGGCACCGATGACCAGCGGCACGATCGCACCGCGTACACCCAGCGACGTCCCCATCAGGAACAGGGTAACCGGGATCAGCACGATCATCAGGATGATGAAGGGCACTGAACGCAGCAGGTTCACCACCAGCGCCAGCACGCCGTACGCAAATGGCCGGCGCTTCATCTGCGGTGCACCGAACAGGTACAGCAGCACGCCCAGGGGCAGGCCGATGGCCAGGGTCAGCGGCAGCGAACCGAGCAGCATCAGCAGGGTGTCGATGGTGGCCTGGCCGATGTCGGCCCACTTGCCCGCGTCCAGGTGGCGGAAGAATCCGCCGGCAGTAGCGATGATCATCGACGCAGCTCCTCAACATGCACGCCGGCGGCCACGAATGCGGCCTGCGCGGCGGACTGGTCGCCGCCCACCAGGGCGACCACCAGCTGGCCATACGGGGTGTCCTTGATCCGGTCGATGCGACCGGACAGGATGTTGTAGTCGACCCCGGTCTCGCGCGCGACGCGGCCGAGCAGGGGTTCATAGGTGTCGCCACCGAGGAAGGTCAGGCGCACGATACGGCCACCGACGGCATCGAAATCGCGGTGCAGCGTGCCCTCGTCCACATGCTCCGATTCGCTGACGAAACGGCGCGTGGTCGGGTGCTGCGGGTGCAGGAACACCCGGGTGACCGGACCGGTTTCGACCATCTGGCCGGCATCGAGCACCGCAACGCGGTCGCAGACACGGCGGATCACGTCCATCTCATGGGTGATCAGCACGATGGTCAGGCCCAGCTCGCGATTGATCTTCGACAGCAGCGACAGCACCGAAGCGGTGGTCTGCGGATCGAGCGCACTGGTGGCCTCGTCGCACAGCAGGATCTGCGGACGGGTCGCCAGCGCGCGGGCGATGCCGACGCGCTGTTTCTGGCCACCGGACAGCTGCGCCGGATACTTCTGCGCATGCGCTTCGAGGCCCACGGTCTGCAGCAGCTCGGCCACGCGCGCGTCGATCTCCGTCTTCGGCGTGCCGGCCAGTTCCAGCGGGAAGGCGACATTGCCGGCCACCGTGCGCGAGGACAGCAGGTTGAAGTGCTGGAAGATCATGCCGATGCGCCGGCGCAGCGCGCGCAGGCCGTCCGCGTCCAGCGCGGTGACATCCTCACCGCCGATCAGCAGCCGGCCACCACTGGGCTCTTCCAGGCGGTTGATCATGCGGATCAGTGTCGACTTGCCGGCGCCGGAATGACCGATGATGCCGAACACCTCACCGGCCTCGATGGTCAGGTCCAACGGTTGCAGCGCGCTGACTTCGCGGCCGGCAACGGCATAGGATTTGTGCAGGCGCTGGAACTCGATCACGGGCGTGGCTCACCGGCTGGGTGACGGAAGGGGGCGTGCAGCCTACCAGCGCAGGCGGTCGCGCGCCCGCGCCATGGCCCAGAATGTTATTCCTTTTGGTTCTAAGAAACTGTCCCCGGTAGTGCCGGCCGCTGGCCGGCACCTGCAGCGGTCCCTCCGGCGCAAGGGGTTGCCGGCCAGCGGCCGGCACTACCCCCGGGCTCAGGGATGATCCAGCGGCTTCGGCGGTTCCTGCCGGTTTACCCGCTCGCGATGCAGCAGGTACAGCCCCGAGGCGACGATGATCGCCGCTCCCACCCAGGTATAGCCGTCCGGCAGCTGGCCCCAGAAGGCCAGATCCCAGCCGATCACCCAGACCAGGCCGCTGTACTCCAGCGGCGCGATCATCGAGGCCTCGCCCAGCTGGAAGGCCTTGGTCAGGGCAATCTGGCCCAGCGCCCCGGCCAGGCCCATGCCAGCAATCAAAGGCGCGTGTGCCAGCTGCAGCGGTACCCAGCCGGGAATGGCGAGCAGGCCGGCGCCGATGGCCATGATCACCAGGAACCAGACCACCATCGACTGCGAGGTATCGGTGCGGGTCAGCAGGCTGACCGTGATCGCCGCCACGGCATAGGCCGTTGCCGCCGCCAGCACCATCAGGCCGGGCACCGAAATGAAGCCATCCACGCCCGGCCGCAGCACCACCAGCACGCCCACCAGGCCAATGCCGATGGCGACCCAGCGCCGCGGCCCGACCCGCTCGGCCAGCAACGGCACCGACAGCGCGGCGATCAGCAGCGGGGCAACGAAGTAGATGGTGTAGGCGGTGGACAGCGGCAGGTCGCGCAGGGCGAACACGAAGCAGCCGATCATCGCCATGCCCAACGCGCCGCGCAGCAGGTGCAGGCCCCAGCGCCGCGGCACCAGCGAACGTGGGCCGGCACTGACCAGCACCCACACCAGCACGAACGGCAACGAGGCCGCACCACGCAGGAAAGTCACTTCCAGGGTGGGATAGCTGGCCGACAGCTGCTTCATGCCAGCGTCCATCAGCGAGAAACAGGCGACCGCAGCGACCATCCAGGCCACCGCACGCGAAGGGGAGCGTTGCACGTTCATGGCCCATTATCGCCGACCGCACCGGATTGTAGGGCGGCCGCCGAGCATGGGCTGGGCTCCACAGAAAGCGGGCACGCGGGCCGGCACGATAGAATGATCGCCACTGAAACCTGCGGAGCACCGCCCATGCCTTCCTTCGACGTCGTGTCCGAAGTCGACACCCACGAGCTGACCAACGCCATCGACCAGGCCAACCGCGAACTGGCCACCCGCTTCGACTTCAAGGGCGTGGACGCAAAGTTCGAGCGCGACGGCGATGTCATCAATCAGTTCGCGCCGACCGAATTCCAGCTCAAGCAGATGAACGACATCCTGCGTGCTCGCCTGGCCGCGCGCGGCATCGACGTGCTCAGCCTGGAGTTCGGCGACATCGAGACCAACCTGGCCCAGGCCCGGCAGAAGATCACCGTCAAGCAGGGCATCGAGCAGAAGATCGCCAAGAAGATCGCGGCGGCCCTGAAGGACGCCAAGCTGAAGGTGGAAAGCCAGATCAACGGCGACAAGCTGCGCGTGCAGGGCAAGAAGCGCGATGACCTGCAGGACGCCATCGCCGTGCTCAAGGCCGGCAAGTTCGAGCTGCCGCTGCAGTTCAACAATTTCCGCGACTGAGCCACCTGCCGGGAATCCCCCGGCGCTGCCAGCCGCAGGTACGACGGCGCGTTGCCAGCGACGCGCCTACAATGTCGGCCCCGCCAGCCGACGTGCCTGCCATGACCGATTCCGACCTGCCCATCGATGACCCGATCGCCGCGACCCGCCTGTGGCTGGAGCGCATCGTCATCGGCCTGAACCTGTGCCCGTTCGCCAAGGCGGTATACGTGAAGGACCAGGTCCGCATCGTGCTCAGCGATGCGACCACGACAGAAGCGCTGGTTGAACAGCTGGCCGAGGAGCTGGTGCTGCTGCGCGACACGCCGGCCGAGCAGATCGACACGACGCTGATCGTGCACCCGCAGGTGCTGACCGATTTCCTCGACTACAACGACTTCCTCGACAACGCCGATGCGGCGATCGAGGCACTGGACCTGCAGGGGATCCTGCAGGTGGCCAGCTTCCATCCGGATTACCAGTTCGAGGGCGTGGCCGCCGACGACGCCAGCAACTACACCAACCGCGCGCCCTTCCCCACCCTGCACCTGCTGCGCGAAGACAGCGTGGCGCGTGCGGTGGATGTGTATCCGGACCCGGACGTGATTGTCGAGCGCAACATCCAGACCCTGGACCGCATCGGCGTGGACGGCTGGCATCGTTGCCTGCGCGGCGAAGACCTGACGTGAGCACGGTGCCGCCGATTGCCGCATGGCCGGCCGCGCCACTGTCGGGCAAGGTGGTGCTGGTCACCGGCGGCGCCAACGGCATCGGTCGCGGTATTGCCCAGGCCGCGCTCGGTGCCGGCGGTCGCGTGCTGATCGGCGACCTGGACAGGGAGGCCGGCCAGGCCTGCCTTGACGAATGGCAGCGCGGTGAGGATGCCGCGTTCCAGCGTTTGGACATCACCGACGAAGCCAGCGTGCGCGACTTCATCGCCGAGGCGCTGCAGCGTTTCGGACACATCGACGGGCTGGTCAACAATGCCGGCATCGCCGGGCCGCACGGCACGCGGCTGCAGGACATGGACTGGCACGAATGGCAACGCCGGCTGTCGTCGCTGCATGGCGCCTTCCTGTGCAGCAAGCACGCGCTGCCGGCGCTGACGGACAGTGCTGCGGGCGCGATCATCAACATCGCCTCCACCCGCGCCTGGCAATCCGAAGCGCACAGCGAGGCCTATGCGGCGGCCAAGGGTGGCCTGGTGGCCTTCACCCATGCGCTGGCGATCAGCGCCGGCCCGGCGGTGCGGGTGAACAGCATCAGCCCCGGCTGGGTCGGTACCACTGCGTGGCAGGCACCCTCACGGCGCCATGAACCAGAGTACTCGGCCATCGACCACGCACAGCATCCGGTCGGCCGGGTCGGCCGCCCTGAAGATATCGGTGCACTGGCGGTGTACCTGCTGTCGTCGCTGTCCGGTTTCAGCACCGGCCAGGACTTCATCGTCGACGGCGGCATGACCCGGAAGATGATCTACGCCGAATGACCGGTCTTCGGTGGTGCCGGCCGCTGGCCGGCATTCCGGTGGATCCACACCATGCGTGGATGGCGGTGAAGTGCCAACCAGGGTTGGCACCTACCAAACACCTTACGCCATGCCCGAGTGGCGCAGCAGCGCGTCGATCTGCGGCGCGCGCCCACGGAAGGCCTTGAAGTTCTCCGCCGCCGGGCGGCTGCCACCGCGCGACAGGATCTCATCGCGGAAGCGTGCACCGGTCTCGGCCAGTGCCTGCGGCGCTTCCTCGAACGCCGCATAGGCGTCGGCACTGAGCACTTCGGCCCACTTGTAGCTGTAGTAGCCGGCGGCGTAACCGCCCGCGAAGATGTGGCTGAACTGGTGCGGGAAGCGGTTCCAGGCCGGCGGATGGTTTACCGCCACCTCCGCACGCACGCGATCGAGCAGCGCCAGCACGCTGTCCTGCGCCGGTTCGAACTGGCTGTGCAACAGCATGTCGAACAGGCCGAACTCAAGCTGGCGCACGGTGGCCATGCCGCTGTGGAAGTTGCGCGCGGCCAGCATGCGCTCGTACAGCCCGCGCGGCAGCGGTTCGCCCGTGTCCACGTGCGCGGTCATGGCCTGCAGGTGCTCCCACTCCCAGCAGAAGTTCTCCATGAACTGGCTGGGCAGTTCCACTGCATCCCATTCCACGCCATTGATGCCGGCCACGCCCAGCTCACCAATGCGGGTCAGCAGCTGGTGCAGGCCATGGCCCATCTCATGGAACAGCGTGGTCACTTCGTTGTGGCTGAAGGTGGCCGGCTTGCCGTTGGCACCACGGCCGAAGTTGCACACCAGGTAGACCAGCGGCGTCTGTACGCTGCCGTCCGCGCGCACGCGACGGTTGCGGCAATCGTCCATCCACGCGCCACCACGCTTGCCCTCGCGCGCATACAGGTCCAGATAGAACTGGCCGACCAGCGCGCCCTGCGCATCGACCAGACGGAAGAAGCGCACGTCGTCATGCCACACCGGTGCGCTGTCCTCCTGCACGCGCAGGCCGTACAGCTGCTCGATCACCGAGAACAGGCCGCCCAGCACCTTCGGTTCGGTGAAGTACTGCTTCACCTCCTGTTCGGAATAGCTGTAACGGGCCTGCTTCAGGCGGTCGGCGGCGAACGCCAGGTCCCAGGCCTGCAGGCTGTCGATGCCCAGCTGCTCGCGTGCGAACTGCTCCAGGTCGGCGCGGTCCCTGGCCGCGAACGGCTTGGCGCGCGCGGCCAGGTCACGCAGGAAACCCAGCACTTCGGCCGGGTCCTGCGCCATCTTGGTCGCTACCGAATAATCGCCATACGAATCGAAGCCGAGCAGCGCGGCCAGTTCAGCGCGCAGGGCGAGGATCCGATCGATGTTGCCGCTGTTGTCCAGCGACTCATCGCCGAATTCGGACGCACGCTGTGCGCTGGCGCGGTACAGGATCTCGCGCAGGTCGCGGTCCTCGCCCCAGGTCTGCACCGGCAGGTAGCACGGCATCTGCAGGGTCAGTTTCCAGCCGGCCTTGCCGTCCTTCTGTGCTGCGGCACGCGCGGCGGCCTTCACGTCTTCCGGCAGGCCCTTCAGCCGCGCTTCGTCCTCGATGATCAGCGACCAGGCGTCGGTAGCGTCGAGCACGTTCTGCGAGAACTTCGCCGACAGCGCCGACAGTTCTTCCTTGATCGCCGCGAAGCGCTGCTGCGCCTCCGGCGCCAGCTCGGCACCACCGAGGCGGAAATCGCGCAGGGTGTTGTCCAGCACCTTGCGCTGGGCCGCGTCGAAGCGCGCCGCCTCGGCACTGGCGGCCAGCGTCTGGTACTGCCGGTACAACGCCAGGTTCTGGCCCAGCGCGCTGGCGAAGCGGGTCACCCGCGGCAGGTTGCTGTTGTAGGCCTCACGCAGTTCCGGGGTGTTGACCACGCCCTGCAGGTGGCCGACCAGACCCCAGGCGCGCCACAGGCGCTCGGTGGCGTCATCCAGCGGGGCAACGAAGGTCTGCCAGGTGACCGGCTGCACCTGCTCGGCGGCGCTGACGGCGGCTTCGGCCTCGGCCAGCAGCACGTCCAGCGCCGGCGCCACGTGCTCGGGGCGGATGGCCTCGAAGCGCGGCAGGCCGGAAAAATCGAGCAGGGGGTTGGCAACGGTCACGGCAGATCTCCAGGGTACGGGCCCGGCAGGCGGGCAGCATGCAGGATATGGCGCTGGCAGGCGGGGCTGACAAGGGGGCACGGCCCGGCATTCACGTCGGCCTTACGGTCGCGCACCGAAGCTCTGGCTGCGGGGGAGTCCGCAGCGGTACGCACCGAACGAGGCCCTACATGGAAGGTCTGGCTGCAGTTGCATCCGCCTCACCGGCCCGGTCACTGGCATTGTCCGCCAGCCCGGCCGAACTGACCTGGATCGCCGCATTGTGCGATGCCGGCGATGACGCCCCGCGCCATCTGCAGCAGTTGCAGGCAGTGCTGCAGCAGGGCGGCACGTTCAACGATGCGCAGGAGTGGTACCCGTTCGAGGTGATCGAACGCGGCGCCAGCCAGCTGCGGCTGGGCCATGAGCGCGAGTTCGTGATCTGCGTGCTGCTGTGGCTGCAGGCGCTGGCCCAGGGCCGAGCGAGCATCCTGGACCCGAGCCTGCATCTGGATGATCGCGCGATGGACATCGAGGCCTTGCCCGATGCACTGCGCGACGCGGTGCTGGACGCGTTCACTGCAGCGGGATATTGAGCCGCCCCGGCGACCGGGTAGAGTCGACGCACAGCCGGCCGTACGTTGCCGCGTTACAACGCTTCCAGGCTGCACCACGGCAATTCGGGCAGTCCCTGCCCGGCCACCGCCGCCGCCAGTTGCGCATCGGCGCCGTCGACGTCGATGCCCTGGCGCGCATACCACGACGGGTCGTAGTAGCTCTGTGCGTAGCGCTCGCCGCTGTCGCACAGGATGCTGACGATGCTGCCCTGATGGCCCGCCTCGCGCATCCACTGCGCCGCCTGCAGCACACCGATGAAGTTGGTGCCGGTGGAGCCACCGACACGGCGGCCCAGCTGGCGGCTGACATGGCGCATCGCGGCCAGGCTCAGCGCATCGGGCACCTTCACCATCGCATCGACACTGGTCGGGATGAAGCTCGCCTCTACCCGCGGCCGGCCGATGCCTTCCACGCGCGAGCCACCGCTGCAGGTCAGGCCGCGCCAGTCCTGCTCACCGGCCACGGCGGCTTTGTAGCCATCGAAGAACACCGACACTTCCGGGTCCGCACAGAGGATGCGGGTGTCATGCCGGCGATAGCTGACATAGCGCCCCAGCGTCGCTGCGGTACCGCCGGTACCGGGGCTGCACACGATCCATTCCGGAACCGGGCTGGGCTCCTCGGCCATCTGCTTGAAGATGGACTCGGCGATGTTGTTGTTGGCACGCCAGTCGGTGGCGCGCTCGGCATAGGTGAACTGGTCCATGAAGTGGCCGCCGGTTTCACGGGCCAGCTTTTCCGAATCACAGTTGAGGTCGCAGGCACGTTCGACCAGGTGGCAACGGCCGCCGTGGAACTCGATCGCGGCGATCTTTTCAGGCGAGGTGGAGGCCGGGATCACCGCAATGAACGGCAGGCCGAGCAGCCGCGCGAAATAGGCTTCGGACACGGCGGTCGAGCCGCTGGAGGCCTCGATCACCGGACGCCCTTCACGCAACCAGCCATTGGCCAGCGCATACAGGAACAGCGAGCGCGCCAGCCGGTGCTTCAGGCTGCCGGTGGGATGGCTCGACTCATCCTTCAGGTACAGGTCGATGCCCTCGAACCCTGGCAGCGCCAGCGGAATCAGGTGGGTATCGGCGGAACGGTTGAAATCAGCTTCGATCTTGCGGATGGCGGCAGCCACCCATTCACGCTGCGACATGGCGGGCAATCGTTGTCAGGACGGAACGGTGCGATCCGGCCATTGTACGTCGCAGTGCCGTCAGGTGCTGGCCGGTAGAATGGCGCCATCCGGCCGGCAACGGCCCTGTCTGAAGGACCTCCCCCATGACCATTCCCGCCCTGCGCGATGTTCCCGGCGTCGCCGCCCAGGCCCCGGCCGAAACCACCGGCTTCGTGTTCAACCACACCATGCTGCGCGTGAAGGACATTGCCGCTTCGCTGGACTTCTACACCCGCGTGCTCGGCTACCAGCTGATCGACAAGCGCGACTTCCCCGAGGCCCAGTTCAGCCTGTACTTCCTGGCCTACGTGCCCGCTGGCGCCACGGTGCCGGAAGATGACAAGGCCCGCCGCCTGTGGATGGCCGGGCTGCCGGGCGTGCTGGAACTGACCCACAACCACGGCACCGAAACCCAGGACGGCGCGGTCTACCACGACGGCAACAGTGACCCGCGCGGCTTCGGCCACATCTGCGTGTCGGTGCCGGATATCGAGGCCGCCTGCCAGCGCTTCGAGGATCTGGGCGTGACCTTCCAGAAGCGCCTGACCGACGGCCGCATGAAGAACCTGGCTTTCATCAAGGACCCGGACGGCTACTGGGTCGAGATCATCGCCAACGTCTGACCCGAAAAGGGGACGGAGGGGATTAAGTCGTTTCTGGCATTATTGGGCTGGAAGCGACTTAATCCCCTCCGTCCCCTTTTTCTGCGAGGTTCGTATGGAAACGATGGAACTGCACCGCGGCCGCCTGATCGACCACATCCAGCTGGTAGTGCGCGACATGGCGGCCAGTCGCCGCTTCTACCAGGCGGTGTTCGATACGATCGGCATCCCGATCGCCGGTGAAGGCGATGACTACTTCTGGGCCGATGAGCTGTTCATTTCCAGCGCCAGCAGCACGGCCGCCGCCGGCCAGCTGACCGGCCGCCACCATCTGGCCTTCCAGGCCCGCGACAGCGCAACCGTCGATGCCTTCCATACCGCCGCGATCGCCGCCGGCGGCACCGACAACGGCGCGCCCGGTGAACGCCCTTACCACCCGGGCTACTACGGCGCGTTCGTGCTCGACCCGGATGGCAACAACATCGAAGTGGTCTACCACGGCCCAGCCAACTACAGCGCCGACTCGGTGAAGGTCACTTTCTGAATTCACCGATGCCGTGAACGAAGAAGCCGGGCAATGCCCGGCTTCTCTGCTTCCAGCGCTGCAGCCCTCAGTGGGCGGCCATGTAGATGTCCTGCAGCACGGCCTTTTCCAGCTCCAGCTCGCCCAGCAGGTTCTTCACGATGTCGCCCAGGCTGAGGATGCCGACCAGACGAGTGCCTTCGGTGACCATCAGATGACGGCGCCGCGAGTACGTCATCAGCGACATGGCCTGCTTCAGGGTGGCCTCCGGGGCGATGCCCTCCAGGCCGGTGGACGGCAGGCTGGAAATCACCCGGCGGCCGGCCTGCGGGCCGTCGTCGGCCAGGGTACGCACGATGTCCTTCTCGGAAATGATGCCGACCGGGGCATCGTCCTTCATCACCACCAGTGCAGCGATCCTGTTCGCGCTCATCTTGTGGGCGGCGGCACCAATGGTGTCTTCGGCATCGATGGTGATGACAGCTTCTTTCTTGGATTGCAGGAGTTCGCGGACGTTCATTCTTGTTTCCTGGTGCAGGTCACTGAAGTCAAAAAGTGTGCTCTTCCGATACGCCCCCTCCCCGGGAACAGACCTTTCAGCGCACGTCTGGCGCACCCGGCTGCCGCTTGGAATGGATCGGCAGACGACGTGCTGCAACGCGAACGAGGTGGGTTCAACCGCTCAACCCGGACCTCGGTCAAATCGATTCTACGACTGCGACCATCGGTCACTACCGGCATCGATAGGACAGTTCGTCGTGGGAACCAACCGACGATCCAGAGAATGGCACCGCGGCTGAAACCGCCGCTGAATACACGCGATGCCACGCGTTAAAGATTGATTGCCTGCTGCCGACGGTGGACAGAACACCCTGTGACTGTCCCACTTGCCGCTGCCACCGGCACAAACGAAAGGGGGCCACACGGCCCCCTTCGCTTGCAACCTCCAACCGAGCTGACGGGTGTTACTCCACCGTCACGCTCTTGGCCAGGTTGCGCGGCTTGTCCACGTCGGTGCCACGTGCCAGCGCGGTGTGGTACGCCAGCAACTGCACCGGAATGGTATGCACGATCGGGCTGAGCACGCCGGCATGGCGCGGCGTACGAATCACGTGCACGCCTTCGGACTCGTTGAAGTTGCTGTCCTGGTCGGCGAACACGAACAGTTCACCGCCACGCGCACGCACTTCCTGCATGTTCGACTTCACCTTTTCCAGCAGGCTGTCGTTCGGCGCGATCACCACCACCGGCATGTCCTCGTCCACCAGCGCCAGCGGACCATGCTTCAGCTCGCCCGCCGGGTAGGCCTCGGCGTGGATGTAGGAGATTTCCTTGAGCTTGAGCGCGCCTTCCAGCGCGATCGGGTAGTGCAGGCCGCGGCCCAGGAACAGCGCGCTGCTCTTGCGCGCGAAGCGCTCGGCCCACGCAGCAATCTGCGGCTCCATGTTCAACGCGTGCTGCACGCTGCCCGGCAGGAAGCGCAGCTGCTCCAGGTAGTCCGCTTCCTGTGCCGCGTCGATGCGGCCATGCAGCTTGCCCAGCACCACGGTCAGCTGGAACAGTGCCGCCAGCTGGGTGGTGAAGGCCTTGGTCGATGCCACGCCGATCTCGGCACCGGCACGGGTGTAGCAGACCAGCTCGCTGGCACGCGGGATCGCGCTTTCCGGCACGTTGCAGATCGACAGCGTGTGCTTGTGGCCCAGCGACTTGGCGTACTTCAGCGCTTCCATCGTATCCAGCGTTTCGCCGGACTGGGAAATGGTCACGATCAGGTGCTTCGGATTCGCGTAGGCGGCGCGGTAGCGGTACTCGCTGGCGATCTCCACGCTGCACGGCAGGCCGGCGATGGCCTCGACCCAGTAGCGTGCAGTCAGGCCGGCGTAGTAGCTGGTACCGCAGGCGATGATCTGCACGCCCTCGATGCCCGACAACACGGCTTCGGCGTTCTTGCCGAACAGCTCGGCCGGGAAACCACCGGCATCGATCGCCGCCTCGATGGTGTCGCCCAGGGCGCGCGGCTGCTCGTGGATTTCCTTCTGCATGAAGTGGCGGTACGGGCCCAGCTCCAGCGATGCCAGCGATACGTCGGACAGATGCACGTCGCGCTCGACCGGCTGGTCGTGCTCGTCGAAGATGCGCACGCCATCGCGGCGGATTTCGGCGGTATCGCCTTCCTCCAGGAAAATCACCTTGCGGGTGGCCGAGATCACCGCCGAGACATCCGAAGCGACGAAGTTCTCGCCCTCGCCCAGGCCGATCAGCAGCGGGCAGCCCATGCGCGCGCAGACGAAGCGCTCCGGTTCGGCGCGGCTGACCACGGCCAGCGCATAGGCACCGGTCAGCTCCTTCACCGTGTGCTGCAGCGCCACCAGCAGGTCGTCGCCGCCTTTCAGGTGATGGTGGATCAGGTGCGCGATGACTTCGGTATCGGTCTGCGACTCGAACGTGTAGCCCATCGCGCGCAGCTTCTCGCGCTGCTCTTCGTGGTTCTCGATGATGCCGTTGTGCACCAGCGCCACGCCGTGGCTGATGTGCGGATGCGCGTTGGCCTCAGTGACACCGCCGTGGGTGGCCCAGCGGGTGTGGCCGATGCCCAGCACCGCATTGAAGCCCTCGGCCTCGGCCGCCGTGGCCATTTCCGACACTCGACCGGTACGGCGGACACGACGTACCTCGGGGCGCTCGGCGTGGTCGATCACCGCGATGCCCGAGGAGTCGTAACCACGGTACTCAAGCCGCTTCAGGCCCTCGATCAGTACCGGCACCACGTCGCGATCGGCGATTGCACCCACGATTCCACACATGTCACGCGTTTCCTTGAAGACGATCGGCGCATTCTAGCCCGCGTGTCCGGCTTCCCCCTCCTGTCCGCTTAATGAAAGTGTCCGGAAAGGTGTCCGCGGACACCCGGACACTTCATCGAACCTCCCAACTCATTGACCCGAAAGGAAATAGAGTTGGCACGCTACATGCTTGGTACTCACTACCACCGTCAGGCACGCACCCGATGATCCGCGACACTTCCGCACAGGACCAGATCGTTTCCTCCGCCCCGGCCGGCCGGCCCCGTGCAAACTGGCAGCGCTACCGCTGGCCTGCGCTGGGTGCCATCGCGCTGCTCGCTGGCATCGGCTGGGCAGTGCATGCCTGGTCCAATGCCAGCCGCTCCTTCGACAGCAGCCGCGTGCGCATCGCCGAAGTGAAACGTGGCGACCTGGTGCGCGACATCGCTGCCGACGGCCGCGTGATCGCCGCCAACAGCCCGATCCTGTATGCCATCTCCGCGGGCACCGTGGACCTGAAGGTGGTCGCCGGCGATGTGGTGAAGAAGGGGCAGGAGCTGGCGATCATCGACAGCCCGGAACTGCGCAGCAAGCTGGCCCAGGAACAGGCCACCCTGGCCGGCCTGGAAGCCGAGGCCAGCCGTGCCGCGCTGGACGCGACCCTGGCCCGTGCCAAGTCGCGCAAGGAAACCGACCAGGCCACGATCGAACGGCAGGCCGCCGACCGCGACCTGCAGCGCTACCAGCGCGGCTACGACGGCGGTGCGGTGCCGCAGATCGACCTGGCCAAGGCCAAGGACTCGCTGAAGAAGGCCGACATCACCCTGGCCAACGCCACCACCGACGCGCGCCTGCAGAGCCAGGGCGCCGACCTGGATGCCCGCAACAAGCGCCTGCTGGCCGACCGCCAGAAGGCCGTGGTGGCCGAAGTGCAGCGCCAGGTCGATGCACTGACCTTGCGCGCCCCGTTCGATGGCCAGGTCGGCCAGGTCCAGGCGGTGCAGTCCACCAACCTGGCCGCCAACGCGCCGGTACTGGGCGTGGTCGATCTATCCAAATTCGAGGTCGAGATCAAGGTGCCGGAAAGCTTCGCCCGCGACCTGGCGATCGGCATGCCGGCGCAGTTGACCGGCGGCAACGGCCAGCCGTTCGCGGGTGAGATCAGCGCGGTGTCGCCGGAAGTGGTCAACGGCGAGGTCAACGCCCGCGTGCGCTTCGCCAGCGCGCAGCCGGAAGGCCTGCGCCAGAGCCAGCGGATGTCGGTGCGCGTGCTGCTCGATACCCGCAAGAACGTGCTGAAGGTCGAGCGCGGCCCGTTCGTCGAACAGGGCAATGGCGTGGCCTACGTGATGGATGGCCGCACCGCCGTGCGCCGTCCGGTGGAACTGGGCGTCAGCAGCCTGGGCGAAGTGGAAATCAAGTCGGGTGTGCAGCCGGGCGACCGCATCGTGGTCTCCGGCAGCGACCTGTTCAAGGACGCCGAACGCGTCTCCGTCAACTGATACCTGAATCCTGGAGAGAGGACACCCCATGTACATGCTCGAAATGCGTTCGGTCGCCAAGGTCTTCCGCACCGAACAGGTGGAAACCCACGCGTTGCGCTCACTGGAACTGCAGGTCAAGGAAGGCGAGTTCGTCGCCGTCACCGGCCCGTCCGGCTCCGGCAAGACCACCTTCCTCAACATCGCCGGCCTGCTGGAAACCTTCACCAGTGGCACCTACATGCTCGACGGCCAGGACGTGAGCACGCTGGGCGACGATGCCCGCAGCCGCCTGCGCAACCAGAAGATCGGCTTCATCTTCCAGGGCTTCAACCTGATCCCCGACCTGAACCTGTTCGACAACGTCGACGTGCCGCTGCGCTACCGCAAGATGAGCGCCAACGAGCGCCGCGAGCGCATTGAAAGGGCGCTGACCCAGGTCGGTCTGGGCTCGCGCATGAAGCACTACCCGAATGAACTGTCCGGCGGCCAGCAGCAGCGTGCGGCGATCGCGCGTGCGCTGGCCGGCAGCCCGCGCCTGCTGCTGGCCGACGAACCGACCGGCAACCTGGATACGCAGATGGCGCGCGGCGTGATGGAACTGCTGGAAGAGATCAACGCCGCCGGCACCACCATCGTGATGGTTACCCACGACCCGGAACTGGCCGCACGTGCACAGCGCAACGTGCACATCGTCGATGGCCAGGTGACCGACCTGGTGCGCGAGCCGGTGCTGGCTACCCCGCCGCGCCACATCGTTGCCGTCAACGAGTGAGGGCACTCCCATGTTCGCCTACTACACCCGATTGGCGGTACGCAGCTTCCGCCGCAACAAGATCCTGACCGCACTGATGGTGGTCGCCATCGCGCTCGGCATCGGTGCCTCGATGACCACGCTGACGGTGTTCCACGTGCTATCCGGCGACCCGATTCCCGGCAAGAGCGACCAGCTGTTCTACGTGCAGGTCGATCCGCGCCCGCGCGGCGGCTATACCCCGGGTGAGGAGCCTGAGGAACAGATGACACGGCGCGACGCCGAGACCCTGCTGCGCGAGAAGCGCGGCATCCGCCAGGCGATGATGAGCGCGGGCGGCGGCACGGTGGAACCGGAGCTCAGCACGCTCAAGCCGTTCTCGGTGGATACGCGCTGGACGTCGGCCGATTTCTTCCCGATGTTCGACGTGCCGATGCAGTACGGGCGTGCCTGGAACAGCAGCGATGATGACAATCGCAGCCGGGTGGTGGTGCTGTCGAAAGCGATCAACGACAAGCTGTTCCAGGGTGCCGACAGCACCGGTCGCGAGATCCGCCTGAGTGGCCATTCACTGCGGGTGATCGGCGTGATGAAGAAGTGGAATCCCGAACCCCACTTCTTCGATCTGACCACCGGCAACTACGGCAAGGATGAAGACCTGCTGGTGCCGTTTTCCACTGCGATGGACCTGGAGTTCGGCAGCAACGGCAACATGAACTGCTTCGGCGAGAATCCGGATGGCAGCAGCAACTCGATCAACGCGCCCTGCAGCTGGATCCAGTACTGGGTGGAGCTGGATCCGGCCAAGGTCGAGGACTACCGCAGCTACCTGGCCAACTACTCGGACCAGCAGCGCGCAGCGGGCCGTTTCGAGCGCCCCACCAACGTGCGCCTGCGCCCGGTGATGGAGTGGTTGACGTTCAAGAATGCCGTGCCCAGCGACGTGCGCCTGCAGATGTGGCTGGCATTGGGCTTTCTCGGCGTCTGCCTGGTCAACACGGTGGGCCTGCTGCTGGCGAAGTTCCTGCGCCGCAGCGGCGAGATCGGCGTGCGCCGCGCCCTCGGTGCCAGCCGTGGGCAGATCTTCCTGCAATGCCTGGTTGAAGCCGGTGCGATCGGCGTTGCCGGCGGCGTGCTCGGCATCGGCCTGGCCCTGCTCGGCCTGTATGCGGTGCGCCAGCAACCCGTGGACTACGCGAGCCTGGCCCACCTGGACGGCAGCATGCTGCTGCTGGCCATTGGCCTGACCCTGTTCGCCAGCCTCGCCGCTGGTTTCCTGCCCGCCTGGCGCGCGATGCAGGTTACCCCGGCCATCCAGCTCAAGTCGCAGTAAGCACGAGTACGAGGACCTCCCATGGATATCCGCCCCATCCTCAGCACCCTGCGCCGGCACAAGACAGCCGCCGCCCTGATCGTGCTGGAAGTCGCCCTGACCTGCGCCATCGTCTGCAATGCCCTGTTCCTGGTCACCCAGCGCGTTGAACGGATCAGCCAGACCAGCGGCCTGGCCGAGAACGAGCTGGTGTTCGTCCGGGTCAGCGGCATCGGCAAGCAGACCAATGGCCAGGCCCGCACCCAGGAGGACCTGTCCGCCCTGCGCGCCGTTCCCGGGGTCACCGCCGCCGCGAAGGTCAACCAGCTGCCGTTCCGCCCGAACTCCTCCAATACCAGCGTTTCGCTGAAGCAGGAACAGGAACGTCCGACCGCCTTCGTCACCATGTACATGTTCGGCGAAGGTGGACTGTCCACGCTTGGACTGCAGCTGACCGCCGGCCGCGACTTCCAGCCCGGTGAATACAGCAACGTCGAGGATGCACAGAAGAACGCCTCCACCAATACCGCCTCCTCGGTGATCATCAGCCGCACGCTCGCCGACAGGCTGTACCCCGGCGAGAACGCACTGGGCAAGACGTTCTACATGGGCAAGCAGCCACTGCACGTGGTGGGTATTGTCGCGTCATTGGCCACGCCCACCGATTACAACAACAACACCACGCTGTCGATGGTGCTGCCTGTGCGGACCGATTTCACCCAGGGCCCGTACGTCCTGCGCACCGCTCCGGAACGGCGCGAGGAAGTACTCAAGGGCGCGATCGCCGCGCTTGAACGCAACGACCCCAACCGGCTGGTGCGCGAGAAGCTGACCTATGAGGCGCAGCGCAATGACTACTTCAAGAACGACAGGGCCATGGTCGGGCTGCTGATCACGGTGTGCATCTCGCTGCTGGTGGTCACCGCACTGGGCATCATCGGCCTGGCCAGCTTCTGGGTGCAGCAGCGCAGCAAGCAGATTGGTATCCGTCGCGCGCTCGGCGCGACGCGTGGGCAGATCCTGCGCTACTTCCAGACCGAGAACTTCCTGCTGGCCACGCTGGGCATCGTGCTAGGCATGCTGGCCGCCTATGCGATCAACCTGGCACTGATGAACATGTACGAGCTGCCGCGCATGCCGCTGCACTACCTGCCGCTGGGCGCACTGCTGCTGTGGGTGCTTGGCCAGATCGCGGTGTTCGGGCCGGCCCGGCGCGCGGCAGCGGTACCGCCTGCGGTTGCCACGCGGGGCGCATGAGATGCGTATCCGCTGGATGCTGATGATGATGCTCCTGCCACTGCCGGCACTGGCCGGCGGTGGCAGCTCGCAGACACTGGAGTGGCGCCAGGACGATGCGCGCCTGGCATTGCGTTCGAGCGAAGGCCAGGTGCGCGTGGAAGCCGCCGGCCCGGAAGCCCGCTTCGGCGTGCGCAGCGGCGATCGCATCCTGCGGGTGGATGACACCACCGTACGCAGGATCGAGCATCTTGCCGAGGCCCTGCGGCGTTCAAGCGCCGCCAGGGCCTATCTCCTGCTGCAGCGCGACAGGCAGGAACTGACGGTCGCGGTGGACGCCGCTGCCTGGCGCAGGGCGCTGGTCGCTCCGCCTCCGCCAGCACCGCCACCGCCGCCGCCCCGGCGCTGAGCCCGCCGCCCCGACGGCCACAGGTTTGGCTATGCTTGATGGGTGGCGTCGGGCTCTCCCGGTGCGTGGACACGAACGGCTCCATCGGCGCCGCCCATCCCTTTCTGCAGAACCGCTTGATGCCTGCGATCCTGATCATCGACGACAACGCCAGCGTGGGTACTGCGCTGGACGTGCTGTTCTCCCTGCACGACATCGACACCCTGCAGGCGCACACGCCCGCCGATGGGCTGGCCCTGCTCGAGTCGCAGCCGGTCGATCTGGTGATCCAGGACATGAACTTCAGCGAGGACACCACCTCCGGTGAGGAGGGCGAAGCGTTGTTCGCGCAGATCCGTGCGCGCCATCCGGACCTGCCGGTGATCCTGCTGACCGCCTGGACCCACCTGAGCAGTGCAGTGGACCTGGTCAAGGCCGGTGCGGCCGACTACCTGGCCAAGCCCTGGGACGACCGCAAGCTGATGACCACGGTCAACAACCTGCTGGAACTGTCCGAGGCACGCCGCGAACTGGACCGGCGCCGCAGCCGTGAACTGCACCAGCGCAACGCGCTGGAAGAGAAGTACGACCTGTGCGGCGCGGTCTTCGCCGACCCCGCCAGCGAGCGCGTCATCGCCCTCGCCTGCCAGGTCGCACGCTCGGAACTGCCGGTACTGATCACCGGCGCGAATGGTGCCGGCAAGGAGAAGATCGCGCAGATCATCCAGGCCAATTCGCTGGTGGCCAAGGGCCCGTTCGTGGCGGTCAACTGTGGCGCGTTGCCCTCGGAACTGATCGAAGCCGAACTGTTCGGTGCCGAGGCCGGTGCGTATACCGGCGCCAACAAGGCGCGCGAAGGCAAGTTCGAGGCCGCCGATGGTGGCACCCTGTTCCTGGATGAGATCGGCAACCTGTCGCTCGGCGGGCAGATGAAGCTGCTGCGCGTGCTAGAAACCGGCCGCTTCGAGCGCCTGGGTTCCAACCGCGAGCGCCAGGTCAAGGTCCGCGTGGTCAGCGCGACCAATGCCGACCTGCCGGCGATGATCCGCGACGGTACCTTCCGCGAAGATCTCTATTACCGCCTCAACACGGTGGAACTGGTGCTGCCGCCGCTGGCCGACCGCCCGGGCGACATCGTGCCGCTGGCCGAGCGATTCCTGACCGCTGGCAAGCCGCTGTCCAGCGCCGCCACCGCAGCACTGCAGCGGCACCCCTGGCCAGGCAACGTGCGCGAGCTGCGCAACGTGATCCAGCGTGCCGAACTGCTGGCCACCGGCAACCGCATCGAAGTGGCCGATCTCAACCTGCCGCGCGCAGCCGTCGTACCACGACCGGCACCCAGCGCAGGCAATGATCCCGACCGCGCACGCATCGAGGATGTGCTGGCACGCAACCATGGCGTCATCGCCCAGGCTGCCGCCGAGCTCGGCCTGAGCCGCCAGGCGCTGTACCGGCGCATGGACCGCCACGGTATTCCACGCGAATGAAGCGGCGCTCGTTCACTTTCCGCCTGTTCCTGCGCCTGCTGCCGGTGCTGGCACTGGCTGCGGCACTTCCGTGGCTGCTGGCCTACTGGATGGACCATGGCTGGGTGGTGACCACGGTGTCGGCGCTGATCCTGCTGTCGCTGATGTGGTGGACGCTGCGTCGGGCCACCGCCCCGGTGCGGTCACTGATGCGGGCCCTGGCGGGCACCACCAGCAGCTATCGCGACGGCGAATACAACTTCGGCGTGCACTGGCCCGGCAATGACGAGCTCGGCGACCTGGTGCAGGCACACCGGGAACTGGGTGATGTACTGCGTGAGCAGCGGCAGGGCCTGGTGCAACGTGAGCTGCTGCTGGACACCATGGTGCAGAACACGCCGGTTGCGATGCTGTTGATCGCCTCCGGCGGTGATGGCATCGCCCGCGTGGTGTTCTCCAACCTGGCCGCGCGCAAGCTGCTGCACGGCGGCTGGAAGCTGGAAGGCCAACGCCTGGAAGACGTGCTGGAACAGGTGCCGGTGGAACTGCGCGATGCCATCGCCCGTGGCGGTGACAGCCTGTTCGCGGTGCACGCCGAAGGCGAGGATGGTGACGAGGACGACGAGCAGGTCTACCACCTCTCGCGGCGTGCGTTCCAGCTCAACGGCCGCCCACACGACCTGCTGCTGGTGCGCCTGTTGACCGCCGAACTGCGCCGCCAGGAAGTGCAGACCTGGAAGAAGGTGATCCGGGTAATCAGCCACGAGCTCAACAACTCACTGGCGCCGATTGCTTCGCTCGCCCATTCCGGCGGCGTGCTGGTGCAGCGTGAACGCTTTGACCGGCTGCCCGAGATCTTCACCACCATCGAGGACCGCGCACGCCACCTGGAAGGCTTCATCCGTGGCTATGCGCGCTTTGCCAAGCTGCCACAGCCGCAGCTGCAGACCGTGCACTGGGCGCCGTTCCTGTCCAGCCTGCGCCAGCAGATCCCGTTCGGCATGGAACGTGAGCCGGACGAGGAGCTGAGCAGCCGCATCGACATCGCGCAGTTCGGGCAGGCGTTGTTGAACCTGCTGAAGAATGCGCACGAAGCCTGCGCTGAAGCCGAGCCGCCCAACGACGATGTGCAGGTACAGCTGACCCGGCTGCCGCAGTGGCTGCGCCTGGACGTGCTTGACCGCGGCAAGGGCATGAACGAGCAGGTGCTGCAGAACGCACTGATGCCGTTCTATTCGACCAAGCGCAATGGCACCGGGCTGGGGCTGGCGCTGACGCGGGAGATCGTGGAGGCCCACGGCGGACGGGTGTCACTGCAGAACCGCGGCGATGGCGGGTTGTGCGTGTCGATCCTGCTGCCGGTGGGTTGAGCGGACCGATCGGGTAGATCCACGCGATGCGTGGATATGCCGACCGAGGTCGGCACCTACCAGGCCTGCCGCATCGCCACGCGTAGATGCATCGGAAACCCCAGCGCGGCCTCTTCGGCCATCACCGCCTGCAGCCCTGCACCCCACTCCGCCTCCGGTACGGCGACGAACCCTTCACTGGCATAGAAGGCCGCATTCCACGGCACGTCGGACAACGTGGTCAGCACGGCCGAGCGATAGCCCGCCGCCCGGGCCTGTACCAATGCATGGCGCAACAACGTGCGCCCATGACCTTGCCGCGCGTGTGCAGGATCCACATCCATCTGCAGCACGTGGAACTCACCTGCCAGTTCGCCGGCAAGCAGATAGCCGGCGATGCCACCGTCTGCCGCATCCACCACCCACAGCTGCCCGCGTTCAAGGCCATCCTGTAGTGTCGGCAGGTCCAGGCCATACCCGGCGAACACCGGATAGGCCTCATGGCCCCTCAACACCTCGCCGGCGCGCTGCTCGATGCCGGGCAGCACACCGAGTTCATCGGCGCGGGGAATGCGGGGCTCAGGACTTCTTGAGCGGGCGCTTCCAGCCATCGATGGTTTCCTGTCGGACACGCGCCAGTGTCAGCTTGCCGTCCGGCGCGTTGCGAGTGATGACCGAACCGGCGGCAATGGTCGCGCCGTCGCCAATGGTCACCGGTGCCACCAGCGAGCTGTTGGAGCCGATGAACGCGTTGTCGCCAATGGTGGTGGTCGACTTGTTCACGCCATCGTAGTTGCAGGTGATGGTGCCAGCGCCGATGTTCACCTTGCTGCCGATCACCGCATCGCCCAGGTAGGTGAGGTGATTGGCCTTGCTACCGACACCCAGCGTGACCTTCTTGGTCTCGACGAAGTTGCCGACGTGCACGCCATCGGCCAGCACGGTGCCCGGTCGCAGGCGCGCGAATGGGCCGATCTGCGCGGCGCCCTCGGTAACCACGCCCTCCAGATCGCAGTGCGCACGCACTTCGGTGCCCGGCCCAAGGTTGACGTCCTTCAAACGGTTGAACGGACCGACGGTGACGCCGTCGCCGAGCACCACGTTGCCCTCGAGCACGACATCGACGTCGATCAGCACGTCGCTGCCCACGGTGACAGTGCCGCGGATGTCGAGCCGGGCCGGATCGCGCACGCGCGCCCCCTGTGCGCACAAGGCCCGCACCGCACGACGCTGCCAGGCACGCTCCAGCTGCGAGAGCTGCCAGGGGTCGTTTGCCCCTTCGGCCTCCTGCGCGTCGGCCACCAGTGCCATTTCGGCCGGCGTGTACTCATGGGCGGCAAATGCAAAGACATCGGTGAGGTAGTACTCGCCCTGTGCATTGCTGTTGGAAAGCTGCGACAGCCACCGGCGCAGCGCAGTCGATTCGGCGGCGATGATGCCGGTATTGATCGTGCGCACGCGCAGCTGGTCATCGGTGGCGTCCTTCTGCTCGATGATCGCGCCAACCTTGCCCTCGGCATCGCGCAGCACGCGCCCATAGCCGGTCGGGTCATCCACCTCGGCTACCAGTACCGCCAGCCGGCCCGGCTGTGCGAGCAGGTCGCGCAGGGTCTGCGCACGGATCAGCGGCACGTCGCCGTACAGGACCAGCACCTGCGCCAGGTCGGGAACCTGGGGCATCGCCTGCGCTACCGCGTGGCCGGTGCCGAGCTGCTGTGCCTGCTCGGCCCATTGCAGGTCGGGTTGGCCGGCGAAGTACTGGCGCACCGCCTCGCCGCCATGGCCATGGACCACGTGGATCGCCGCCGGCTGGAGCTCACGGGCCGCGTCGATCACGTGCGCCAGCATCGGCTGGCCCGCGATCGGCTGCAGCACCTTCGGCAGCACCGACTTCATGCGCTTGCCTGCGCCGGCGGCGAGGATGATGACGTGCAGAGGTTGGGTCATGGGAACGGCGGTCCGTGGTTCGTTGCCGGTGATTCTAGAGCGTGCGCCGTTAACATGGGCATCCCTCCTCCCTTCGCCATGCCGATGAGCCTCGTCCGCCAGGGAAGCGCCTACCTCGTCATCGGGCTCGTGCAGCTGCTGCTCGACTGGCTCGTGTTCGTGGTCACCACCGCGCTCGGCATGCCCGTGGCGCCGGCCAACATCGCCGGGCGCCTGGCCGGCATGCTGCTGGGCTTCTGGCTCAACGGCCGCTACACCTTTGCCGAGGCCGGCACCCGCAAGCTGGGATGGAAGCGATTTGCACGCTTCTTCGGCCTATGGCTGCTGCTCACCGTGGCGAGCACATTGCTGGTGAGCCTGGTGGACCACGCGCTGGGCCTGCAGAACACCTGGCTTGCCAAACCGCTGGTGGAAGGCGGCCTGGCGTGTGTGTCGTTCCTGCTGATGCGGTACGTGGTGTATCGCTGAGACGGCACCAGGATCGGGGATCGGGATCGGGATCGGGATCGGGATCGGGATCGGGATCGGGACTGGGGACCGGGACTGGTAGAGTCGACTGTTAGTCGACTAACGCGCGCAGCGCGGGATTTTCGCGGCCTGAACGTAGAGCAGTCGACTAACAGTCGACTCTACCCAGTCGAATCCACCCGGTCGACTCTACCCAGCCACCCGAACAAAAACGCCGGCACAGGGCCGGCGTTTTCGTGGATACAGCGCGGAACCTCAGTGCTTGAGGGTCTTGCGCAGGCGTTCCAGGGCCTGCAGCTGGACGACGGCTTCGGCCAGCTTCTGCTGGGCTTCGGCCACTTCCATGGCTTCACCGCGGTTGGCCAGGATGCGTTCGGCTTCTTCCTTGGCCTTGCGGACCGAGGCTTCGTCGATGTCCTGCGCGCGGATCGCGGTGTCGGCCAGCACGGTCACCACCTGCGGCTGCACTTCCAGGATGCCGCCGGAAATGGCGAAATCCAGCTGCTCGCCATTCGGCGTGGTCACCACCACCTTGCCCGGCTTCAGGCGGGTGATCAGCGGCGCGTGCTTGGGCGCGATGCCCAGTTCGCCCAGCTCACCGGTGGCCACGACCAGGGTCGCTTCGCCACGGAAGATTTCCTGCTCGGCGCTGACGATGTCGCAACGGATCGTGCTCATGCAAATCTCTTCGCTGTTCGCGGCGGCGCAATGCCACCGTGGGAGTCCACCGGCGCGAGCGGTTGCCCGGCGCCGGCGTCAGGTCGGGCAGGATCGCTCCCGCCCGCCCCGGATCAGGCCTTCTCGGCCATCTTCTTGGCCTTCTCGACCGCTTCTTCGATGCCGCCGACCATGTAGAACGCCTGCTCCGGCAGGTGATCGTACTCGCCATCGACGATGGCCTTGAAGCCACGGATGGTGTCCTTCAGCGGCACGTACTTGCCCGGCGAACCGGTGAACACTTCGGCCACGTGGAACGGCTGGCTGAAGAAGCGCTCGATCTTACGGGCGCGCGACACGGCCTGCTTGTCCTCTTCGGACAGTTCGTCCATGCCCAGGATCGCGATGATGTCCTTCAGTTCCTTGTACTTCTGCAGGGTCTGCTGGACGCGCTGAGCGGTGTCGTAGTGCTCGTGGCCGATGACCAGCGGGTCCATCTGGCGGCTGGTGGAGTCCAGCGGATCGACGGCCGGGTAGATACCCAGCGAGGCGATCGAACGCGACAGGGTAACGGTCGAGTCCAGGTGGGCGAAGGTGGTTGCCGGCGACGGGTCGGTCAGGTCGTCCGCGGGAACGTAGACGGCCTGGATCGAGGTGATCGAACCGTTCTTGGTCGAGGTGATGCGCTCCTGCAGGACGCCCATTTCCTCGGCCAGGGTCGGCTGGTAACCCACGGCGGACGGCATGCGGCCCAGCAGTGCCGACACTTCGGTACCGGCCAGGGTGTAGCGGTAGATGTTGTCGACGAACAGCAGGACGTCCTTGCCCTTGCCGTTTTCGTCCTTCTCGTCGCGGAAGTACTCGGCCATGGTCAGGCCGGTCAGGGCGACGCGCAGGCGGTTGCCCGGCGGCTCGTTCATCTGGCCGTACACCATCGCCACCTTGTCGAGGACGTTGGAGTCCTTCATTTCGTGGTAGAAGTCGTTGCCCTCACGGGTACGCTCACCCACGCCGGCGAACACGGACAGACCGCTGTGCGCCTTGGCGATGTTGTTGATCAGTTCCATCATGTTGACGGTCTTGCCGACGCCGGCGCCGCCGAACAGGCCGACCTTGCCGCCCTTGGCGAACGGGCACATCAGGTCGATGACCTTGATGCCGGTTTCCAGCAGTTCGGTGGCCGGGGACTGGTCTTCGTACGACGGGGCCGCACGGTGGATTTCCCAGCTGTCGCTGGCGGCCACCGGGCCGGCTTCGTCGATCGGACGGCCGAGCACGTCCATGATGCGGCCCAGGGTGCCGGCGCCGACCGGCACCGAGATGCCACGGCCGGTGTTGACGGCAACCAGGTTGCGCTTCAGGCCGTCGGTGGAACCGAGGGCGATGGTACGCACCACGCCGTCGCCCAGCTGCTGCTGGACTTCGAGGGTGATCTCGGTGTTTTCCACCTTCAGTGCGTCGTACACCTTCGGCACCGATTCACGCGGGAATTCGACGTCGACGACCGCGCCGATGATCTGAACGATCTTGCCCTGACTCATTGCTGCATCCTCTAATGTGTGCTTTGAACGAACGCGGTCAGACTGCTGCCGCGCCGCCGACGATTTCGGAGATTTCCTGGGTGATCGCTGCCTGGCGCGCCTTGTTGTAGACGAGCTGCAGGGTGCCGATCAGCTTGTTGGCGTTGTCGCTCGCCGCCTTCATCGCAACCATGCGTGCCGCATGCTCGGAGGCGACGTTTTCCAGCAGTGCCTGGTACACCAGCGACTCGATGTAACGCGTCATCACGTGCTCGAGCACGGTCGCGGCATCGGGTTCGTACAGGTAGTCCCAGTCGTGGTGAGCGACCTGCTTCTCAGCCGGCGGCAGCGGCAGCAGCTGATCGAAGCTGGCCTTCTGCACCATGGTGTTCACGAAGCGGTTGTAGACCAGGTACACGCGGTCGATCTTGCCTTCGGTGAAGGCGTCGAGCATGACCTTGATCACACCGATCAGCGATTCCAGCTTCGGCACGTCGCCGATGTGGGTCACGCTGCCGACCATGTTGACCTTCACGCGGCGGAAGAAGGTCGAAGCCTTCTGGCCAATGGTCACCAGGTCCACTTCCGCACCCTTGTCCTGCCATGCCTTGGCTTCGCCCAGCATCTTGCGGAACAGGTTGTTGTTCAGGCCGCCAGCCAGGCCGCGATCGGAGGAGATCACGATGAAGCCGACCCGCTTGACCTGCTCACGCTCGACCAGGAACGGATGCTGGTAGTCGGTGCTGGCCTGGGCCAGGTGACCGATCACCTGCTTCATCGCCTGCGCGTACGGACGCGAGGTCTTCATCCGATCCTGCGCCTTGCGGATCTTGGAGGCCGAGACCATTTCCAGGGCGCGCGTCACCTTGCGGGTGTTCTGCACGCTCTTGATCTTGGTTTTGATTTCGCGTCCGCTTGCCATCTCTTGTTTCCCGTGGCGCGGGGCTGCTGCCCCGCGTTGTTCAACCGTTTGTCATCTGGTCCAGCGGAGCCAGCGGCTCCGCTCTACAGGACCGCGATTACCAGCTGCCGGTGGTCTTGAACTCGGCGATGCCCTTCTTGAAGGCACCTTCGATGTCGTTGTCCCAACCGCCGGTGGCGTTGACCTTGCTGACCAGCTCGCCCTGGGTGTTGGCGAAGTGGGCGTGCAGGCCTTCTTCGAACGCCAGCAGCTTGTTGACCGGCACGTCGTCGAGGTAACCCTCGTTGACGGCGTAGATCGACAGTGCCTGGTTGGCGATCGACATCGGCGCGTACTGCTTCTGCTTCATCAGCTCGGTGACGCGCTGGCCACGCTCCAGCTGCTTGCGGGTCGCTTCGTCCAGGTCCGAGGCGAACTGCGCGAACGCAGCCAGCTCGCGGTACTGGGCCAGCGAGATACGGATGCCGCCGGACAGCTTCTTGATGATCTTGGTCTGGGCCGAGCCACCGACGCGCGACACCGAGATACCGGCGTTCACGGCCGGGCGGATGCCGGCGTTGAACAGATCGGTTTCCAGGAAGATCTGGCCGTCGGTGATCGAGATCACGTTGGTCGGAACGAAGGCGGACACGTCGCCGGCCTGGGTTTCGATGATCGGCAGCGCGGTCAGCGAACCGGTCTTGCCGGTGACCTTGCCTTCGGTGAACTTCTCGACGTATTCCTCGGACACGCGGGCAGCGCGCTCGAGCAGACGGGAGTGCAGGTAGAACACGTCACCCGGGTAGGCTTCACGGCCCGGCGGGCGCTTCAGCAGCAGCGAGATCTGGCGGTAGGCGACAGCCTGCTTGGACAGATCGTCGTACACGATCAGCGCGTCTTCGCCGCGGTCCATGAAGTACTCACCCATGGTGCAGCCCGAGTAGGCGCTGATGTACTGCATGGCAGCCGATTCGGAAGCGGTCGCGGCCACCACGATGGTGTGGGCCAGCGCGCCGTTCTCTTCCAGCTTGCGCACGATGTTGGCGATGGTCGAAGCCTTCTGGCCGATCGCAACGTACACGCACTTGATGCCGGTGCCCTTCTGGTTGATCACGGCATCGATCGCCATCGCGGTCTTGCCGGTCTGGCGGTCACCGATGATCAGCTCGCGCTGGCCACGGCCGATCGGGATCATCGAGTCGACCGACTTGTAGCCGGTCTGCACCGGCTGGTCGACCGACTTGCGCCAGATCACGCCCGGCGCAACACGCTCCACCGGAGCGGTCAGGTCGGTGCCCAGCGGGCCCTTGCCGTCGATCGGCTCGCCCAGCGCGTTCACGACGCGGCCCAGCAGTTCCGGACCGACCGGCACTTCCAGAATGCGGCCGGTGGTCTTGGCGACGTCGCCTTCGCGCAGGTGCTCGTAGTCACCCAGCACCACGGCGCCGACCGAGTCGCGCTCCAGGTTCAGGGCGAGGGCGAAGGTGTTGTTCGGCAGTTCGATCATTTCGCCCTGCATCACGTCGGCCAGACCGAAGATGCGCACGATGCCGTCGGACACGCTGGTCACGGTGCCTTCGTTGCGCGATTCCGCGGCCAGCTTGACCTTCTCGATGCGGTTCTTGATCAGTTCGCTGATTTCGGAGGGGTTGAGCGTGGTTGCCATCGTCAAGTCCTAGTGCCGGCAGCGGGGCCGGACGTTAAATGAATTCAGTTAGCGAGCGCGGTCTGCAGACGGGCCAGCTTGCCCTTCAGCGAACCATCGATGACCACGTCGCCGGCGTCGATCACGGCGCCGCCGATCAGCGAGGCATCGACCGCGGTGGTCACGTCGACCTCGCGGTTGAAGCGCTTGCGCAGCGCGACCTTGATCGCGTCCAGCTCACCGGCCGACAGTTCGGCGGCCGAGGTGACGGTGGCCTTGACCACGTGCTCGGCTTCGGCGCGCAGGGCGTCGAACATGCCGGAAATCTCCGGCAGCAGCGGCAGACGATGCGATTCGGCCAGGATGGCCAGGAAGCGCGAGTAGGTCTCGCCGTGGGACACCGGCGCCAGCAGGGCGACGGCGTCGTCACGACCCAGCTCCGGGTTGGCGAGCAGGGCCGCCACGCGCGGGTCGGCGGCGACGTGGGCGGAGAACGCCAGGGCGTCCGACCACGGCGCGAACGCGCCTTCGTCGCGCGCGGTCGCGAACGCGGCGCGGGCGTACGGGCGGGCAAGCGTGAGGGCCTGGCTCATCCTTAGATCTCCGAGGCCAGCTCGTCGAGCAGCGCCTTGTGGGCGTTGGCGTCGATTTCGCGCTTGAGCAGCTTTTCGGCACCGGTCACGGCCAGCGCGGACACCTGCTTGCGCAGATCTTCACGGGCACGGTTGGCGGCGGCGTCGATTTCAGCCTGGGCCAGTTCCTTCTGACGGGTGGCTTCGGTGATCGCTTCGTTACGCGCAGCATCAACGATCTGGTTGGCACGCGCGTGGGCCTGATCGATGATCTCGTTGGCCTTGGTGCGTGCTTCCTTCAGCGCTTCGTTGACCTTCTCCTGCGCCTGGGCCAGATCTTTCTGGCTGCGGTCGGCAGCAGCGAGGCCTTCAGCAATCTTCTGCTGGCGCTCTTCGATCGCGTTCATCAGCGGCGGCCAGATCTTGGTCGCGATGATCCAGATCAGACCAGCGAAGGCCAGCGCCTGCGCAAGAAGGGTGAAATTGATATTCATGGTTAGCTCGATCGCTGGTTTCGGGGTGGACGCGCCGCCGTAGCGGCACATCCGGCCTTCATCCGAAACCGGGTGCATCAGCACCCGGTCGTCTCAAACCGCTGTATCAGCCGGCCAGAGCCTTGGTGACGGCGCCAGCGAAGGCAGCCGACAGCGGGTTGGCGAAGGCCAGCAGCAGGCCAACGGCGACCGAGATGATGAACGCGGCGTCGATCAGGCCGGCGGTGATGAACATGCGGACCTGCAGGACCGGGATCAGTTCCGGCTGGCGGGCGGCCGACTCCAGGAACTTACCAGCCATGATGGCCAGACCCAGACCGGCGCCCAGCGCGGCCAGGCCGATCATGATGCCGACGGCAAGGGCGGTGGAGCTCTGAATCTGCGCGAAGTTGGTCAGGACGGCGAAGTACATGGTTATCTCCAGGAACTTAAGTTGCTAAGGGTGATGAAACGGATGAAGGTTGAAACGCGTTGAAGCTTGAAACTCAGTGAGCGTCTTCCGACAGGCTCAGGTACACGATCGACAGCATCATGAAGATGAAGGCCTGCAGCGGGATCACCAGCAGGTGGAACAGCATCCAGCCGAGGCCGAACACACCACCGGCAATGGCACCGAAGAAACCGGCACCACCCAGCACCCAGATCAGCAGGAACACGATTTCGCCGCCGAACATGTTGCCGAACAGTCGCATCGCCAGCGAGATCGGCTTGCTCAGCCACTCGACGATGTTGAGGATCAGGTTGAACGGCATCATCCACTTGCCGAACGGCGCCGTCAGGAATTCCTTGATGAAGCCGCCCAGGCCCTTGGACTTGAGCGCGAAGAACAGCATCAGGAAGAACACGCTGATGGCCATGCCCAGGGTGGCATTGACGTCAGCGGTCGGCACCGGCTTCCAGTAGTGCACGCCCGCCCATTCCAGCGGCTTGGCGATGAAATCGGCCGGGATCATCTTCAGCAGATTCATCAGCAGAATCCAGAAGAAGATGGTGATGGCGATCGGCGTGACCAGCTTGCTCTTGCCGTGGTAGGTGTCCTTGGCCTGGCGGTCGACGAACTCCAGGCAGATTTCAACGAAGGCCTGCCACTTGCCCGGCACGCCGGCGGTGGCCTTGCGGGTGCCCAGCCAGAACGCGACAACGATCACCAGGCCCATCAGGACCGCGGTGAGGAAGGTATCGACGTGGATATGCCAGAACATACCCTCACCCTTGCCGACCGGCGCGGTCAGGTTGTGCAGGTGATGCTGGATGTAGCTGGTAGGGGTTAGAGCCTCGCCCGCCATGTGTCCGGAACCTTCAGTTAATTGAATTCTGTCAACGCCTGGCCATCGCCAGGACCTGGAACATCAAGCCGACGGCGATACCGGCCAACAGCGCCAATGCAGGCAGCTTGAAGACCAGGAACCCCACCAGCAGGACGCCGAAAACCACAACCCACTTGGCCACGATCGCAATGATCAGGCGAGCCATCGCCGATCCTGCAGCCAGTGCCCCACCGCCCAGTGCCATCCGTGCCGCCACCCAGCCACCGGCCGAAATGGCCACACCGGACGCCAGCGCGCCGAGGGCGTATTTCGGACCTACCAGCAGGAAGGCCAGGGCCAGGACAGCCACTGCGGCCAGCGGGTAGACCGCGGCGCGCAGCATCAGTCGCCGACCCGCATCAACGGAGTTCAGCACAGGACGTCCCGCGTGGTTGCAAGTGGAGGGCTGAGGCGGCTACAGCAGGGGGGCCTCATCGAGCCGCCAAATTATAGCAATGGGACAATTTGCGAGACAACCGCTCCCTGTTCATCCCTGGAAGCCGCAAGTTGCGGTAACGGTTACATTTTTGCGTGCCACCAGGGGGACAATGACGTCCGCACCATGTTGCGACGCACTATTGAACTTTGGTCGCAGTCTGCGGAACTTTCGTCAGACATGCCGGTCCGATCATTCGACCTGCCTGCAGCATCCTCGTCGGCTCCGCCCCGCAGGTCCCACGATGGCCCCGAAGCCCGGCTCCGGGGCCATCTTTTTGCATCGTCGCGACAGCACTGAACCGTACACATGCCATGGACCATACGTTCACGCATGGTGGACGGGCCTGTCCGGCACAGTGGCCGTCATTCTGATGAACCACTGCAAGGACTCTTCGATGCGCCCCGTACCCACCCTGCTCGCCCTCTCCCTGCTCGCTGCCGGCGCCTCGTTCGCCAATGCGGCCCACGCCGCCGAAGGCGATGACCGCTTTGCCATCCGTCTGGGTGCGATGAACATCGATTCGGACAACACCCTCCGCGGCAGCACCACCGTGGCCGGCCAGGACATCTCCCTGAACCAGGACTTCAAGCTGGGTGGCAAGGAATGGGAGCCGCGCATCGACGGCATGTTCCGCATCAGCAACCGTCAGCGCCTCCTGTTCAACTACTTCAAGTACGACAAGGACCGCCGCGAGACCCTCGACCAGGGCATTTCCTTCGGCGGTGAGAACGTGCCGGCCGGCAGCTTCGTGAAGGGTGAGCTGAAGTATCAGGTGGCCAGCCTGGTCTATGACTACTCGGTGGTTGATACCGACACCTTCGACCTCGGCCTGCAGATCGGTGGCGAGTACGCCAAGGTCAGCACCAAGGGGTACGCCGACCTGGGCACGGTGTACGAAGGCCAGTTCCTCGACGAGAAGGCCGATGGCGTGGCACCTGTGGTCGGCGCCCGCATGACCTTCACGCCGTCCGAGCGCTGGATGATCACGCTGCAGGGCCAGTACCTCAACACGCGCTGGGGCAGCTTCGATGACTACAAGGGCGACCTGAGCCGCGCCAATGCCATCGTCGATTACCGCTTCACCAAGAACTTCGGCGTGTTCGCCGGCTACGACTGGTTCAAGCTGGACGTGGACAAGAAGGGCAGCGACGGTACTGTCGGCCTGAAGCAGGAATTCAAGGGCCCGGTGGCCGGTATCAGCTTCGTGTTCTGATCCCCCGCCCCTTCCACGGCACTCTCTCTCCTGGCGCGGCCTCCGGAACATCGGGGCCGCGTTTTTTGTGGCATCGTCGAGCAGAGAAGCAGGTTGGTCGAGCGCGGGGGGAGAGGGGCTTGCGTGCGAATGTCCCCCGGCGCCGGCCTACGGCCGACGCCTCCTCCTTTACTTCGCACACAAGCCCCTCTCCCCCCGCGTGTCAGGAATCCGGGCGGCTTTGGCACTGGCTCTGACTATCCGCAAGCCGAGCCGCTGCGCGGGTGGCAGGCGTTTGGACAAAGTAAAGGAGGAGGCGACCGCCGCAGGCGGGCGGCGGGGGACATTTGTCCAAACGCCTGCCACCCGCGCAGCGGCCCCACCGCTCGCAAAAATCCGGAGCGGAGAAACAAAAAACCCCAGCAGATGCCAGGGCTTTTCGTTCGGAACGGCGCGGGCGCCTTACTTCTTCTTCGGCATGTACAGATCGGTGATCGTGCCGTCGTAGATTTCCGACGCCATCGCCACCGACTCGCTCAGCGTCGGGTGGGCATGGATGGTGTGGCCGATGTCTTCCGCCTCCGCACCCATCTCGATGGCCAGGCCGATCTCGGCCAGCAGATCACCGGCGTGCACGCCGACGATCGCACCGCCGATGATGCGGTGGGTTTCTTCGTCGAAGATCAGCTTGGTGAAGCCCTCGGTGCGGCCGATGCCGATCGCGCGGCCACTGGCGGCCCACGGGAACTTGGCCACGCCGACCTTCAGGCCCTTGGCCTTGGCTTCGGTCTCGGTCACGCCAACCCAGGCGATTTCCGGGTTGGTATAGGCCACCGACGGAATCACGCGGGCCACCCATTCCTTCTTGTGCCCAGCAGCCACTTCGGCGGCCAGCTTGCCCTCATGCGTGGCCTTGTGGGCCAGCATCGGGTTGCCGACGATGTCGCCGATGGCAAAGATGTGCGGCACGTTGGTGCGCATCTGGCGGTCGACCGGGATGAAGCCACGGTCGGTGACCTGCACGCCGGCCTTCTCGGCATCGATCTTCCTGCCGTTCGGCGAGCGGCCCACGGCCACCAGCACGCGGTCGAAGGTGCCCTGCGCCAGCGCAGGCGCCTGGCCTTCCTCGGCGGCTTCGAAGGTGACGGTGATGCCCTTGGCATCGGCGGTGACGCCCGAGGCCTTGGTCTTCAGGTGCACTTCGATGCCCTGCTTCTTCAGGCGGTCGGCCAGCGGCTTGACCAGGTCCTTGTCGGCGCCCGGCATCAGCTGGTCCATGAACTCGACCACGGTGACCTTGCTGCCCAGCGCGCTGTACACGGTGGCCATTTCCAGGCCGATGATGCCGCCGCCGACGACCAGCAGCGAGCCCGGCACTTCGGCCAGCTCCAGCGCGTCGGTGGAATCCATCACGCGCTTGTCGTCCCACGGGAAGTTCGGCAGCTTCACCGCCTGCGAACCGGCGGCGATGATGCACTTCTGGAAGCGCAGCAGCTGGGTGCTGCCGTCAGCAGCGGTGATTTCCAGCTCGTTGGCCGAGATGAACTTGCCGACGCCCTGCACGCTGCGGACCTTGCGCTGCTTGGCCATGCCGGCCAGGCCCTTGGTCAGCTGGTTGACGACCTTTTCCTTGTACTCGCGCAGCTTGTCCAGGGTGATGGTCGGCTTGCCGAATTCGACGCCGAAATCACCCGCGTGGGCCACTTCGTCGATGACCGCTGCGGCGTGCAGCAGCGCCTTGGACGGAATGCAGCCCACATTGAGGCAGACGCCGCCGAGGCTGGCGTAGCGTTCGACCAGCACCGTATCCAGACCGACGTCGGCAGCGCGGAAGGCGGCGGTGTAGCCGCCCGGGCCCGAGCCCAGCACGACCATCTCGCATTCGATGTCGGCCGGCTTGCCGCTGGACAGCGCCGGCTTCGGCGCAGCCGGTTCGGCCGGGGCGCGGTGCGACGGGGTCACCGGCGGCTTGCTGGCCGGAGCGGCTGCAGCCGGAGCCGGCGCAGCGGCCTTGGCCGGGGCTTCGGCGGCGCCTTCAGCGTCCAGCACCACGACCACGGCGCCTTCGGACAGGGTGTCGCCCAGCTTGACCTTGATCTCCTTGACCACGCCGGCAGCCGAGGACGGCACTTCCAGGGTGGCCTTGTCCGATTCCAGGGTTACCAGACCCTGGTCCTTCTTCACCGTGTCGCCGACGGCGACCAACACTTCGATCACCGGCACATCGCTGTAATCGCCGATGTCGGGAACCTTGACTTCAATCGTGGCCATGGTGGGTTTTCCTCATGCCCGCCCGGCATGGCCGGTGGGCTGTCACTGCATCTGTTCACGCGGCCGCGCCAGGGGCTGCGGCCGCACGGTGGGGGCGAAGCGGGTGCCTTACAGCAGCACGCGGCGCATGTCGGCCAGTACCTGGGACAGGTACGTGGTGAAGCGTGCGGCCAGGGCGCCGTCGATGACGCGGTGGTCGTAGCTCAGCGACAGCGGCAGCATCAGCTTCGGTGCGAATTCCTTGCCGTTCCAGACCGGCTGGATGGACGACTTGGAGACACCGAGGATGGCCACTTCCGGTGCATTGACGATCGGGGTGAACGCGGTGCCGCCGATGCCGCCCAGCGAGCTGATCGAGAAGCAGCCGCCGCTCATGTCGGCCGGGCCGAGCTTGCCGTCGCGCGCCTTCTTGGCCAGTTCGCCGGTTTCCTGCGCGATCTGCACCACGCCCTTCTTGTCCACGTCGCGGATCACCGGCACGACCAGGCCGTTCGGCGTGTCGGCGGCGAAGCCGATGTGGAAGTACTTCTTCAGGGTCAGGTTTTCACCGCTGGCATCGAGCGAGGCGTTGAACTCCGGGAACTTCTTCAGCGCTGCGGCGCTGGCCTTGATCAGGAAGGCGAGCATGGTCAGCTTGATGCCGGCCTTCTCGTTCTCCTTGTTCAGCACCACGCGCAGGCCTTCCAGGTCGGTGATGTCGGCCTGCTCGAACTGGGTGACGTGCGGGATCATCGCCCAGTTGCGGGCCAGGTTCGCACCCGAGATCTTCTTGATGCGCGACAGCGGCTGCACTTCGGTCTCGCCGAACTTGCTGAAGTCGACCTTCGGCCACGGCAGCAGGTTCAGGCCACCACCGGCAGCGACAGCAGCACCGCCGGCAGCCGGCACGCCACCGCTGAGGGCGGCCTTGACGAACTTCTGCACGTCACCCTTGGTGATGCGGCCACCCTTCTCGGTGCCGTTGATCTGCAGCAGGTCCACGCCCAGTTCGCGGGCGAACACACGCACCGCCGGGGTGGCATACGGCACCTTGGCGGGCAGCACGCCATCGGCGTTGAACTGCACCGGCGGGCTGGACGGGGTACCGGCCGAGGCGATCTCGCGGGCCGCCAGCTTGTCCGGCTGCACCGGCACAGCGACCGGCTCGACCTTGGTGGCGGTCTCGGCGGCAGCCGGAGCGGCCGCAGCGGCCGCCTTGGTCGGCGCCGGCGCGGCAGCGCCCTCGGCTTCGATGATGGCGACCACATTGCCCTGCGACAGAGTGTCGCCGACCTTGACCTTGATCTCCTTGACCACGCCGGCCACCGACGACGGCACTTCCATGGTGGCCTTGTCGCTTTCCAGCGTGACCAGGCCCTGGTCCTTCTTGACCGTGTCGCCGACGGCGACCAGCACTTCGATGACCGGAATGCCGGAGTAGTCGCCGATATCCGGCACCAGCGCTTCAACCGCACCACCGCTGGCAGCCGGCGCAGCTGCGGCCGGGGCCGGTGCGCTCTGGGTGGCGGCAGCCGGGGCAGCGGCCTTGGCCGGTGCCGGCGCGGCGGCCGCCGGCTTGGCGGCTTCGGCTTCGCCTGCGGCCACTTCGATCAGGGCCACGACCTTGCCTTCGGACAGGCTGTCGCCGACCTTGACCTTCAGTTCCTTGACCACACCAGCCACCGTGGACGGCACTTCCATGGTCGCCTTGTCGCTTTCCAGCGTCACCAGGCCCTGGTCCTTCTTGACCGTGTCGCCGACGGCGACAAGCACCTCGATTACCGGGATATCGCTGTAGTCACCGATATCGGGGACAAGTGCTTCCTTGATTTCGGCCATGGGGATAACTCCGGCAATCTGGTGTAGGGAAACGTCTATTGTGCGGCCAGCGGGGTCCAGCGCCAACCGTTACAGGTGTTTTCAGTACGCACGCAGCCGGGACAGGCTGTTGCCAATGGGTCGCGGCCGCGACCAGTCGGTAGCGTATTGTCCGGACGATGTCCGCTTCATGTCGCCCGCGCGTCGGCCACCGGCTGCCAGGCCTGGCGCAGGCGCGGCAACGACCACGCCGCATTGGCAGGGCTGGTCGACGGCAATGCGACCAGCTTCGGCGGGGTTTCCAGCCGTGGCAGCACCCAGCGCTGGAACGCCTGCAGCGACGCACCACCATTGCAGCCGATCAGCTTCAGCTCAGGCAGCGTGGCGATCAGTTCCGGCAGCGCATTGGCCACTTCCGTGCCACGCACGATGTCGGCATCCAGGCTGCCGCGCCGCTCGCAGCGGCCGATCACATCCCACAGGCCGATGCCCGCGGCGTTCAACGCCTGCAGCCGTTGCACATAGGGCAGAGCCGCGTCGAAACCGCAGATATCGGCCATCAGCGGCCAGAAGCGGTTGCGCGGATGCGCGTAGTAACGCTGCTCCTGGAGGGATGCCACGCCTGGCATCGAACCCAGCAGCAGTACCCTGCAATCCACGTTCACCTGCGCTTGCAGGCCGACGCACAGCGTTGCCGCGCTCACATCTTCTCCAACTGAATGAATGCCACTGACGACCAGAAACCCCATGGATACAGGCTTTTCGCGCTGATCGCTGAACAAGGAAAACTATTTTTTAACGCGCGTCGGATTCGATTCATGTTGAGGCGACTACGGTGTGCTCGCCCCGCAACCGGGGGCCCAAAACAAGAAACATTAGGAGATACCCCCATGCGCTCCATCCGTATCCTGAGTCTCGCCCTGCTGACCTCCGCCGCCTTCGCGCCGGCCGCTTTCGCCCAGGACAGCAGCTCCACCGATACCGCTTCGGGCAAGCATTTTGCCGTGGTTGGCGGCGTCGCGCTGCTGCAGCCGAAGAATGATCCGATCGACGGCATCAAGAAGGTCGATGGTGGCCCGGCGCCGACCGTCAGCTTCAGCTACTACATCAACGACAACTGGGCCGTTGAACTGTGGGGCGCCGCCGACAAGTTCGACCACAAGGTGAAGGGCCCGAACAATGCCCGCCTGGGCAACGTCGAGCAGCAGCCGGTCGCGCTGAGCGGCCAGTACCACTTCGGCCAGGCTGACAACGTGTTCCGTCCGTTCGTGGGCGTGGGCTACTACCAGTCCAGCTTCAGCAATGAAACGCTGGCCGACGGCAGCAGCTCCGACATCCGCCTCAAGGACGCCAAGGGCGTGATCGGCACCGTCGGCGTGGACATGAACATCAACTCCACCTGGTTCGCCCGTGCCGATGCCCGCTACATGCGTTCGCGTCCGGACGTGAAGGTCGGCGGTGAGAAGATCGGCGAAGCCAAGATGGATCCGTGGACCGTCGGCTTCGGCATCGGTGCCCGCTTCTGATCCAGGCAGCACCGGCTTCACGGATGTAACGCGACGGGCCCTGCGGGGCCCGTCGTCGTTTCCGTCACCCGCGTTCTGTAGAGTCGACTGTCAGTCGACTCTACGCACACACAGGACACGGAGACGCGATGGACGACGTCGACCTGCTGGTGATCGGTGGCGGCATCAACGGCGCCGGCATCGCCCGTGATGCGGCCGGCCGCGGCCTGCGGGTGCTGTTGTGCGAGCAGGATGACCTGGCCGCGCACACCTCCAGCGCCAGCAGCAAACTGATCCACGGCGGCCTGCGCTACCTTGAACAGGGCGAGTTCGGACTGGTGCGCAAGGCACTGGGTGAACGCGAAGTGGTGCGGCGGCAGGCCCCCCATCTGGTCCGTCCGTTGCGCTTCGTACTGCCATGGGAACCCCACCTGCGACCGCGCTGGATGCTGCGCGCGGGCCTGTGGCTGTATGACCATCTGGGCGGGCGCAGCCCGAGTTTTCCCGCCTCGCGCGCACTGGACCTGCAACGCGACCCGCTTGGCCCCTGGCTCTCCCCGGCGCTGCGGCAGGCCTTCAGCTACGCCGATGCACAGGTCGATGACGCGCGGCTGGTACTGCTCAATGCGCTGGATGCCGCCCGGCGTGGCGCACGGGTACATGTGCGCAGCCGCTGCATTGAACTGCGCCCTGTGCTGGGCCGTTGGCAGGCCACGTTGGAAGCCACCGACGGCCGGCAGCAAACGGTGATCGCCCAGGCCGTTGCCAATGCAGCCGGCCCTTGGGCAGGAGGCCTGCTGGAACGTATGCAGGCGCGCGATGGCGGCCCCGCCCTGCGCCTGGTACAGGGCAGCCACATCGTGCTGCGCCGGCCCTGGCCCGACGACAGCGCCTGCCTGCTTCAGCAGCCCGATGGCCGCGTGGTGTTCCTGCTGCCGTTCGCCCACGACCACCTGCTGGTCGGCACCACCGACACCGACTACCGCGGCGACCCGGCCCGGTGCAGCGTGCTGCCTTCGGAGGTGGCTTACCTGTGCGAGGCCGCCAACCACTACCTGCGCGAGCCGATCACCCCGCAGGACGTGGTCTGGCAGTTCGCAGGGGTACGCCCGCTACTTGCCGATCCCGATCCGCGTGCAGCGAAGCTGAGCCGTGACTACCGCCTGCAGTTGCAGTCCGGCCCGGCGCCCGCGCTGCATGTGCTGGGCGGCAAGCTGACCACGTACCGCGTGCTGGCCGAAGAAGCGCTGGACCTGCTGCGCCCCGCCCTGCCGCAGATGGGACCGGCATGGACGGCAACGGGCCACCCACTGCCGGGCAGCGACTGGGGCGACGCCACGCAGGCGTGCTCGCGCCTGCAGGCACTGGCACCGTGGCTGCCCGCAGAGATTGCGCGCCGCTGGGCCGGCGCCTACGGCAGCCGCAGCGCGGAGCTGCTGCAGGGCGCTCAGGGCAAGGGCGATCTTGGCGAGGAGTTTGGCGGCGGCCTGCATGCCCGCGAAGTGGACTTCCTGCGCGACCACGAATGGGCCTTGAATGCCGAGGACGTGCTGTGGCGGCGGAGCAAGCTGGGGCTGCGGCTGGATGCGGCGCAGGTGGCGCGGCTGCAGGCGTGGATGGGGGGTCGGATCCCTTTCCCAGGGAAAGGGCTCTGACCCCCGTGTTGCCACGTGTGCCAACCAAGGTTGGCAGCTACCAGGGTGGCCGCGCGCGACGCGATCGATGCATTAGGATTTCCCCATCGCCACCGGAGACGCTGCATGACGCCCCGCTACGTGCTGGCCATCGACCAGGGCACCACCAGTTCGCGCGCGATCCTGTTCGACCGTGCTGGCGACATCGTCGGCAGTGCGCAGCGCGAGTTCGCGCAGATCTTCCCGCAACCCGGCTGGGTCGAGCATGACCCGCGCGAGATCCTCACCAGTGTCTATGCCACGCTGACCGAACTGCTCAGCCGCGAACAGATCGACCCGCGTCATATCGCCGCGCTGGGCATCACCAACCAGCGCGAGACCACCGTGGTCTGGGACCGCGCCAGCGGCCAGCCGATCCACAATGCCATCGTCTGGCAGTCGCGGCAGAGCCATGCCATCTGCGAGCGACTGAAGTGCGACGGGCATGAGGCACTGGTCCGCGAACGCACCGGCCTGCTGATCGACGCCTATTTTTCCGCCACCAAGGTGCGCTGGATCCTCGACCACGTGGAAGGTGCGCAGCAACGCGCCGAGCGTGGCGAGCTGCTGTTCGGCACCATCGACAGCTGGCTGGTATGGAACCTCAGTGGCGGCCAGGCGCATGTGACCGACTACAGCAACGCCGCACGCACCCTGTTGTTCAACATCCACACGCTGGACTGGGATGACGACCTGCTGGCGCTGCTGGACATACCCCGCGCGATGCTGCCGCAGGTGCGCGATTCCAGCACGGTGTATGCGCACACCCGGCCGCAGTTCTTCTTCGACCACCCGATCCCGATCGCCGGCATCGCCGGAGACCAGCAGGCGGCGCTGTTCGGCCAGGCCTGCTTCCAGCCGGGCATGGTCAAGAACACCTATGGCACCGGCTGCTTCATGCTGATGCACACCGGCACGCAGGCGGTGCGCTCGCGCAACGGCCTGCTGACGACCATTGCCTGGGGCCTGGACGGGCGCGTGGAATATGCACTCGAAGGCTCGATCTTCATCGCCGGCTCGGTGGTGCAGTGGCTGCGTGACGGCCTGCGCATGATCGAGCGTGCCAGCGACAGCCAGGCACTGGCCGCGCAGGTGCCGGACAGCGGCGGCGCGTATCTGGTGCCGGCATTCGTCGGCTTGGGCGCGCCCTACTGGCGCAGCGATGTTCGCGGCGCGATGTTCGGCCTGACCCGTGGCACCCGCAAGGCACACTTCGTGCGTGCCGCGCTGGAGGCGATGGCCTACCAGACCCGCGACGTGCTTGATGCGATGCAGTCCGATGCGGGCATCGCGCTGACCGAACTGCGCGCCGACGGTGGTGCGATCGGCAACGACTTCCTGGCCGGCTTCCAGGCCGACATCCTTGGGGTGCCTCTGCTGCGGCCGCGGCTGACCGAGACCACCGCGCTGGGCGCGGCCTACCTGGCCGGTCTGGCCGTCGGGTTCTGGTCCAGCCGCGAGCAGATCGCCGCGCAATGGGGCCTGGACCGGCGCTTCGAGCCACAGATGGAAGTGGCGCGGCGCGAGAAACTGTATGCAGGCTGGCAGCAGGCCGTAGCGGCCACCCTCGCCTTCCACGTCGACTGAAGGTCGTGCCGGCCGCTGGCCGGCAACCCCATGATCCTTGGCGGCGTTTGCAGATTGCCGGCCAGCGGCCGGCACTACCGCATGGCCAGAACGCCCGTAGCGCCGGTCAGAACGCCGGCAGCACCGCGCCCTTGTACCTGGTCTCGATGAAAGCCTTCACCTGCGGGCTGGTCAGGGCCTTGGCCAGCTTCTGCACGCGGGCGTCGTCCTTGTTGTCCGGCCGCGCGACCAGGAAGTTCACGTACGGCGAGTCCTTGCTCTCGATCGCCAGTGCATCCTTGGTCGGGTTGAGGCCCGCATCCAGCGCGTAGTTGGTGTTGATCAGGGCCAGGTCGACCTGGTCCAGCACGCGCGGCAGCATCGCCGAGTCCAGCTCGCGGAACTTCAGGTTCTTCGGGTTGGCGGTGATGTCACGCAGGGTCGACAGCGCGTTGGCCGGATCCTTCAGCTCGATCACGCCGGCCTTGTGCAGCAGGATCAGCGCGCGGCTGTTGTTGCTCGGGTCGTTCGGGATCACCACGTCGGCACCGTCGCGCAGCTCGGCCAGCGACTTGACCTTGCGCGAATAGGCACCGAACGGCTCGATATGCACGCCGATTACCTTCACCAGATCGGTCTTGCGATCGCGGTTGTAGGCATCCAGGTACGGCTCGGTCTGGAAGTAGTTGGCGTCCACCTGCTTCTGCACCAGCTGGTCGTTGGGCTGCACGTAGTCGTTGAACACGCGCACGTCCAGGTCCACGCCTTCCTGCTTGAGGATCGGCTTGACCACCTCAAGGATCTCGGCATGCGGCACGGCCGTGGCGGCCACCACCAGCTTCTGCGAGGGCTCGCCGGACTTGCCGCAGGCGGTCAGGGCCAGCGCAGCGGCGAGCAGGGGCAGCAACAGGGTCTTCTTCATGGGCGGGGGAGTTCTCGGGGGGAGTGTCAGGATTTTTCGTAGTTGCTCAGGGCCAGCTCGAGCAGCGCCTTGGCCTGCTCGCGCAGCATCACCGGCTCGACGATTTCGGCATCCGAGCCGTAGTGCAGCACGTCCATCAGCAGTTCGCGTGAGACGCTGTACGGCACCTTCAGTTCATAGCGGCCATCGGCCAGGAAGCGGCCCTGCTGCTTGGAGTGCCAATGCTCGTCGGCCACCCAGCGCGCGGCCTTGGCACTGAACAGGATGGTCGCCCAGCCCTTCGGCGCACCGGAGAAGATGCCGTAGCTGGCACCCAGCTGCTCGTCCAGCTCGCTGTCGGCGACGTCACGGGCGGTGCTGTCGATCACCCGCGCCTTGTGGATGCGATCCACGGCAAAGCTGCGAAGCGCCTCGCGGTCATGGTCCCAGGCATCCAGGTACCAGTTGTCGCGGTAGTGGGTCAGGCGCTGCGGCGAAACGGTGCGCTTGGTCGGCTCGTCGGTGGAGCGGGCGCGGTACTCGAACGCCAGCTGGCGGCGCTCCAGCACCGCCGAGGCCACACTGCGGAAGCTGCCTTCATCGAACTTGCGGCCGCGGTGCGGGATTACCCGCACACGATCCACCGGCCAGTTGGAGACACCGGCCTGGGCAGCCAGCAGGCTCTCGATACGCTGCTGCAGCGGCGCCAGCACCGAGGACAGCACGCCGCCGCCGGTACGCGCCAGCAGGTGCTGCGAGGCCAGCAGGGCGTGCAGCTCCTCCGAGCTGAGCCAGAGGCCAGGCAGTTCGAAGCGGTCGCTCTCGTCGGCCTGGTAGCGGAAGCCGGCCTCGCCGTCGCCCTCGATCGGTGCCATCAGCGCATCGCGCAGGAAGGCCAGGTCGCGGTAGACGGTGGCACGGGAACAACCGAGCTTGTCCTGCAGAGTCGCCACCGTCACCGGATAGCGCGCGGACTTGAGCAGACGATGCAGGGCGGTGATGCGTTCGTATCGGTCCATACCCCCGATTATGTCCGAGTCGCGGGTCTTGTGTGGGACGTTTGGGCTATCGTGGTCGCCCCCACCCCCATGGAATGCCCGATGCGCCGGTTGCCCGCCCTGTCCCTGCTGGCCTGCCTGCTGCTGGCTGCCTGCGATCGCGCACCGGCGCCGGCGAGGACCGAAGCCCCCGTGCCCGCGGCCGATCCGGCCCAGGCCGTACTGGGCGCCAGCCAACGCTTTGCGGCCCTGGGCAGTTTCCATGCCGAGCTGGAGGTGCTGGGCGCGCCGCAGCCGGTGCGCAGTGCCATGGACTTCGTCGCCCCCGACCGCTTCCGGGTGCAGACCCCGGGCGGGCCGCAGACGATCATTGGCGACACCATGTTCCTGCAGGCCGACGGTGCGATCCGCCAGGTTCCCACCCCGCCGGGCCTGCTGGAGCAGTGGCGCAATCCCTTGCCGGCCGACGCCCTGCCTGCCGAGCTGCAGGCCGAAGACCTGGGCAGCCAATCGCTGGATGGAGTCGAGACCCGTCACTACCGCCTGCGCGGCGCGCAGGCCGGCGAACGCCTGGAGTACTGGGTGGACGCCCAGGGCCTGCCACGGCAGATCGTGCGCAGCGGCAGCAGCAATGGCCGCAATTTCCAGCTGCGCCTGCGCTATTCGCGCTTCAACGACCCGGCATTGCGTATCGATCTGCCCTGAATAGGCGTCCGCGGCAACGTCTGCTGAAGCGCGCCTTGGATCGATTCTGACCGCCATCACGCTTCCAGTATCATCACCGGCTGTCAACCGCTTCGGAGAAGCCCCGATGTCCCTGCGCGTGTCCCTGCTGATCCCCCTGCTGCTGTGCGCGCCGCTCGCGTATGCACAGGATGCCTCCGAACTGGCGGCGATGTCTTCGCCGTGGAGCGGCAGTGGCGGCGAGCTCGGCTTCGCCTCGGCACGCGGCAACAGCAGCACCGAGAGCTTCAACGGCCGCCTGCGCCTGCGCTACACCGACGGCGACTGGGTGCACAGCATGGACCTGGCCGGCCTGCGCTCCAGCTCCAAGGTGACCGAGACCCGCGACGACGGCACCACCACCCGCCGCAACAACACCACCGCCAACCGCTACACCGGCAGTGCCGGCAGCGCGCTGCAGCTGGGCGAGCACCGCCAGCTGACGGCCACGGTGCGTACCGAGCGCGACGACTTCGCCACCTACGACCGCCAGAGCTCGTTCGGTCTGGGTTACGGCACCCGCCTGTGGAACACCGAGCGCTTCTCGTTCGACGCGCAGATCGGCCCCGGTGTGCGCCGCACCCACAGCACCGAGGACGACCGCACCCGCACCGGCATGATCGGCCGCGGCCTGTTCGACATGAAGTACTCGCTGACCGACAACACCGACCTGGTCAACACCCTGCTGGTCGAATCCGGTTCGTACAACACCTTCGGCCAGAACGACTTCGGCGTGTCGGTGAGCATGAACGAGCACCTGGCGCTGAAGGCCGGCTGGCAGGCGCGTTACAACAGTGACGTGGCCGAGGACAAGCGCAAGACCGATACGCTGACGACGATGAACGTGGTCTACAAGTTCAAGTAAGAAACGGGCGCCAAGGGCGCCCGTTCTTCTTCCGGTGGTGCCGGCCGCTGGCCGGCACGACCTGCGATGGCTCAGACGTTCAGCAGTTCGCCGGCACCGGCATCCAGCAGCATCTTCGCCACTTGCTGGCCCAGCGCTTCCGGATCACTGCCTGGGCCCACGGCTTCGGCGCGCACCGCACGGCCGTCGCTGGCGCTGCCAACCAGCCCCTGCAGGTGCAGGTCATCGCCCTGCCACTGCGCGATGGCCGCCACCGGCACGTGGCAGCTGCCGTGCAACGCACGATTCATCGCCCGCTCGGCTTCCACGCAGGCACGCGTGGCCGCGTCATCAAGCGGGGCGAACAACGCCATCAGACGCGCATTGCCACCATCGCACTCCACCGCCACCGCGCCCTGCGCCGGGGCCGGCAGCCACTGCGGCGGTTGCAGGCGCGCGACGATGCGCTCGCCGAGACCCAGACGCTCCAGGCCGGCCACGGCCAGCACGATGGCGTCGTAGCCACCGTTGTCGAGTTTGGCCAGCCGGGTGTTGACGTTACCGCGCAGGTCGAGCAGTTCCAGGTCCGGTCGCAGCGCGCGCAGCTGCGCCTGGCGACGCAGCGACGAGGTCCCGACCCGCGCACCGATCGGCAGCGCGTCCAGCGAGGCGTACAGGTTGGAGACGAAGCCATCGGCGGGATCGTGACGGGTCAGCATTGCCGGCAACGCGAACGGCGCATCCAGTTCCATCGGCACATCCTTCAGCGAGTGCACCGCGCAGTCGGCCTCACCGCGCAGCATGGCCAGCTCCAGCTCCTTCAGGAACAGGCCCTTGCCACCGATGGCGGCCAGCGAACGGTCGAGCACTTCGTCGCCGCGGGTGCTCATCGGCACCAGTTCCACATGCAAGCCGGAATGGGCCTGGCGCAGGCGGTCGGCGACGTGTTCGCTCTGCCAGAGGGCGAGCGGGCTCTTGCGGGTGGCGATGCGGACGGTTTCCATCCGGTCATTATCGCGCCTTCGGCGCGGATACGGCCAACGGCGGAGCCCCTCGTGGCTGGCGGAGGGGTCGTGAAAGCAACAGCCGCGCTTGGCCGGACGGGGTGGGGTCACGGGGGACGCCGTGAATCCGTCCGTGGAGGCTTGGCCGCGGCATCCATGCCGCGGACACCCCCGCGACCCCACCCCGCCCGGCCTCTGACAGCTTCAGTGCGCGTCAGCCACGGAAGATCAAAAGAAAAAAGCAGAAGCAAAAGCAACAGCCGACGGCTTCCGGGGTCAGATCCCTTTTCCGCAGGAAAAGGGATCTGCCCCCTCTTTCCAAGCCGATAACAACAATGCTCTTGCTGCCCGATGCGTTGAAGAACGAGAGGGTTGGGCCGGGGTGGGGCGGCGGGACCGTTGGCGCCATGGATGGCGCCATCGAGCTTACATGGATGTACTTGCAGCGTGTCCCGCCGCCCCACCCCGGCCCAACCCAGCACGTAGAAACAACGAGCCATGACCCGCTGTTGCTGTTGCTGTTGCTGTTGCTGTTGCTGTTGATTTCATAGCAGTCGCGGCCGCAGGCCGCGCGGGACCACTCACAGATGCCGCAGTTCCTGCTTCAGCGTCGCCACGCAGCGGCGGCTGACTTCCAGCGGCTGCTTGCCATGCCGCAGCACCGCCTGCACTTGACCACCCGAGCCTCGACGCAGCTCCACCAGCTCGTGGCGCGCCACCAGGCAGTTGCGATGGATGCGGATGAAGCGGCTGGCGAACTCTTCCTCCAGCGACTTCAGCGACTCCTCGATCAGGTCCTCGCCGCGCGCATGGTGCACCACCACGTACTTCTCTTCCGCCTGCAGGTAGTGGATGTCGTCCAGCGGGATCAGCCGCAGGCTGCCACGCAGGCGTGCGCACAGCATGCTGCGGGCCTGCTGCCCGCCGTTGTCCTGCGGCTGGCCATCGCGGCCGGCCAGGAACGTGCGTGCACGTGCGATCGCTGCGGCAAGGCGCTCGGCGCGGACCGGCTTCATCAGGTAATCGATGGCCGCCGCCTCGAACGCCGACAGCGCATGCGCGTCATAAGCCGTGCAGAACACCACCGCCGGGCGCGGCTCGAAGCTGGCCAGGTGGCGGGCGGCTTCCAGGCCGTCCAGCCCGGGCATGGCGATATCCAGCAGGACCAGGTCCGGCTGCAGCTCCGCGCACGCATGCAGGGCCTGCTCGCCGTTGCCGGCCTCGGCCACCACGTCCACCCCGTCCTGCGCCGCCAGCAGGCTGCGCAGGCGTTCCCGCGCCAGCGGTTCGTCATCGGCGATGACTACCCTCACGGTCGTCCCCTCACTGGATCGGCACTGTCACCTGGCAGGCATAGTAGCCCTCGCTCCAGCCAGCCGTCATCCGCGCGGCGGCGCCGAAGCGCCACGCCAGCCGATGAGCGATGCTGTGCTGGGCATGGCCGGCACCACGCGCCAGCGCCAACCCCGGCGCCTGCGGATCGGGCGCGGGATTGCGCACGCGGATCTGCAGCTCGTTGCCCTCGCGCACCAGCTGCAATTCGATGGTGCCGCCCTCGGGCAGCCGCGAAATACCATGCAGCACTGCGTTTTCCACCAGCGGCTGCAGTACCAGCCTCGGCAGTGGCAGGTCCCACGGCAGCGGCTCATCGCGCTGCCAGCGCACCTGCAGACGCTCGCCGAGGCGCAGCGACTCTATCGACAGATAGCGCTCGGCCAGCTCGCATTCGTCACGCAGGGTGGAGTCGCCCTCGCCCGCGCCCAGGGCAGCACGGAACAGATCGGACAGATCCAGCACCGCGCGTTCGGCCACCGCCGGATCGCGATGCAGCAGGCTGGCGATCAGGTTCATGCTGTTGAACAGGAAGTGCGGCCGGATCCGCGCCTGCAGCGCGTCGGCCTGGGCACGCGCGTTGGCCTGCACCTGCGCGGCCCAGCGATCGCTCACATAGAAGTAGCGCAGGGCAAGCGCGGCGATCAGTGCCGTGGTTGCCGCACTGCCCAGGGTGAAGCGCCAGAAGCTGATGCCGCGGGCGAAGTTGTCGCCCAGTACCGCGTACAATGCATGCACGATGCCGGCACAGACCACCGCGATCAGGGTCGCCAGCACGATCGCCGCGACAGCGCCCAGCACCGGCGGCAGCCTCGACAGAGCCTGCCGCAGGAGGCACAGGCTGGCGGTCACCGCCAGCGCCAGCCACAGCGCGAAGCCGCTGGCCGACAGCAGCTCGCCGAAGGCCCAGTGGCGGCTGCCATCGGGCGCCAGCGCCAGCACCACCACCGCCAGCTGGGCCAGGCCGAGCATCGCCGCCAGCCGCGGCAGGCGGCACAGTTCCGGCATCCACGGCGATGTGCTGGCCGGGGGCATGGCTCAGGCAGCGCCCAACCGTTCCTGCAGCCAGTCACCCAGCGCCTGGATCTCTTCGGCGCAGACCTGGTGGGCCATCGGGTAGCTGTGCCACTCCACCTCCAGGCCCAGCGCCTGCAGGGCCTGCGCGCTGTGTGCGGCCACCGCCTGCGGAATCACCGGGTCGCTGCTGCCATGGGCCATGAACACCGGCACCTGCACCGCACCGTCAACGCGCCTGGCGCTCTCGGCTTCCGGCAGGTAAGTGGACAGTGCGATCAGGCCGGCCAGTGGCGCGGTGCGCGACAGTGCAGCGGTGAGGATGATCGCCCCGCCCTGCGAGAAGCCGGCCAGGAAGATCTTCTCCGGCGCGACGCCGCGCTCGATCTCACGTGCGATCAGCGCATCCAGCTGCAGCACCGATTCCTGCACGCCGGCCATGTCGGCACGCGAGCGGAAGTCCATCCCGACGATGTCGTACCAGCCGCGCATCGGCACGCCGTTGTTGATCGTGATCGGCCGCACCGGTGCGTGCGGGAACACGAAGCGCAGCGCCGGCCAGTGCGGACGCACCAGTTCCGGCACGATCGGCGCGAAGTCGTGGCCGTCGGCGCCAAGCCCGTGCAGCCAGATTACCGACCACTGTGGCGAGGCGCCGGTTTCCTGTTCCACCGTTTGCAGCATGATGCGGCTCCTTCAAGTTCGAGCCGCATTATGCCGCTGGTGCAGGGCCATCAGTACAGCGGCGGTTGCTCGGCGGCTTCCCGGCGCAGCTGCGCGGCGCGCACCAGCACCGGTGGCGGAATGTTCTCTTCGGGGATGTCGAGCAGGCCGAGGCGATGCAGGAAGGCACCCGGGCCGCGCGAGGAGGTCAGCGCCACCACCGGAACGGCCAGCACCATGCCGATCACCACCGGCGCCATCCAGGCTGCCAGCGACGGCGACACCGCCCACGCCAGCACACCCATGAACGCACCAAACACACCCAGCCCGCCGTAGCCACGGATCAAGGCCATCCACGAGATGCCACCATCGTCACGCTGCTGTGCGTCCCAGCCGGAATCGCGGCCGGACAGCACTTCGGCCACGCCGCGCGACTGCACGTACATCACTACCGGTGCCATCAGTGCGGCCAGCACGGTCTCCACCAGCATCGACACGAACGCACGGATCGCACCGCCGCAACCGCGGCGGTCGACAGGGTCCATCAGCATCGCCAGATAGCCCAGCACCTTGGGCAGCAGCAGCACCGCCATGGTGGCGGCGAACAGGCGCACCACCTGCTCCTCGTCCTGGGCCCGCCAGTACACGCTGGGTGACAGGTGCAGCAGGGCATTGAAATCGATGCCTTCCTGGAACAGCGGGATCGCAATGCCGATCAACATCAGCATCGCCCACATCGGCGCGGTGAAGTAATGACCGATGCCGATCAGCATGTGGGTGCGGCTGATCCAGTGCAGGCCACGGCTGCCGACCACCTTGCCGTGCTGCAGGTTGCCCTGGCACCAGCGACGGTCGCGCACCAGCAGGTCGGTCAGGGTCGGCGGGCCTTCTTCGTAGCTGCCCCCCAGGTACGGCACCATGTGCGCGGCCCAGCCGCCACGGCGCATCAGCGCTGCTTCGACGAAATCGTGGCTGAGCACGTGGCCGCCGAACGGCTTGCGCCCCGGCAGCGCTGGCAAGCCGGCGTGGTCGGCGAAGGCACGGGTGCGGATGATGGCGTTGTGGCCCCAGTAGTTGCTCTCGGCGCCATGCCACCAGGCCACGCCACGGGCGATCACCGGGCCGTACACGCGACCGCCGAACTGCTGCATGCGTGCGAACAGGGTGCGGCCACCGATCACCGAGGGCAGGGTCTGGATCAGGCCGACATCGGCGTTGTGTTCCATGCCGGCCACCAGGCGCACGATGCTGTCGCCGGTCATCAGGCTGTCGGCGTCCAGGATCAGCATCTGCGGGTAAGCGCCACCGAAGCGGCGCACCCAGTCGGCGATGTTGCCGGCCTTGCGCCCGCTGTTGTCGCCACGGCGGCGGTAGAACAGCCGCGTCTGGCCGTCCGGCACGCGCTCGCGCAGTTCGGCGAATACCTGCTCCTCGGCGCGTGCGATGTCCTCGCGCCGGGTATCGCTGAGCACGAAGAAGTCGAAGCGTTCGAGCTGGCCGGTGGCGGCCACCGACTCGTAGATCGCCTGCAGGCCGGCCAGCAGCCGGCGCGGGTCTTCGTTGTAGGTCGGCATCAGCAGCGCGGTGCGGCTATGCACCGCCGGCAGCGGCTTGTCCGGGTCGATGCCAAGGCGGTAACCCCGGTCGAACACGGCGGTCAGGAAGCCGGCCACAGCGCTGGCGAAGGACAGCGCGATCCAGGCGAACAGGCCGACGAACAGCACCAGCAGGCAGGCTTCCAGCACGCTGATGCCATTGGCAGACAGCACCCGCCACATCATGCGGGTGGCGATGGCGGTCATGGCCAGGGTGCCGCCGAAGATGTAGAACCGGCGCAGGCCGATCATGCGTGGCGAGGTACGGTGCCGACGGACCTTCAGCTTGCCTTCGCGCAGGGTCTGTTCGGGCATCGGCAGCGGAGATTCGGCCGGCAGCAGCGCCCAGCCGGCGTCGAGCCGGGGCGCATCCGCTTCCGCGTGGATGGTTTGACCCCCCATCACCGCTTACTCCCCACGATCGGCATGGCCGGCCGTCCCGGCCGGGCTGCATGCGCGAAGGTTCCCGGCGCGCCTTCCCGGCGCCCGCACTTGTCCTGGCTGTACCGGCCCTTGGCCGCACAGTCGCTGTCTGTCACTACCGGAACCCACACGATCTCCAACGGGGCGGAATCGAAAATGCGGCCCAGTCTAGGGCGCCGGATGTAAGCCGAGTGCGAAGGTCTACGCCGGGATTTATCCCCATTCAGCAAACAGCAGGCGATGGTGGACCGCGCAGCGGAATGTCGCTTCGTGGCGCCGGGTACTGGATCGTGACAAACGAGAACGGTTATCATTTTATTAACCAGGCAGGTCGCCGTCCTCCGTACGGCCGAGACCCACCCAGCTGCGCCGGCCCGAACCGTGCGCCCTACGACCCATGGAAGGGGGGGCCTGCCTGCTTGTCTGCGTGTGCCCGTTGCTTCCATCCGGTCCCCCCTCATTCGATGGAAGCCGTCATGTCCCAGCCGTTCCGCTCCCGTTCCGCGCGCCTGCCGCGCACCCGCCTGGCCAGTGCCCTGGCCACTGCCTGCCTGCTGGCCCTGCCCGGCCTGGCCGCTGCAGAGGCCAGCGCCGATGCCTCCACCAAGGACCTGGATACCGTGGTGGTCACCGCTTCGGGCAACCAGCAATGGATCAAGGATGCGCCGGCCAGCATCAGCGTGATCAGCCGCGAGGACATCGCGCGCCAGCCGGTGCACGACCTGGCCACCCTGCTCAGCCGCGTGCCCGGCGTGACCGGTGGCCTCAGTGCGGTTGGCGAGCAGTCCAAGATCAAGCTGCGCGGCATGCCGTCGAACTACACGCTGGTGCTGGTGGACGGCAAGCGCATGGGCAGCTCGGCCTCGACCAACTACCGGCCGGACCTGGGCCGCCAGGACCTGAACTGGATCTCGCCCGACCAGATCGAGCGCATCGAAGTGGTGCGCGGACCGATGTCGTCGCTGTATGGCTCCGACGCCATGGGCGGCGTGATCAACATCATCACCCGGCGCATCGGTGATGACTGGAGCGGCAGCGCCACCCACAGCTATACCCGCCCGGGCGACGGCAAGCGCGGCGACACCCAGCAGATCGGTGCGACGTTCTCCGGCCCGCTCGGCGAGCGCTTCGGCCTGCGCATCGGTGCCAACAGCATGCGCCGCGATTCGGATCGCTCCAATGGTGGTGTCTACGGCAACGCGTATGCAGGCGAGAAGGACCGCAATGTCGATGCGCTGCTGCAGTGGAAACTGAGCGACGCGCAGGAACTGTCGCTCGAAGCCGGCCATGGCGTGCAGCAGGCCTTCATCGACGCTTCGCTGGAAAAGCAGGATGAAGGCGCCTGGGGTGCCAGCGAACTCAAGCGCAGCTCGCTGGCGCTCAACCACGATGGCAAGTGGAGCTTCGGCAATTCGAAGATCAGTGCGTACTGGACCGAGTACAGGAACGACATCGGTGCTACCGGCCGTTCCGAAGCCACCGATACGATCATCGAGGGCAGCCTGACCACGCCGTTCACCCTCGGCGTTGAACACCAGTTCGCCGTGGGCGGCCAGTGGAAGCGCCAGGAGCTGACCAACACCGACACCATCGGCCGCGCGCCGATCGACTATGCCGGCAATGCCGTCAGCGGCTCCGATCTGGAAGTGGATACCTGGGCCCTGTTCGTCGAAGACGAACTGAAGCTGCACCGCACCCTGGCACTGACCCTGGGCGCGCGCCTGGATCACCATGAGAAATTCGGTGGCCACGTCAGCCCGCGCGCCTACCTGGTCTGGCATCCGGCCGAGCAATGGACCATCCGCGGTGGCGTTTCCAAGGGCTTCCGCGCCCCCAGCCTGACCGAGAACTCCGCCAGCGCCGCCACCCAGTCCGGTGGCCGTGGCTGCACCTCGCTGATTCCGCTGGGCTATACCCGCGGCGGCTGCTACATGGCCGGCAACCCGGACCTGGACCCGGAAACCAGCACCAACCGCGAGATCGGCATCAGCTTCGACAACGATCTGGTGGATGCCGGCCTGACCTACTTCCACACCGACTTCAGGAACAAGATCGAGTACGCACCGCTGGGCAGGTTCAACGGCATCTGGTGGACGCGGATGAGCAACGTGCAGCGCGCACGCACCAGCGGCATGGAAGGCAACTTCAATGTCCGCTTCGGCGAGCACTGGCGCTGGCGCACCTCGGCGACGTGGATGAAGGAAGCCAGGAACCTGACCACCGGCCGCAACCTGATCGATACCCCCGAATTCTCGGGCTATTCGTCGCTGGACTGGACGCCCGACGCGGTGTTTTCCAGCAGCCTGTCGGCGCAGTACACCGGCAGGCAGGCCGGCACGGCGACGACCTTCCTCAAGGCCTACACGCTGTATGACCTGACCGCGGCCTGGAACGTCAATGAGGTACTGACCCTGCGTGGCGGCGTCAGCAACCTGGCCGACAAGAAGCTGTATGCGGAAGGCTCCACCGATTACTTCGTGGCCGGGCGCAGCTACTTCCTCAGCATGACCGCGCGGTTCTGACCAAGAGCGTCCGCCGCGATCGCGCTGGCGACGGGCCAGCGCGATCGGCGGTGTTGCGGATTACTCGCTTTCCAATGCGGCGGCGGGCGCCGCGCTCTGCGTAGCCGCCGTGCGTGCACGGTCCATCGCCACCGCCAGTTGCTGGCGTGCGAGCAGCTGTTGTGCCTGCACCACTTCAGGTGTCGGCAGAAGCACCGGTCCCGGTGCGTTTTCCGGTGTAGCAGGTGTGGTCATGCAACCTCCATGGACATCCCGCCGCCGCACGGATTCAGCTGGTGCGGCAGCGGAACTGCGCACCCTATCCTAAAAACAAGGCGGGCGGGTGACGGTGCGCGCCCCTGCCGCAGCAGCCGGAACAAGGCAGGCGTCACATTTTTGACGGTGACGCTTGGATCCTGAATAGGACTTGCCCTATCATGAAAACGTTTTCTCACAGGGATGTCTCCCCCCAATGAATACCACTGACCTGTCCCAGTTCAGCCCGAAGTGGCAGTTCCGCTTCAACTTCTTCCGCCAGCACGGCGCCCCCAAGAACCCCGGCTTCAAGCAGGCCTGGAAGGCGCTGTCCTTTGGTGACCGCCTGAAGATCAACCTGAACTTCTTCGCGTTGTTCTTCGGTGCCATCTACCTGCTGATTCTTGGCATGTGGCGCAAGGCACTGGTGGTGATCGGCATCAACATCGTGCTGGCCATCGTCTCCATGTTCCTTCCGGACGTCGTCGGGCGCATGCTGTTCATCGCCATGAACCTGCTGGTCGCCTCCAGCACCAACTACAGCTACTACCTGGAGAAGGTGGAAGGCCGTACCAGCTGGAACCCGTTTGAAGGAATGTTCTGAGCCATCAGACCTGCGCAGGATGCGCGGCAAGGATGCAACCGACGCCCGGCCCCCTCCGGGCGTCTTCGTTTCCGGGATCAGGCCGCGCGGCGGGCCATGGCCTCCGGTTCGGCCTGCAGGCGGAAGCGCGAGACCGCCACGGCCAGCTGCTCGGCCTGCTCCTCCATAGCCCGCGCCGCGGCGCTGGCTTCCTCCACCAGCGCGGCATTCTGCTGGGTGGTCTCATCCATCTGCACCACGGTCTGGTTGACCTGCTCGATGCCGGCGGACTGTTCACGCGACGCAGCCGAGATCTCGGCCATGATCTCGTTGACGCGCCCCACCTGGCCGACGATGGCCTGCATGGTACGGCCCGCACCGTGCACCAGCTGCGCACCGGCACCGACCTGCGCCACGGATGCGTCGATCAGCTCCTTGATCTCCTTCGCTGCGCCCGCCGAGCGTTGCGCCAGCGCGCGCACTTCGCTGGCGACCACCGCGAAGCCGCGGCCCTGCTCACCGGCCCGCGCCGCTTCCACCGCCGCATTCAACGCCAGGATGTTGGTCTGGAAGGCGATGCCGTCGATCACCGAAATGATCTCGGCGATGCGCTGCGAGGAGGCCTCGATCTGCTCCATGGTCTGCACCACCTGGTTGACCACTTCCCCGCCCTCGCTGGCAACGTCAGCGGCGGATCCTGCCAGGGTATTGGCCTGCAGCGCGTGGTCGGCGTTCTGGCGCACGGTGGAGGTCAGCTCCTCCATCGAGGCGGCGGTTTCTTCCAGGTTGGCGGCCTGCTGCTCGGTACGACGCGAGAGATCGCTGTTGCCCGCAGCGATCTCACCCGCCGCCAGGCGGATGCTGGCGGCCGACTGCTGGATCTGGCCGACGATCTGGGTCAACTGCTGCACGGTGCTGTTGGCATCGTCGCGCATCACCGCGAACACGCCATGGAAATCACCGCGCATGCGTGCGCTGAGGTCGCCGGCGGCAATCGCGCGAAGCAGCGTCGAAAGCTCAGCCAGGTTGTGATCGCTGACCTGCATCATGATGTTGAGGGTCTCCACCATGCGGCGGAAATCGTGGTCGAAGCGCTGGGCATCACCGCGTACAGCGAAGTCGCCGGCCGCCGCGGCGGCGGCCAGCTGCTGGATCTGCTCGTTGATCGCGGCCAGGTTGCTCTTGGTGGTGGCCATCGCTGCGGTGAACACCGCCTTCTCGCCCGGCAGCGCTTCCATGTCCACGCTGAGGTCACCCACCGCGTAACGCTGCATCACCTCGACCAGGCGCTGGGTGACCGCATTGCTGGAAGCCACCAGCTGGTTGCTGTCGGCCACCATGCGGCCGTACTCGCCGGGGAAGGCAGTGGCGTCCATGCGGTAGCTCAGCTCGCCAGCATCGTGGCGGCGCGCCATTTCCGCCTGCGCCGCCATCACCGCCTGCAGCTGCCCGCGCATGCCCTGCATCGCGTCCAGCAGGCGGCCCACTTCATCGTTGCTGCGCGCAGGCAAGGTGCTGTCGAGCTTGCCGGCGGCTACGTCACCCGCCACCCGCACCGCTTCGGCCAACGGGCGGATCGCCAGGCGGCGCAGCAGCACATAGACACCGGCACTCAGCGTCAGCGCGGCCACCACGCCCACCAGCAGCGTCAACCACAGCAGCTGGCGCGCCTCGGCCACGATCACCGCGTGCGGCATCACCACGCCCAGCGCGAAGCGCTGCGGGGCATTGCCCACGCGTAGCGGCACGTAGACGCGCACGTTGCCGGCTGCATCGGGCGTGAAGGCTTCGAACCGGCGGTCGGCGGCGATGTCGGCAAGCATGCTGCGGGTCAATGCGTCGGTGCGCGGCTTGCCGATCTCGGCGGCATTCGCCGAGGCCAGCACCACGCCGTTGGGCGAAAGCAGCTCGACGCGGCCTGCGCCCATCGGCGTCAGCGTCGCCAGGTGCTTCTGCAGCGCCGCCAGCGAGAAGTCGACGGTGAACACGCCGAGGAAGGTACCGTTTTCGACGATCGGCGAGCTCAACGTGCTCATCAGCACCTGCTGGCCGGCGATGTCGTAGGCATAGGGCTCGCTGACCTTGGGCAGCTTGTCGCGGCTGGGTACCACATACCAGTCGGCCGAGCCGTCGGCGGCTTCGGTGTAGTCGGTCATGGTCGACTGCTGCGGCTTGCCGTCATGCCAGGCCCAGTAGCTCATGTAGCGGCCGCTGGCATCGTGCATCGCGGTGTTGGCGAACTCGGCATCCCTGCCATCGAAGGCATCGGCCTCCCACATGGTGCTCTTGCCCAGCCACTCCGGGTGGGTGCGCAGCTGCTCGCCCAGCACGGCAGCCAGGCTGGCGCGATCGGGCACGTCGCCCCGCGCACGCTGGGCGAGCACGGCTTCGACCATGGCATCGTTGCTGGCAAACGCCGTGCCCAGGTCGGCGGCGACCTGGCGCGCTTCGGCGTTGGCCTCGCTGGTCATGGTCTGGCGCGAGGCATCGATCAGGCTGGCACTGGCCTGGCGATAGATCAGGAACGCCGTCAGGCCGAAGCACAGCAGCGCGATGACGGCGGTGCCCAGCATCAGCTTGTGGGCGATGCTGCCCGGGCGGCGGGCAGCGGCGGAACGGGAAGAAGGCATGGAGGGGTCCGCAAGGCAGTTCAGGACGACCGGCGCCGGGAGGGCACCGCGCAGGCGCGCGATCCGTCGCGCAGGCCACCGGCCGCCGGGACCCGCCCGGCGCAGGAAGCGCACCGGGTTAGCGGCCGCCTGCCAACGAGGTTGAGGCGACCGGCCTACACATTCCTGAATCCACTCAGGGATCCGTCCCCGCTTCCCCTATTCGGCCACCCGATCCTTGATCCACTCCGCGCGTGGCAACACCTCGATGCTGCCTGCGGCGTACTGCTGCAGCACGGCGTCCGGCCCGAAACGCGGCTGCCACCCCAGCTCCCTGCGGATGCGGGCGCTGTCGTAGACGCGGTCGACGCTCAGCGGCAACGGCCAGCCGCGGCGCTCGAACTCGGCCAGCAGCTGCGGTACGCGCCGGGCCAGTACATTGCGCGGCTGGGTGGCCAGTTCCAGGCAATCCTCGCGCCGGAACGGGGTCGCGGCGCAGGCGATGTAGCGGGCGAAGGCCGGCCCCTCATCCAGCAGCAGCGCGGCATGGGCACTGGCCACGTCACGGGCGTCGATCCCACGATGCAACCGGAACATCGCCATCCGTTCCGGCGGTTCCGGGAAGCAGCGCCCCATCCGCAGCACGCGCACCCCGAAGTCCGGTGCGGCGGCAGCTTCAGCCAGGGCCTCGGCCTGCAGCTTGCTGCGGTGGTAGATCGTTCGCGGCAGCGGCTCGGTATCCTCATCGATCCAGCGGCATCCCCCTGCCACCACCGCGTGGCCGTACAGCGCGGTGGTACTGGTCAACACGAACCGCCGTGCGCCTGCCTCGCGCGCCGCCTGCAGCAGGTGCGCAGTCGCGTCCACGTTGATCTGCTGGAACACCGCGTCCGGTACCAGGCCGACGTGTGGCGCATGCAGGGCCGCGGTATGGATGACCGCGTCGACGCCCTGCACCGCGCGCACGACGGCTTGATGATCGGTGACATCGGCAATGATGCGCGTGGTGGCAAACGGACTGCGGTCCAGACCCACCACTTCATGGGCAGCCGCCAGCGCGCCGAAGATCGCGCGCCCGATCCGCCCGGAACTGCCGGTCAACAGAATCTTCATTGAGTCCATTCACTCGAAGCGCCCGGGAACTACCGGGATGCTTCGATTCTAGGCATGCAACGGAACATCTGCGATAGGACGACCGCGCAACTGTGCGTTCATCTTGACGACTTCGGCGGAGCCAGCAGTTGACGTGCGATGGAGAGCGGATCGTCGCCGCCTGCCGCGTGGGGCGCGACACCGGTCCGTTCGCCGTTGCCACCGGTGCGCAGTTTGATCGGTTGCCGGTGCGGAACGTTTATCTGATAGCCATCGGGCAGCAGCACAGGATCATCGAACATATGTGCGGCACCGCCACTGCGGCCGCCGGCGTTGCGCGCACATCCGAGGGCCGGCAGTGAATACGCGACGAATGCGGCCGCCGGTCCGGCTGCGTGATCATCACGGTGCGCAGGGCGCGTGAAAACCGGGGCGAAGATGGCGACCTGGACTTAGCGTGCGGTGGCCAAGCATGGACGCCGTCGCCCACGAAGGCGGCGTCCACACTGCAGGAGATTTCACATGACTGAGCAGAAGCCGCGCAGCTCCAACCGGGGCTTCGCCTCGATGGACCAGGACAAACAGCGCGCGATCGCCGCCAAGGGCGGGCGCGCGGCACATGCCTCCGGCAATGCGCACGAATTCAGTCCGGCCGAAGCACGTGTCGCAGGCCGCAAGGGTGGCGAAGCGATCAGCCGCGACCGCCAGCACATGGCCACGATCGGACGCGAAGGTGGACACGCACGCCACGCCAACGCGCGCCAGCAGCAACAACAGCCTCAGGCGATCGAACGCACGGCAGAGGACCCGCAACGCCAGCAAGGCTGAATGCTGCGCGTCAAGCCGATGCACGCTGCCGATGCAGCCCAAGCGCCGCAAGCAGGGCCAGCGCACCCGCCACCGCCATCGCCCAACCGAACCCGCTGGCCATCGCACTGCGGTACCAGGTCAGCACCTGCGGCGTGGCGTGCATCGAGCCCGGGTGCAGGATCAGTTCACGCGCCTGCGCAACAAGCCGCTGCTGCCCTGCGGCCTGTGCGCAGGCGGTGAACTGCTGTACGGCACGCTGGCCCATCAGGCTGCCCATCAGCGCGATGCCCAGGCTCATGCCTGCCTGGCGCAGCGCGTTCATCGTGGCTGACGCGATACCTGCGCGTTCGGCCGGTGCGCTGGCCATGATCGCCATGCCGGTCGCTGGCACCGCCAGCCCCATTCCAATGCCAAGCAGCATCAGCACGGCAGTGGCATGAGCGCGCGAAGTAGCCGGTTCGAACGTGGCCATTGCGCACATCGCCACACCGGCCAGGACGTAGCCCAGCACCAGCGCGGCATGCAGCCCGAGGCGGGCAACCAGGCGCCCGAACAACAGCGAGACAACACCCATCAACAGGAACTGGGGAGCCAGCTGCGAGCCTGCCAGCGCCGCGCTGTGCCCCTGTGCCTGCTGGAAGAACAGCGACAGGAAGAACAGGCTCGCATAGGCGGTGAAGCCCAGCACGAACGAGGCCAGGTTGAGCATGCGGAAGCGACCGTCGGCAAACAGGTCCAGCGGCAGCAGGGGGCGTGCCACCCGCCGCTCGACGATGCCGAACAGGATCAGCCCCGCAGTTGCGGCGCCCAGCGCCAGAAGCGTCACCGGGGCCAACAGGCCCTGCTCACCGATCGCGATCAGGCCATAGCACAGTGCGCCCAGCGCGCCGATACTGAGCAGCTGCCCGGCCGGATCCAGCGCGGCGTGCTGCGGGTGCCGTCGCTCGGCGATGCCCCAGGCGCCAAGCACAAACGCCAGCAGCCCCAAAGGCAGGTTGATCAGGAAGATGCTGGGCCAGCCGGCCCGCTGCACCAGCGCACCGCCCAGCAACGGGCCAAGCACCAGGGCAAGCGCGCTGAAGGCGGACCAGCCACCGATCACGCGTGCACGCTGGCCCGGATCGGGAAATGCGTGACTCAGGATCGGCATCGCACTGGGAATCAACAGCGCACCTGCCACGCCCTGCACCGCGCGCCCGGCGACCAGGGTCGAAAGGTCCTTGGCGCAGGCGCACAGCAGCGAGCCCATGGTGAAGGTGGCGACGCTCAGCAGCCACATCCGCCGATGACCGTAGCGATCCCCCAACGGACCGGCCGACAGCATCAGCGCCGACAGTGCGATCGCATAGGCGTTGATCACCCATTGCAGGCCCGCCATGTCGGTCTGCAGCGCCTGCTGCAGGGTTGGCAGGGCCACGTTGACGATGCTGATGTCCAGCGAAGCGAGGAATGTACCGAGGTAGGCCGCCAGCACCAGGGCGGGCCGTTGGAGGCGTCTCATGCGTGGATCCGGGGGGAGGATGTGCGCGCATCCTATCGACTGACTGACCGTCGGTCAATGACTGGCGGTCAGTCAGTGCGAAGGGGCAGCTAGAATGGCGTCCGTCACACCCGGATACCGCCGACCATGCAGACCCCAGCTGTCGCCAGGCCTCGCACCAAGCCCGCCGAAACCCGCCAGGAGGAACTGATGGACGCCGCGCAGGCGTTGTTCCTTTCGCAGGGTGTGGACGCCACCACCATCAGCGACATCGTCGCCGCGGCCGACGTGGCCAAGGGCACTTTCTATACCTATTTCGCCTCCCGCACCGAGATCCTGCAGGCGCTGGCGCAGCGCTACACGCGGCAGTTCATGGACGAGGTCGAGCAGGCAGTGCAGCAGCACCCTGCCGGTGATGGCGCAGCGCGCCTGCGCGCCTGGATCCGCGCCAACATCGAGATCTACGCGCGCACCCACGCGTTGCATGACGTGGTGTACGCCAACCATCACCACCACCAGCGGGGCAATGCCGAGCGCAATGCGATCCAGCAGCAGCTGCTGGGCATCCTCGAAGCGGGCAACGCAGCCGGACTGTGGCAGCTGCCTGCTCCACAGGTCACCGCCTCGTTGATCTATGCCGGCGTGCACGGTGCCACCGACGACCTGATCGCCACACCCGCACAGGATGCCGATGCCTTCATCGCCGCTGTGGAAGCGGATTGCCTGCGCATGGTCGGCGTTCCGGCAGCGCCGACGCGCAGCGGCAGACGCCGCTGACGCAACGCTTCCCGCTCAGGTGTGGGCGAGAATGTTCAACAGCCGCCCGAACGGGTCGCGGACGAAGAAACGACGCACTCCCCACGGCTCGTCGGCAGGGCCATACTCCAGCGGGATGCCGGCCGCGTGCATGCGCTCCAGCACCTGCTGCAGGTCGTCCACTTCGATCGACAGATCGGGCACCGCGGTGCCGGAACCCCCTTCGCTGGCAAAGCTCACCTGCGCCAGCGCACTGCCCTGCCCGCCATGGGTGACGATCCAGCCATGATCCATCACCACCGGCATGCCCAGCAGCCCGCCATAGAACGCTGCGGCACGCGCCGGGTCGGGCGTGGCGATGTTGGCGACAATGCGTTTGACGGCCATGTGCAGCGGCTCCGGTGCGATTTCACATCCTCGCCGCTGCGTGCATGGCCCGCAAGCGGGCTCAGGCCAGATGCCCGCATCGCCACCTGAGGCGATCGCTGGAACAGAAGAGCCCCGTCGATGACGGGGCTCCGCGTACGGCTCAAACGGCGCGACTCACACGCCCATGCACAGATCGACCACGCAGGTGTTGTACGCCTGCTGGCATTCACCGGCATCGGTGCCACTGGCCAGGCACATCTGATAAGCCCGCCAGCACGGCTGGTCGCAGGGCTCGACCGGCCCTGCCACTGCCACCGAACCGGTACACGCCAACGCGAATACCGCCACTGCGATCACCTTCCTGACAACACGCATCGCCATCACTCCTTGATAAGCCTGGTGAGCCCAGGCCGGCCCACGTTAGCGAGGACACGGGGAGACGAAGTGAAGCCCACTGTCACGCACACTTAACCTGTTCACAATTTTCCTTTCACATGCATGGGGGATGTCGCCACGGATTGGCGTTAACGGCCTTGTTGCCCGTCCACCAAGGAAGTTGCCCGATGAATCACCCGCTGCACGGCCGTTCGTCCCACTCCCGCTCCCCGCTGCACAGCCGCCTCGCGCTGGCCGTGTCCAGCTCTCTGTTGCTTGCCGCTGCCGCGCCCGCCATGGCCGGCGAGGCGCTCGACGCATGGCAGCAACAGCGCGAGCTGCAGGCGGCGTGGGCACAGCCCGCCGTCAGCGCGCCTGCAGCATCGACGGCCGCCACGCCCGCGGCAACCGCCACCGCCCTGCTCGGCATTCCGGGCGATGCCGCCAGCTGGCGCAGCGATGAATTCAACGCCGACTGGGGCCTGGGTGCGATGGGGGCCGACCACGCGTATGCCCGCGGCCTGACCGGCAAGGGCGTGCGCCTGGCGCTGTTCGACACCGGCTCGGCACTGGCTCACCCCGAATTCGCCGGCCGCAACACCTCCAGCATCACCATCGGCCCGAACTGTGCGTCACCGGGAACCGTCGGCGGTACCGGCGCGTGCAGCCAGACACAGGGTGATCAACCGGGTATCAACTACTACACGCTCGGCGCGGGCGTGCCTGCTTCCCTGCAGGCCAACATCATTGCCGCAGGCCGTGAATGGGGTTTCCGCTATGCCGATCACGGCACGCATGTCCTCGGAACCATTGGCGCCAACCGCAATGGCACGGGGATGCACGGCGTCGCCTTCGGTGCCGATCTGACGACCGCCCGTGTATTTGGTGACACTTACTACGAATGGAGGCGCCAGGCGAGCGGAGGCTACCTGCCTGAAGCCGTGGAACGGACGGATCCCGATGGTGCCGCAAGGCTGGACATGTACGCGCAGCTGCAGGCACAAGGCGTGCGTGCCATCAATCACAGCTGGGGCATCTCCACCCGGAACATGACCGTGGCCGCACTGGATGCCCAGTACGCACGCATCGGTGCCGGCTACGACGTATACGGAAGCATCTACAAGGACAGTGCGAACGCCCCCGCTTCGCAGTTGATCCAGGTCTGGTCGGCCGGCAATGGCAGCGGCGCCGTCGCCGGTATCACCGCGGCCCTGCCGCGCTGGAAGCCGGAGATCGAGCCCTACTGGCTGGCCGTCGCCAACGTTCGCCAGCCCAATACAGCCAATGGTGAAACCGACTACGTGATCAACGCAGGCTCGAGCATCTGTGGCGCTGCCGCCAACTGGTGCATTTCCGCACCCGGCACGGCAATCCTCAGCACCATCGTTTCCGGTGACATCCAGGGACGGCTGGAGAAGACCGCAGACTACGTCCGTCTTCTCATCGACAGCCAGAATCCCACGTACGACTACGGCCTGAAGACCGGCACGTCCATGGCCGCCCCCCATATCACCGGCGCACTCGGCCTGTTGATGGAGCGCTTCCCCTACCTGGACAACACCCAGGTGCGCGACGTCCTGCTGACCACCGCGCGCGATCTCGGTGCGGCAGGCGTCGACCCGATCTACGGCTGGGGCATGGTTGACCTGCGCAGGGCCATCGAGGGCTATGGCTCGCTGCGCGTGGATACCAACGTGGTGATGAACCAGAGGGCCGGCGGCCTGAAGGTGTGGGAGGGCGATGCCTGGGACGACTGGACCAATGACATCGGCGGCCCCGGCACGCTGACCAAATCCGGCATCGGTTGGCTGCGCCTGAGCGGCGACAACAGCTTCAACGGCGCGGTGCTGCGCGAGGGCACGCTGGAGTTGAACGGCAGCAACACCCTCACCTCGGCAGTCGATGTGCAAGGCGGCCGGTTCCTGCTCAACGGCAGCCTGGTCTCCACCGCACTCACCACTACCGGTGGCGTCAGCACGGTCAGCGCCAGCGGCGTTCTGAAGGACGGGAACCTGACCGTCAATGGCGGCGTGGTGTCCTTCAATGGCATGCAGACCGGCGGCACCACCACGGTCGGCAGCAACGGCCTGCTGAAGGGTATCGGCACGTTGGGCAGCACCCGAGTGGACGGCACCATCGCGCCCGGCAATTCGATCGGCACGCTGACCATCAACGGCGACTACGTGCAGGGCGCGACCGGCGTCTACGCCGCCGAACTCGCGCCTGGCGGGCACAGCGACCAGTTGCACGTGACCGGTACCGCCACCCTCGGCGGCACGCTGGTCGCGTTGCCGGAACCAGGCATCTACTATCTCGGCGAGCAGTTCAACTTCATCCGCGCCGACGGTGGCATCAACGGCCAGTTCGCGAAAACCGACTTCAGCGCGTTCTCGCCGTTCCTGCAGTTCAGCCTCGCCTACGGCACCAATGGCACCCGCATCGACGTGGCACGCGGTGCCTCGCTGGCCAGCGCCGCCACCACCCCGAACCAGCGCGCGGTGGCCGCCGCGGCGGACCTGCTGGCAATCAACCAGGGCCTGCCCAGGCCGCTGACCCAGCTGTTCCCGCAGCAGGTCGGCGGCGTGCTCGACGGCCTCAGCGGCGAACTGCACGCAGCCACGCCGCTCGCACTGGTGGAAGGCAGCCGCTACGTTCGCGATGCCGTGCTGTCCCGCCGTGCAGGTGCAGTCGCGCCAGGTGCCGATGCGGGCGACGCCACCGGCGCCTGGGTGCAGGCTCTGGGCGGCAACAGCAGGCTGGACGGCAACAGCAATACCGCCCGCACCGAAGCCAACAGCAACGGCCTGCTGGCCGGTATCGACCACGAGTTCTCTGGCTGGCAGGTCGGCGTGCTGGCTGGCACCGGCCGCACCGACGTCAAGCAGCAGGCGCTTCGTGCCAAGTCGAAGATCGACAACACCCACTTCGGTGCATATGCCAGTCACAACTGGGGCGGCCTCGGCCTGCGTGGCGGCGTCGCCTGGAGCAAGCACAAGGTGAAGAGCACCCGCGATGTCGACTTCGCAGGGTTCAGAGACAGCCTGAGCGCCCGCTACAACGCGCATACCCGCCAGGCCTTCATCGAAGCCGGCTACCGCTTTGGTGGCCCGGAGGCCGGGCTGGAACCCTACCTGCAGGTCGCGCGCGTGGAGGTGGACCTGAAGCAGATCAACGAGCGCGGTGGTGCAGCCGCCCTGCACGGCAAGGTGGACGACACCGGCACCACGATCGCCACCGCTGGCCTGCGCTTCGACAAGGGCCTGAAGGCATCGTTCCAGCAGGACAGCTGGCTGCACCTGCGTGGGGGCGTGGGCTACCGTCGTGCCTCGGGTGACCGCAGCCAGCTGGCCGACCTCGCATTCGCCAACAGCACCACCACCTTCGCGGTCGAAGGCGCCCCGATTGCCGACAGCGCCGTTGTGGCCGAGCTGGGGCTGTCGGCCTGGCTGACCCCGCGCCAGCAGCTGGAGCTGGGCTACAGCGGCCAGTACGGCAGTGAAAGCCGCGACCACAGCGCCAACATGCGCTGGTCGGTTCGCTTCTAGACGCGTGTTCTCCTGACGGTTTGGGGCGGCCTCAGGGCCGCCCCTTTTTTATCCACGCCCCAGGGCCATGCGCGATACCCCAGGATCATCGCGTCCTGGATCCATCCGTGGAGCGTTACGCGTGAATGAAGATCGACTGGAGCCGGGTCGCCCAGCCATTGCACCCGGTGGAGTTGAACGCCTCGAGCCGGACATTCTTCCCCGATGTCAGCGCTGCCAACGCCGCCGCGTAGGCTTCCTTGGCTCCCGGCCGGGACATGTCGATTGCAAAGGTATCGGTATTGCAGAAAGCCGTACTCGAAACATGCACGTACACAATTCCCGCCGGGCCGTCCATGTACGGCCGCAGCGACAGAATCGTCATCTGATCGCTGGTTGGCTCCGCCTTCAGTGGTGCAGACAGGCACAAGGCCAACGTCAAGGCCAACCCCGCTCCCAACCTCCTGCGGAAGCCCGGCGTCGCGTCACTCATCATCATGTAGTTCCCCTGTGGATTCAGACATCAGGCCTCAGGCATCGTCACGGCCCTCAGCTGCATTACCCCGGAGGTGCAGCCGTCGACACGCAATCCGACACGCAGCTTGTTCTGCCAGGCGATGAGCAGCATCGAGACCATCTCCCTCTGCATTGGATGATCATTGAGGAGAATGAAGCGATTGCCACCCCCACAATCCGAGCCCGCTGGAAGCACACCTTGCGTCACCAGGTAGAACCCTTCCCCGCCCCAGCCAGTTGCGACGGATACGATCCGATGGCCTTCCAGATTGTAAGGCTCAGCATTTGCCGTTGAGGCCAGGCCAGTTCCCAGCACTGCCACCACCGCCAGCAGGACCTTGCCGCCGATGGCGCCACGCGGGCGCGATACAGCACGTACTCCAGCCATGTTCTTCCTTCCCCTGTCATGAACAACCGGTTGACGGTCCACTGCGGCCGGTGCAGCCCGCTACGCTCAGCCCAGCAGCAGCTGGTACAGCAGGGGCACGATGTCACCCTGCGGACGCTGGACATGCGAGACATCGGACACCGGCGTGCAGCTCCCCGTGGCGCCACAGGCAAGCACGCGATACGCATAGCTGGTGGCAGGGCGTGCGGCAGACGTCCAGTTCGCGGCGTTGCCTTCGTAGACCGTGGTCCAGGTCACCCCGTCCACGCTTTCCTCGACGACGTAGCGGACGGCAGAGGCCACAGGCGACCACCCAACGAAGTCCTTCGCGGCCGGCGAACGCCGCATCGGCACCATTGCCTTGGCGACCAGGCTTCCGCCCAGCGTGATGTAATCGGTCCGCTTGTCCTCGCGCTCGCTCGCCTGGTAGCGGAGGACGCCGGCGTGGTCGTACATCGAGGTGATCCGTCCGAACGATGAATCTGTCTGTGTGCGGCGACCGTCAGCGTCGTAACGGTAGCTCTCGGAACCTGCCGCCGCACGCAGCCGGTTGCCGAAGTCGAAGGTGAACGGCTGTCCGTTCTTCGCCCGCAGATTGCCTTGGGCATCGTAGGCCAGGCCGACCACGGTTGCCCCTCCGCACCCGTTGATCTTCACGTTGGTCAAGCGCCAGGCGTTGTCATAGCAGTAGTGATGGTCACGGCCGAGAATCGTCACCCGCGTGAGGTTGTCCAACGCGTCATAGCTGTAGCTCGCCGAGCCGAACATGGGCGAGGAAGCCGAAACGAGCCGATCCAGCGCGTCATAGCCCAGATTGCGGTTGCCACGCTGGTTGCGGCCCGTGGCACCGTCAGTGATTGCCATCACATTGCCGACCGCATCGTAGTCGTAGCCGTCGCTGAGGATCCGGGTTGCGCCAAGGGTGTCCTGGCTTTCATCCGGCAACTGGCGCGCGTTCTGCACCATCGAGTGGACAATGCCGTTGCCATAGGTGAACTGACGAATCGCCCCGTTGGGGTAATAGACCACGCCAGCGGCGTAGGAGCCCGCCTGCCCGGCCTGTCCCAGTGCGTTGGGCGCATACGCGACCACGTTGCCGGAGGGATAGCGATGCGCGGACAGGTTGCCCAGTGCGTCGTAGGCATACCCCATCGCCAGCGCTTCGCCATCGGTGGGGCTCTGCACCTCACCGATGAGCAGCCCGCGACGGTTGTACGCATAGCTGTTGTGCGTCTCCACCCCGGCGTTCAACGTGGTGACCTGCTTGACCAGGCCATCGGGCCAGTAGCTCCAGCGCTGGTTGCCATTGCCGTCGGGGAACTGCAGTGATGCGAGCCGGTTGCGTGCGTCATAGGAACGCACCACCCGGCGCCCGCTCGCCGCGGCAATGTCCTGGTTGCAGTTGCCTGCATCGGACAGGTCCAACCCCTGCGCGCTTCCAACCGGGTTCGATGCGGCGTCGTAGTCAAATACGGTGGCGCCGGTTTCCGGTTCGATCGTCTTGCACAACCGCTGCGCCGCATCGTAGACATAGCGCCGGGTCGACGTCACCGAGCCATTGCTGGCCCTGCGGGTGATCGACGTCGGCTTGCCGAAGACGTCCCGCGGGATATCCAGCACGGCTCCCTCTGCCAGTTCGATACGTACCGGCCAGTCAAGCTTCGCGGCATCTGCACCGGTGTAGGTCACGACGGTCGGGATACCCCTGGCATTGGTCGTGCGCACGCGCCGCCCCGGCAGGTACTCGGTTGTGCTGACCAGCGCGCCAATCTCGGAATCCTGGCTGACCTGGACCACCCGCCCAAGTGCGTCGTACGTCGTACGGACGCCAGTTCCGGCGTCCTGGACCGTACCGACCCCCGCGACAGGATAGGACTGGAAGGTGACCCGCCCTGCCGTGTCATAGGCGGTCACCGAGGCCCGCTGCGTGCCGGCTTCATTGCCCGCGTCGTACTCGCGCACCAGCAATGGGCGCCACAGCGCATCGTAGTAGGTGACCTTGCGCGCATTGCCGGTGCTGACCGTCTGCCGCCAATGACCGGCAGGAATGCCGTACTCGGCGCCGCCCACCTGGGCAAACTGTGTCGTGGTGGACGCCCAGTCCACCGTATCGCCGTCGGGGTAGTCGACCAGCGACATGCGCCCCATCGCGTCGTAGTCGTAACGCGTGGTGTTGCCCCGGCCATCGGTGATCCAGCGTATCCAGCCATTGTCATCCACGCCGGCAGACTGGGTCGAACCATCCGCATACTGGATGTTCCCGGGGATGCCGCGCTTCCAGCCGGACAGGCTCACGGTATTGCCACGCCCGTCCACCACGGCGCGAACGGTACCGTCGCTGTTGTAGTGAATGGTCTGCTGGAGCTGGCCGAAGGCATGGATCCGCTGGGGCTTTGCGGTGGCCGGGTCATAATCCACCTGGGACTCGGTCCGGCCCGTGTCCTGGTTGACCGACGTCCGGACCTGGCCAAGCACCCACTTCGACAGATCATCGTGATAGGTGATGACGTTGGTCTTGCTGTAGGACTGCGCCCCCGCACTTCCCACAACCGTGCCCAGCAACATCATCGCGGAAAGTGCATTGACTCGACGCATCGTCAGTGGGCCTGTTCGCAATGGATGGCGATGGGACAACCAGGACCAGGCAACGGAAAGACCGGCGAAGCGCACATCACAGCAAACCGCGCACACGCACAAAACCGGACGCGGCTGCATCCGGTTGGCGATTGACGTTGATGCTGGACGAGGCCCCCTTCGTCATGCCGCGCCTGTTCCCTGGACTTGGCCAAGTATAACCATGGAAACGGGACGGGACGCCCGGTCCTTCGCAGCCCTGCCGGACTGCGAAGGTTCCCGGGGCATGACGCGCCTCCGGGGCTCGACGGCCGCGATCGGACGCCCGGTGCGGGACGTCAGGCGGCCTTCATGGCGTGCTTGCGTGCCCGCATGACGTTGTGGCACTCCTGCACATCCGGCAGCAGCTGGGTCACTTCCTGGCGCACCGCCGGCGGCAGATCGTTGTCCTGCAGCACATCCTTGAACGCGCCCAGCAGGCGGTCTTCGGATTCTTCCAGTTCGGCCACGTAGCCGTAGTTGGTATCACCAAACGCGGCGCGCACCTTGCCGTAGAACTGCTGCATCGAACCGACCATGGTGCCGTGCTCGGCCGGCTTGCCGCCGCTGGCGGCAACCGAACCACTCAGCGCCGCGACGATCCGCGCCTTGACCCCGGCGATACGGGTGAACAGTGCCGACAGTTCGGCATCCTTTACCTTCGTTGCGGCTTCCTCATAGAAGGACTTGCCATCACGGGCGATCTCGATCAGGTCGTTGAGGCGATGTTCGATGGTGGACTGGGTGCTCATGGCGTCGCTCCTGTGTGCTCGAAAGTCAGTGGAGAATGGCAGCGCGTCGGCACTGCCTTCGACCTCACTATCATCGTCCTCGTGTGCCGGCCAGGTGAGTACGAATTGATGTACACATCACCATGCGGAACACGTGCTGACTTCTTCATTGCCGGCATCATTGAATGTTCACGGAAAACAAGCATGCGATGCCTGCCTCACCATGGCGCGATGACGATGATCACACTGATCAGCAGCGCAATCGCCAGAATCACCAGCAGCACATGCCATTGCTTCCAGCTGGGTTTCGGCTTGCCAGGCGTATTCATCGGCGGCCTCCTGTGTATGCCGGGAAAGGAGCTGCCAGACTGAAGCGAAACGACATTGCACAACGTCGACGCGACGTGCACTCCCCGTGCAGGACAGCGGCCAAGGGCGCGCGAAGATAACGCGTCCATAACGCAGTTCAAATGTGAGCGGGATGTTAGGTTCCTCTCGATTCCGGGTAACGGAATGCAGACCGGTCGTAGCGCCGCGCGCATTGCGACCACACAACGGATTTGGAGAGAGAAACAATGCACTACAAATACACTCTGCTTTCGGCAGGGATCGGCGCCGTGTTGGCTGCCGTTTTCTCGCCGGCTGCCAATGCACAGGACGACGCTGCGAAGTCTCCGAAGAACCTGGACCGCATCCAGGTGACGGGATCGGCGATACGCAGCGTGGATGTGGAAACCCAGCAGCCGGTGCTTGCCATCTCGCGCAAGATGATCGAGCAGCAGGGCTTCACCACCATCGCCGACGTCCTGCAGAACCTCACGTCGGCCGGCGCACCAGCGCTCTCGCGTTCGCGCACGCTGTCGTCCGGCGAAGACGTCGGCGGCAGCTACGCAAACATCCGCAACCTCGGCGCCACCCGTACCCTGGTGCTGGTGAACGGCAAGCGCCTGGGCGCCAGCACCAGCGGCCTGCAGGACCTGAGCCAGATTCCGATGAGCGCGGTCGAGCGCATCGACGTGCTCAAGGATGGCGCCTCGGTGCTCTACGGATCCGACGCCATCGCCGGTGTCATCAACATCATTACCCGCAAGAGCGTCGAGGGGCTGGAGCTTTCGGCGCAGCATGGCCAGTTCAGCCAGGGCGACGGCAAGGACAGCACGTTCTCGCTCGTTACCGGCGCGCGCGGCGAGCGAGGTGGCTACACTTTGGCCCTGGAATACCAGAAGGCCGACCCGGTGTTCGCCCGCGACCGCTGGTTCTCCAGGCATGGTGGTTCGGGGCCGGGTTATCCGCGCGCGGGCTGGAGCGACCTCAGCCAGAACGGCTCCTGGTGTGACCCGGCGCTTTACGACTGTGCCACCGGAAATTCCGTGTTCAAGACACTCAATCGTGGTGGCGACCCGAAGAATCCGAACGACTACCATCCGATCACGCCAGCCGAGTATTCCAACGGCAACGAGCAGATGCATGTGCAGACCGGCATCGAGCGCCGGTCGCTGTTCCTCAGCTCCGACTATGCACTGAGTGACCAGATCACCTTCACCACCGATATCGGCTACAACGAGCGCATCTCGGACCAGCAGATTGCCGGCTACCCCTACGAATCGACCAAGTTCGGGACGCCGCTGGCCGGCAACAGTGCGTTCAACCCGGTCGGCCATGACATCGCCTTCAACCGCCGCCTGTGGGAGCTTCCGCGCACGACCGAAAGCAAGCTGAAGTCGCTGCGCGTGGCACCGACGCTGTCGGGCTACTTCGAACTGGCCAGCAGAACGTTCGACTGGGAGGTGGGCGCGCTGTTCAACCGCAACGAGGTGACCAAGACCGGCCGTGGTGACATGAGCCTGATCGCCTCGCGCCAAGCGCTGGGACAGTCCTTTGTTGATGGCAACGGTGTAGCACGCTGTGGCAGCGCAGGTGCACCGATCGCCGGCTGCCTGGCCTGGAATCCGCTGCTGCCGTACGGCGTTGCTGGCGCCGGCTCGCTTGCCGACCCGGAACTGCAGCGCTTCCTGTTCCCCACGTTCACCGATACCGGCATCACCAAGACCCGAAGCTACTTCGCCAACATCTCCGGCCCGGTGCTGGAACTGCCGGCGGGCGAGCTCTCGGTGGCGATGGGCTACCAGTACCGCAAGGAAGAAGGACGCTACGTTCCCGACGCCTTTGCCCAGTCGCGCCAGAGCACTGCACTGGGGGCACAGACCACTGCAGGCGGTTACAGCCTCAATGAAGTCTTCGCCGAAGTGAATGTGCCGGTGCTGCGTGACCTTCCGTTCGCCAAGGAGCTGACCGTCAACGTTGCGGCACGCTATTCCGACTACAGCAACTTCGGCAGCACCACCAACACCAAGGCCAGCTTCGCCTGGCGCCCGGTCGAGGAGCTGATGGTGCGCGGCACCTTCGCCGAGGGCTTCCGTGCTCCCAGCATCTCCGACCTGTATGGCGGCCTGGGCACCAGCTTCGAAACCTACGTGGACCCCTGCGGCATCGGCGCCACCAACAGCGTCAACGGCAACGCGGCCTGCAACGCCGCCGGTGTTCCGCGTGGCTACGAGCAGCTGGCCCAGGGCCTGAAGCCCTGCACCAGCTACCCGTGCGCCACCCCGAACGAATTCACCACGGGCTCGAACCCGAACCTGCGCCCGGAAGAGTCCAAGAGCAAGACCGTCGGTGTGGTCTGGAGCCCGCGCTGGGTCAACGGTCTGGACATCAACCTGGACTGGTACAGCTACAAGATCACCAACATGATCATCGAGGACAACGTCGATCGCATCCTCCGTGACTGCTACGTGCTGGGCAATGCCTCGCGCTGCGGCAGCGTCAAGCGTGCCGCTGATGGCCACATCACCAGCATGTTCTACGGCCTGACCAACCTCGGCGCGATGAAGACCGAGGGCTGGGACCTGGGCATCCGTTACCGCCTGCCGGAATACGCGTTCGGTCGCTTCACCCTTGACCTGCAGAACAGCTACGTCTCCAAGTACGACGAGGAGAAGCAGAACTCGGCCGGTGACACCATCATGGACGGTCGTATTGGACGCCCTGGGGTGTTCCGCCTGCGGTCCAATCTCGGCGTCAACTGGCAGCTGGGCAACCTCTCGGCCCAGTACACGGTGCGCTACTACTCCGGGATGATGGAAGGCTGCATGCCAAACCGGCCCTGCACCGCGCCCGAACGCATCGCCAACGGCGAACCGGATGCCGTGCGCAGGGTCGGCTCGAATGCGTTCCACGACATCCAGGTCAGCTACAGGCTGCCTTGGGATGGCACCGTGGCAGTGGGCTCGAACAATGTGTTCGACCATCGCGGCCCGATCATGTTCTCCAAGCCGGAGAGTTCCTTCCCCTACTACGGCGGCTTCGATATCGGCCGCACGGTGTACGTGAAGTACTCGCAGCGCTTCTGACCGTAGCGTCCGTGCACGTGGCCGGCGGAAGGGGAGTTCCGCCGGCCACGCCGCACACAACCTCCACCCAATCTCCACGCTATTTCGACCCAATCTCCAACATCCCCGGCAACACTGGCGCAACGGCAGCAGATGGAGCAGGCAAGCGAGGATCGCCCGCGTGGCATCCACCTCGCCCGACCTCTCCGGATTCACCACTGAATGCGATGGACCACCCCCTCCCCGCTGCGGGGATGAGGCTGGTCCAAGGGAAGCAAGCGATGACAACGGCAGTACACAGTGGCTTGACCGATCTGGTCATGGATGCGCAGCGCTACCTGCGCCGGATCCTGCCCGGCCTGGCCTCGGTGGTCGGCCCCGTGGCTGCGGCACGCTTCATCCCGCAGACCATGGCCTCGCGCTATCACATCGCCGAGCTGACCCTCTATGGTGAAACGCCGGCGATGCTGGCGGTTCCACGCGTCCCGGGCGAATCCAGCAGCCGCGTCATCCAGGATGTGAAAGTGCTGCGCTCAGCGGCAAAGGCCATGGTGCTGTATGTCTCGCCGTACCTCACCCCCACCCAGCGCAGGTTCCTGGTCGAGAACCATATCGACTTCGTGGTACCGCACAACCAGCTGTACGCCCCCAGCCTGGCGATCGAGTTCCGCGATGCACCCGACCACGAGAAGAAGGCGATTTCGCTGCTGCCTTCGGCGCAGGCCGTGCTCATCCACGTACTCCTGTCCGGCCAGGCACGCTGGTGGTCACCGCGTGAGGTCAGCCGTGCTGCCGGATACACCTCGATGACCGCGTCGAGGCTCTCCGCTGAACTGGTCGGTCGCGGACTGGCCGAACGCTCCACCGGCGGACGCGAACGCTTCCTGAGACTCGCCGGCAGCCGCGGCGAGGTCTGGGCGAGAGCGCAGCCGTTCCTGCGCTCCCCCGTGCTGAAGGAAGTGGAGGTCTGCTGGGAACAGGTCGCCGACATTCTGGCCCGACATGCTCAATCCGCCCCCCAGGCAGGGACGGAAGCAATGCTCGCGGTGCCGTCGAAAGACCACGGCATCACGCGCGCCCTGTACATCGATGCCTGGCGGAAGCTGGGGGCACTGCCTGCAGCCGGCCGCGACTGCACGCGCAGCGGAACGTTGCAGATATGGTCGTATCCGCCTGCCTTCACCGGTAGCGGTGACCGCGTGGACCCGCTGTCGCTGTACCTGGGCCTGCAGGGCAAGCGCGGCTACGACGCCGACGCGCTGGAGCAGGAGGTGGAGCAGGCGCTGTGCGGGACGACACGCCACGGCTGAGGTCCGCGCGGGTCCGGCCCGACCGCGTCAGGACGCTTCGCCCCCACTCGCCATCGTCGCGCGCTTCGCTGTGTACTCGGCGAAGACCACACCGGATACCGCCAGCACGCCCCCTGCCAGTACCCAGCCACTGAGCGATTCACCCAGCAGCAGCACGGCCAGTGCGGCGGTCACGATCGGCACCAGGTTGAAGAAGCCGGAGACACGCGCTGCGCCCAACCGTGACAATCCGGTCATCCAGGTCAGTGGGGCCAGGATCGACGCGCATACTGCCGCAAACCCGATGCAGCCGACCGCGGTGAGATTGTTCACCCCGGTACCGACCAGCAGCTGCGCCGGCAACAGGATCAGCGACGCGGCGGTGGCCTGCAGGAACAACGATTCCAGCACCGTCAGCGGGATCTTCAAGCGCTGCATCAGCACGTTGTAGGCGGCAAAGGCCAACGCACCGATCAGCATGATCGCATCACCGCGGTTCACGCCCTGAGCGGCCAATCGTGCCAGGTCGCCCTGCGAGACCACCGCCGCCACCCCGACAGTGGAAATCACCGCACCGGCAATGGAGGTACCGCGCACCGGATGGCCCATGAACACGCGTGACAACGCCAATGCGAGCAGTGGAATCAATGCCTGGATCACGCCCATGTTGGTGGCCGAGGTGAAGTGCGCCGCATAGTACGCAAGGCACTGGTACATCACCCCGCCCAGGCACCCCAGCACCAGGAAGCGGCCAAGGTTGGCACGCACGGTCGGCAGGTTGTTGCGCAGCCGCGGCAGCGCGAAGGGCAACAGGACAATGGCCGCCACCAGCCAGCGGAAGAAACCAATATCGATGGGACCGACCGCGCCCGAGGCCAGCTTGGTCACGATGGTATTCGCGCCCCACAGCAGGCAGGCAAGGATTGGGAAGAGGTAGTTCAAGAGCGTGGGTGTACGTGGGGGAATGGCCAGCGTACGCTTGGCGCATATCGAGGACATCCTGAAAATGCGTCACTCCGACCCCGGGTTGCGGCAACCGATGGAACCCATCCCCACCTTCCGCCAGCTGCCCGGTCCGGTCTACTTCCGGCAGGGTGCGATGGAGCCCACCGACTGGGGCACGCACAGCCATCCTTGGGGCCAGTTCAACTTCGTCGCACAAGGGGTGATGGAGATGAAGATCGACGGCGAGTGGATGGTGTCCCCGCCCCATTACGCGATCTGGATCCCACCGGGAATGCCCCACTATTCGCGCAACCGGTCGCGGTTGGCCTATCGCTCGGCCTACCTGTCGCCGGCGTTGTCACGCCGCCTGCCCGAGCGTTGCAGTGCGCTGGAAGTCAGCCCATTGCTGCGCGAGCTGCTGCACGAGCTGGCGCGACAGGGCGTGACCGATCCGCGGACGCCGGCCCAGCGGCGCATGGCCGCCGTGGTGATCGACCAGATCCTCAATGCCGCAGTGCTGCCCAGCTTCCTGCCGATCGCCAGCAGCGATGCCCTGAAACAGGTGATGGCGTACATCGAGAAGCACCTGTCCGCAGCCGAGTCGGTCGCCGATATCGCGCAGCGGCATCATATGAGCGTACGCAAGCTGGAGCGCATGGCACGCAGCGAGCTGGGCATGTCACTCGGTGACTGGCGCGGTCGGGTGAAGTTCGTGCGTGCCACCGAAGCGCTGTGCACACGCCGGCCGATCAGCCGGATTGCCGAGGAGCTGGGCTACTCCGGCGTCAGCGCCTTCGCAGAGATGTTCAAGCGGCACGCACAGTGCACGCCGGACCAGTACCGGAAACTGCATCGGGCGGGGTGAAGAGCGCATCGAGGGGTGTCGATTTCCGCCCTCGTCGTTCGTCGGAACAGAAGAGACAGGCCTTCCCGCCTGCAGGAGCGCCGCGATGTCCCCCATCCTCACCGCCTTTGCCACCTCCCCCGACCGCGGCCAGGGCCTGGCCCGTGACATGCGCGTGCGCTGGGCGCTGGAGGAACTGGGCGTGCCCTATGACGTGCAGCTGCTGACCTTCGCCGAAATGAAGCAACCTGCCCACCTGGCGCGGAATCCCTTCGGACAGATTCCCACCTGGCAGGAGGGCGACCAGGTCCTGTTCGAATCCGGCGCGATCGTCCTGCACCTGGCCGAACAGCATGCCGGCCTGCTGCCCGTCGGTCCGGATGCACGCATGCGCGCAGTCATGTGGGTGTTCGCCGCGTTGAATACGGTGGAGCCACCCATCGTCGAGCGCTCGATGGCCTGGGTGCTGGAGCGCGAACAGCCCTGGTATGCACAGCGATTGGTGATGCTGGACGAGCGCGTGCGGATGCGTCTCTCGCAACTGTCCGCGTGGTTGGGCGCGGCAGCGTGGCTGGACGGCGGGTTCAGCGTGGGCGACCTGATGATGGTCTCGGTACTGCTGCGCCTGAAGAGCAGTGGCCTGCTCGACGAGTACCCGCTGCTGGTGGCCTATGTGGCACGGGCGACGCAGCGTCCCGCCTATCAGCGCGCGTTTGCTGCGCAGTTGGCGGTATTCCAGAACGGGTAGTTCCACGCCATGGGGGGAAACACTCAGCGCAAGCTGCGCCGGCAGGCGGCCTGCACCAGCATCAGCTGCGCTACCAGGATCAGCATCGCGCAGCCTGACAGCAGCCACGGGTCGATGTACCACTGCGCGTTGAAACTGAAATCGCCGGCGGAAATGCGCTTCCAGCCATTGAAGTGCTGCATCGCTGCAACCACGAACGCGAAGCCGCCCGCTGTGTACGACAACCAGGGCACGATGAGGCTCCCCGGCCGCGCGAACAATGTCAGCACGCCCAGCACACCGATGACAGTGCGTTGTACGCGGCAGTATGGGCAGACATAGGCCGTCCCGCTCCACTCCACCGCCCAGGCCAACAGGCTGACCAGCACGGCCACGCCTGCGGCTGTGTACAGGACTTTCGGCGTGATCGTCATGCCACCCTCGTGTGCCATCCGGTGCTCCTTGGTTGAAAGACCCGGGCAGGGTAGCAGTGCTGCAGCCTCATCCCTTCTTGATGACAGTCCGCTTGCCGATGGTGCTGGTCTTGCCAGCGGTCGGCCTGGCCAAACCAGGAATCAGGAAATCGGTGGCCTTGTGGCCCATCGACACCTTGGACGCCAGCCAGCGCGGCATGCGCCCGCGACCGGTCCAGGTCAGGCGCTTGTATTCCGGGTCGCGATACTTGGGCGCGACTTTGCCGGATTTACGGCGGGTGGGTTTGCGGGCGGGCGCAGGTGTTTCCGAAGCTTCGCCACCGAAGAGTTCTTCGAGGGTGTAGCCGGCTTCGGCCGCGGCAGCCTTCAACATCCGCCGCACCGCGCTGGCCGGACGGCGGCTGGAAATGAGCTGTTTCCGCTGTTCAGCGGCAACCACCAAGGCGCCCAGCTCCCGAAGGCTGAGCGATTCAATATCGATCGTCATGGTGGAAAGGTGTCCTGCGGCCGGCCAGCTGTCAAGCCGCCTTGCCCGGTACGTAGACACGGGCTTCACTGCCGGTGGGCTCCGATCGCCTTCGGCAGCCATCTCCGAGGACTTCGACGTGAGCAACTCATCGCATTCGCTCGCCTACCTGCTTGCGCGCATCCTGCTGATGGCACTGTTCCTGGTGTCCGGCATCGGCAAGCTCGGCGACCTCAACGGTACCCAGGGCTACATGGAAGCGATGGGGGTACCCGGCATCCTGCTGTGGCCTACCATTGCTTTCGAGATCGGCAGCGGCCTGTGCATCCTGCTGGGCTTCCAGACCCGGCTGGTATCGATCGTGCTGGCAGGCTTCAGCCTGGTCACCGCCTTCATCTTCCACCACAACGTTGGCGACCCCACCCAGCAGATCATGTTCCTGAAGAACCTGGGGCTGGCCGGTGGCTTCCTGCTGCTGGCCTGCACCGGGGCGGGGCGCTACAGCATCGATGGGCGTGGGCGGCGCGGATGAGCACGCGGCATGCCGCCATCATCCCCGGCCCACGGGCTGGACGCGCTGCAGACGCAGGTTGCGCCATGTCGGCTGGGAGCTGCGGAAATCCACCGCTTCGCCATCGCTGGTGAACAGCAGGCCTGGCTCCACTTCAGTGACCAGGCGGATGCCATCGATGTACAGCCAGCCCTGTCGCTGCTCCAGCACAACGGACATCGACGGTTTTCCCCATTGGTCGATGCGATAGCGCCCCAGCCAGGGTTGCCAATGGGGCGCGTGCGGCCCGGTGGACCCATCGATGGGATCGTTCTGGTCCAGGCTATCCTCGCCGTTCGTACATTCCAGGTGCGCCGGCAGCATCTCCGTCGCCGCATGGTAACGGTACGTCGCTACCTCTCCATCGGTGTCCGCGGTGAACAGCTGGTCGCTGTCGATGGCCGCAAACCGTCTGCCCACAGCTTGCGCCCCACGATGCAGTTGCAGTTCACCGCTTCCGGCAACCACGATCTTCGCCTTGCCGCTGCGCCCTATCCAGTCTCCCGCCATCCGCTGCATCTGGTCCTGGTTCAACCTGATCGGCGCCAGGGACGATAGCGGCACACGCGGCTGACGGGGCCCGAAACGCGCCGACAGCAGCTGATCGATCAGACGCTCGCCGATGCCGTACCCCGCGGACGTCGCGCGGTTGAACATCGCGGCGAATCCAGCGTTGGCCTGCCTGCAGTAGGTGAACACGCACCCGAATCCGAAGCCTCCGCCGCGATGGTGCAGCAGCCGCACCGGCGTACTGCCGTAGAGCCGTTCGCTGCGCATTACGCCGAGCCCGTAGTCACCGCCCAGGCCGAAGCCATGCATCTCGTCCCAGAGATGGGGCTCGAGCAGCTGCTGCGCGCCGGCTTGGCCGCCACCGAGCAGGAAGCCAAGATACTTCGCCATGTCGGCGGCACTGGTCCAGACGCCTCCCGACACCACCAGCGGTGTCACCGGCGGCACCTGCGCATGGCCGTCCTGGGTTCCCAGTGCCCGCCACTTGCTTGCCAGGTAGACCGACGCATCGGCCGTACTCTCGTGCATTCCCAGTGGCTCGAAGATCCGGCGCTGCAGCCAGGCCGGATAGCCGATGCCCGCAACCTGCTCGAGGACATGACCGGCAAGGTCGAAGCCCAGGTTGGAATAGCGATAGCGCGTACCCACCGGAAAGCGCAGCCATGTCTGCGAGATGCTGCGGACGTGCGCATCAAAGCCCGGTGACGCCGGTTCGTAATTGTTGCCCAGCGGCGCCTCGTGCGTGAATCCCGCGCGATTGGCAAGCAGCAGGCGCAGGGTGATGCGCTCCTGCGGGGAATGCTCGAAGCGACTGCGCACCGTGAACGACGGCAGATAGCGGGTAATGGGCGCATCCAGATCAAGGATGCCGTCCTGCACGGCCAACAGCACCGCCACCGCCGCGAAATTCTTCGAGGTGGACTGGATGCTGAACATCGTACTGGCGTCTACTGCTGCACTACCGTGACCCGACGCGTACCCGAAGCCCTCGAGCCAGCGCACCTGCCCGCCTTCGACCAGGCAGACGGCAGCGGCACCGATGCCGCTGCCTTGCATGGCGGAGCGGATCACGCTGCGCTCCGCTTCGATCAGGTTCCCGGTGGTGACGGTGGGCTGCGCCGCCGTGGCAACACCGGTGGGCATGAGCGTGGCCGCCGGAACAGCCGCGACATTGGCCAGGAAGGCGCGACGACTGAGCGTACCAGGCATCAGATCACTCCACTTCGGGATGCCGCCATCTTCCCGCCAGCAGAAATGGCGGGGCATGTGTCATTCGGCACAGAGTGCGGTGATCGACGGTGCTGCGCCTTCGCCGGCCGAGCAGGCCTCAGCCCGGAGGGTCCGGCAAGCGGATTCCCTGCGCCGAAACAAAGGCGCGGGACTCGCTCCAATAGGCCTGTGGCGGTTCCCGCAACTCTGGTCGCGCCCAGTAATCGTCGCCATGCAATACGCTCATCACATGACGCCAGCCATCACGCGGATCATGAACCTGAAATCGACCACGATGATGGCGGGGACGATACGCGTAGTGGCCGAGCGCCTCCTGGCGCGCTTCATCCGGCGAACGACCCGCCTGATGGACCAGCGTCCATGCACGCATGTGGCGCGCATGCGCGAGCGCGCCAAGGTACTCGTCCTCATCCAGCAGTGGCACCTGCTCACCGCGGGCCAGGTGCAGTGCGTCCGATTCGGCTTCGTAGTCCAGCGACGGCTGCGCCAGTTCCGGGTGCCGGTGCCAATACCCCTCGCCCTTTACGTGCAGCATCGCCCAATGCCACGGCTCATCGTGGAAGATCAACGCGTGCTCGTACTCGCGGCCGGGGCTCTGGTCGGGATAGCGTTGGCGTGCCTGTTCAAGTGCCAGCGCCTCGGGCACCTGTCCATAGTGGACCAGGCACCAGGCAAACAGGTGCCGGCTGTCTTCGATTTCGTTGGTGAAGTCTTCCACCGGCGTATCGGTGCTGGCCATGGTCGATCCCTGTGTGCGGATCAGATGGTACCGACGCTGCAGGTCGCGCTGGGGAGCGATGAGACCTGCGACCGGTCAGGCGAGGTCGGTTGGTGGCCCACCAGCAACCGCAGAAACAAAGTAAACAATTGATTTGATTGATATTCAATCCACTTCAATCCACTTTTGGCTCACTAATCGACTCACTTCCCGAGCCTCTAGGCCGAGGGATCCAGTTCTGGCATCTAGTCGGTTCGACTATCGTAATCCGCTCTCCGAGACACTTCGCTTGCAATCAATCCGCGGACACGGCTCATCCCCAAGCCCTGGCCACTAAGAAGTCACCGCCAAACTGTCAAACTCACAGGCGGTCGCATCCCGCGGCTCTACATCAGGGAATTGGCAATGTTAAGGAAGCTTGTACTCGCCGCATCGGTTGCGACTTCAGTCGTGTCAGCTGCACAAGCGCAGAATACAGAGAATGAGTGGATCACCGTCATGGAAGAGCATTTCGATGACCCTAGTCTCAGCTACTGGATCCCGTGGGCAGGGGATGTGACCGACAAGTCCGGGAAAGTGTCGTACACCTACAAGCCTGGAAATGCGTTCGTGGCCCAAGGAGATGCTGTCTTCCGCGGTGATGTCCAAGACACCTTCCCGTTCTATCAGACAGGTGGCATCTACTACCCTAGGTACTTCACCTATGGTCGCTACTCTGCCCGTGTGAAAATGACTAACACGCCAGGCGTCATTCCCGCATTCTGGCTGGTGTCATATGGGCCTGCATGCGGTGAGATAGATATCTTTGAGGCCACTGGGCTGCAGAAGTCCGACCCGCGCACGATCAATGTGCAACATTACTGGTTTACGAACCCTGCCGATTGCTCCACCGCAGTGGCGGATGCAACGCTTTCAGCCTACACCAAGCTTGGATCTGTCGACTATTCCAGCAACTATCATGTGTTCTCCGCAGAGTGGAGCCCCATCCACATCGCATACTCTGTGGATGGAGTGGAGTTCTATCGAACAACACTGAATATTCCGAGCGTTCCAATGCTCGTGAATCTGAATACTAATCTTGCACCTCCGACTACAACACCTGGAGGCATCAACAATCGGATGACATCCAACACCGTTCTGCCTGCAGATTTTCATGTCGATTGGGTCAAGGTGGAGCAGTTGGCACCACGAACATGTCCTGCGCGAGGCGATCATGCCGGAAGTCTCCGCCGCGCCAATGGCAGTTGCGCTGCAGTGCGCTCTGTGGACTACAACGGCGATGGTGGCGGCGACGTCATCCTGTACAACCCACCCTCTGGCAGCGCGTCGGTGGCGACCGGACAGCTGGCCCCCCATGCGGGCCTGGTGACCCATTCGCTGACGGATGCCCCCTCGGCGCCATGGGCAACCTCGGCCAAACTGGTCAGTGGCGACTTCGACGCCGATGGGTTCTCCGATCTGCTGGTGCACGGCGGCGACGGTAGCGTACGGCTCCACTATGGACGTCCTGACGCTCGATTCACCGAACATCTTCCATCACGCACTGCATGGAATGTGGGCAGTCAATTGATGGCAGGAGATTTCAACGGTGATGGACGGAGCGACGTACTCATCCTGCAGGACAGCGGCGCTCTCGAGATCCGCTACGGAGGCAGTGATCGCGGATTGCGCTTCGCCCCACAATCGCAACGGCAGGTCGCCCTGGGCAGCCGCCCACATGTTGGCGACTTCAATGGCGACGGCCTTGATGACCTGTTGCTGTATGGACCCAACGGTGAGGTCGACCTCTTCTACGGACAGGCCACCGACGGACTGCGCGCAGAACCCGGTCAGCATGATCAATGGCGGGCTGGCCATACATTGAAGATTGCGGATTTCAACGGCGATGGATACAGCGATGTGCTGATTTATGCCGCCGACGGCGCCACTGAGATCCGCTATGGGCAGATGAACGGCGGTTTGCGCTTTGCACCGAGCACGGCCGACCTATGGTCCACCGGGCACACGCTGTTGACGGGTGATTTCAATGGCGACGGCAGAGACGACGTTGTGATCTATGCAGCGAACGGACACTCCGAAATCCGCTACGGCCAAGCCAGTGATGGTCTTCGGTTCTCCGCGCAGAGCGTCTCCAGCTGGAGCCCTGGGCATCACTTGCTGACCAACGACTTCGATGGCGACGGGCGCACCGACATACTCATCCAGTCGGCGAATGATGATGTGGAAATCCGGTACGGGCAGGCAACGGATGGCCTGCTGTTCTCACCAGCTTCCGCAACCCGCTATAACCCTGGCTGGCGCTTGCATACAGGGACCCGCTGAACAATGTGCCCCCGATTGCGATGAGTCGCGATCGGGGGCTTTACCCATGGATATAGTAGCCAGAACTGAAGCGACACAAGGATGGCCGCCGCCTCGGCAATTGCGCAGTTCTTCGCGCGTTGCCCACTGAAGAGAACATAGAAGGCAACTCATTGAATTAGTCCAGAACACGCCGGCGCCGCTGGCGGCGACAGCGACCCAGCGGCTGACGGCCCAGATCGGCTTCGCCTCCTCGATGACCCGGCCATGGACCTGACAGAGATCGCAAACCTTGTGACCACGGCACGGTCGGATGCGCACACTGCGCTGTTTCCGGCGCCCGCCACTGAAGTAACGGAGACCCGAGATGGGCGCAGCGGAGAGCATCCCCGAAGTCCTGCTGAAGCTTGAGCAGGTCGAAGACCAGACCAGGATGAAGAAGAGCTACATCTACCGCGAGATGGAGAAGGGCACTTTCCCGCCCAGGCACAAGGTCGGCGGCGGCACTCGCTGGTACCAGAGCGACATTCAGCGTTGGATCCGCGCACGCAGGAGCGTCTCGCAGTGGACGCCCGAGGATGTGGGGCAGCCGGCGGCCAACTGCGACAACAGTGGAGCGTAAACGGTCACCGAGCGGTCACCGGGCGGCACTGGCTTGACGAAGAAGGCACTGCGGATGACCCTAAGTGCCTGATTCGTTGGTGGGCCCATCAGGATTCGAACCTGAAACCAAGGGATTATGAGTCCCCTGCTCTAACCGTTGAGCTATAGGCCCTGCGCAGCCTCACAGTGTAGTGGAGGCTGCGCTTGATCGGCTACCCGGCAGCAGCAAGAGCCTCAGCAACCCGCCCCAACCGCTTCTCCGCCACGTCCGTAAACCACAGCTGCCGCCGCAGGTGTGCCTGGAACAGCGCCACCGTCCTCCTGGCCTCTTCCAGCCCCTTCTGCTTGTCGCCGCCGAAGCCCGCAAGCAACCCAGCACCCGAAGCAACGCCAGCGTCGCTCTTCGGGCGAATCCCGGTGAATCCTCGCGCTCGTCGCGCATCACATCTTCCCAATCCAGTAGCGGCGCAAACGCGCAGCCGTTGAGAAGACCTGCTGGATACGTCATCGCAAACAGCAGCTGGCTCGACTCTACAGAAAGCACACACCCCCCAAAAAGAAAAACCCCGCACCAGGCGGGGTTCCTCTCAACGCTTCAACAGCCGCTGGAAATCAATCGATATCCAGGAAGCTGCGCAGCTGCTCCGAGCGGCTCGGGTGACGCAGCTTGCGCAGGGCCTTCGCTTCGATCTGGCGGATGCGCTCGCGGGTCACGTCGAACTGCTTGCCGACCTCTTCCAGCGTGTGGTCGGTGTTCATGTCGATGCCGAAGCGCATGCGCAGCACCTTGGCTTCCCTCGGGGTGAGGCCGGCCAGCACGTCGCGCACGGTTTCAGACAGATTGATGTTGGTGGTGTTCTCGATCGGGGACTCCACGTTGGTGTCCTCGATGAAGTCGCCCAGATGGGAATCCTCGTCGTCGCCGATCGGGGTTTCCATCGAGATCGGCTCCTTGGCGATCTTCATCACCTTGCGGATCTTGTCTTCCGGCATGTCCATTTCCTTGGCCAGCTCCTCCGGCGTAGCCTCGCGGCCGTACTGCTGGAGCATCTGGCGGGAAATGCGGTTCAACTTGTTGATCGTCTCGATCATGTGCACCGGAATACGGATGGTGCGTGCCTGGTCGGCGATCGAGCGGGTGATCGCCTGGCGGATCCACCAGGTGGCGTAGGTCGAGAACTTGTAACCGCGGCGGTATTCGAACTTGTCCACGGCCTTCATCAGGCCGATGTTGCCTTCCTGGATCAGGTCGAGGAACTGCAGGCCACGGTTGGTGTACTTCTTGGCGATGGAGATGACCAGGCGCAGGTTGGCCTCGACCATTTCCTTCTTGGCCTTGCGCGCCTTGGCTTCACCGTAGGCCATGGCACGGCTGATTTCCTTCAGCTCTTCCAGGTCCAGCTGGGTCAGCGTCTCGATGTCGATCGTCGCCTGCTGTTCGGCAATGATCTGGTCCTTCACTTCGCGCAGCGCCGAGGACCACTTCTGCTTGCGCTTCAGTGCGTCTTCCACCCACTCGAGGTTGGTCTGGTTGCCTTCCCAGGAACGGATGAAGTCCTTGCGCGGCATGCGGGCGGTAACGGTCGCCAGGTTCAGCACGCGGCGCTCATGGGCCTTGATCGATGCCATGGTGTCGCGCAGCTGCTTGGTCAGCACGTCGGTCAGCGGCAGCGGCAGCTTCAGGGTGACGAACACCGCCGACATTTCTTCGCGCAGGCGCGGCAGGTTCTTCTTGTCGCCCTTGGTCGCGGCCTTCTTGAAGGCGTTGAAGGCATCGCTCAGCGCCTGCATACGCGCGGCGACTTCCTCCGGATCCGGACCGGTCGGTGCGGCTTCTTCATCGCCACCGTCGACATCGTCGTCCTCGTCCTCGTCGCCTTCGGCGTCCGCATCGGCGCTGTCATCGGCAGCGACCGCCGGCGGCGCCGGCTCTTCGTCGACCAGGTCGTTGAAGCCGACGATCACTTCGGCCAGGCGCTTCTTGCCTTCCTTGTGGGCTTCGTAGTCGTTCAGCAGCGACTCGACCGAAACCGGGAACTGGCCCAGGGCCGCCTGGACCTGCGAAAGGCCTTCCTCGATGCGCTTGGCGATGGCAATTTCGCCTTCGCGGGTCAGCAGCTCGACGGTGCCCATTTCGCGCATGTACATGCGCACCGGGTCGGTGGTACGGCCACCTTCGGTGTCGAGCGCGCTCAGCGCAGCGGCAGCTTCTTCAGCCGCGGTGTCATCGACTTCGCGGTTGCCGGTGTTGCCATCGTTGAGAAGCAGGGTTTCCACATCCGGCGCAACTTCATGGACATCGATGCCCATGCCGTTGATCATGCCGATGATGTCTTCGATCTGTTCCGGGTCGACCATGTCGTCCGGCAGATGGTCATTGACTTCGGCGTAGGTCAGGTAGCCCTGTTCCAGGCCCTTGCTGATCAGTTGCTTGATTTCGGATTGGGCAGGACGTTCGTTGGCCATGTAGTGCTCGCGCCACCGGCAGGGAGAAATAGGGAACGTAGCATTATACCAGCCCGGGGCCCTGCCTGCCGGGCGGTGGTCCCGCAGGCTCAGGGCCGGAGAAGGAAGGTCACGGGACCGTCATTGACCAGGCTGACGACCATATGGGCACCAAATCGGCCCGTTTCCACCCCTGGCGCGTGATTTTCACGACAGATCTCAACAAAACGGTTGAACCCGCGTTCAGCCTCTTCCGGCGGCGCGGCCGTGGTGAAGCTCGGCCGCATGCCCGAACGGGTGTCGGCGGCCAGGGTGAACTGGCTGACCAGCAGCAGGCCGCCGCCCGTATCGCGCAGCGAGCGGTTCATCTTCCCGGCCTCGTCGGCGAATACCCGGTAGCCCAGCAGGCGCTCGGCCATCCGCCGCAACTGGGCCTCGGTATCGCCCGGCTCCATGCCGACCAGGGCCAACAGGCCAGGGCCGATCTGCCCCACGGCCTCATCGTCGACATGGACGGCAGCCTGGCTGACACGCTGGATCAGGACGAGCATCGTGGGCTTCCAATGAACAGGGCCGGCCACGATAGCAGCGCCCTTGGCTAAACTGGCGCCGATGAATCCGCAACGCAAAGCCCGGCTGGTCTACCGCGCCACCACCCTGTTCGCCCGCCTGCCCTGGCCGCTGCTGCGGGCGTTCGCGCGCGCCCTGGCGTGGGCGTGGATCGCCCTCGATGCCCGTGAGAGCCGCGTCACCCGGCGCAACCTGGAACTGGCCTACCCGGAGCTGGATGGCGCCGCGCGCGACCGCCTGCACCGTGATCTGCTGCGCTCCACCGCGCTGCAGGCCATCGAAACCCTGCGGCTGTGGAGCCAGGCGCCGGCCGACAACCTGCGCCTGCACCTGAAGCAGCGCCATGGCGAGGCCCTGTACGACGCCGCCCTGGCCAGCGGCAAGGGCGTGATCGTGGCCGCGCCGCACTTCGGCAACTGGGAGCTGCTGAACCAGTGGCTGGCCTCGCGCGGGCAGATCGCCATCGTCTACAAGCCGCCGGAGGACGAGGCCAGCGATGCCTTCCTGCAGCTGGTGCGCGGCGGCCAGAACGTACAGCAGGTGCGCGCCGAAGGGCCGGCCGTGCGCCAGCTGTTCAAGGTGCTCAAGGACGGCGGCGCCACCGGCATCCTGCCCGACCAGCAGCCCAAGGCCGGCGACGGCGTGTTCGTGCCGTTCTTCGGCGTGCAGGCGCTGACCATGACCCTGGTCAACCGGCTGGCCGAACGCACGGGTGCCACCGTGCTCTATGGCTGGTGCGAACGCATCGGGCCGGACATGGAGTTCGCCCTGCACATCGAGCCGACCGACCCGGCGGTGGCCGATCCGGACCCGCTGGTGGCGGCCACTGCCCTCAACGCCGGCATCGAACGCATCGCCCGCCGCGACCCGGCGCAGTACCAGTGGACCTATAAGCGCTATACGCTGCGGCCACCGGGCAGTAGCGAGGAAGACCCGTACGCAACTGAGGAACACCCCCACTGACGGCCGCCTGCGACCACTGGCCGCACCACGTTGAATACGACGCCGGCGCCCCCATAGAGACTGCGATGTCCGCCTCCCCCGGTCCTGCCATGCCTGCTGCTTCTTCCCTGTTCGGCGATCCGGCCGCGATCCGCTGCGAACGCGCGGTGGCCGAACTGCGCGCCGGTCGTCCGGTGCTGCTCCACGATGGCCAGGGCCAGCGCCTGGCGGTGATCGCGCTGGACAGCGCCACGACCAGCAGCTTCGCCGCCTTCGCCGCTGCCGCCCGCGAGCGCCATTACCTGTTCCTGACCGCCACCCGCGCCCGCGTGCTCGGCGTGGAGGCACCACAGGGCGCGCGCCTGCCGCTGAGCGGCGTGGCCTTCGAGGCCCTGCCCTCGCTGGGCTACCTGCGCGAACCCGGGCCGATGCCCGAAAGCTGGAGCGCCGGCGACGCCTTCGATGCCGGCGCGGTGGAGCTTGCCCGCCTGGGTCTGCTGCTGCCAGCGATGGTCGCGGTGCGCCTGGACGTCGATGACCACACTTTCGACGGTGCGGCCGAGGTGGCCCTGTGCGACCTGGCCGAAGGCGCAGCACATGCGGCCCACGACTACGAACTGGTGGCGCGTTCGCCGGTTCCGCTGCGCGACGTCGGCATGACCACCTTTGCAGTCTTCCGCGGCGGCGTGGCGCAGCGCGACCAGGTCGCGATCATCGTCGGCGAGCCGGACCTGTCGGCAGTGGTGCCGGTACGCGTGCATTCTTCGTGCCTGACCGGCGATCTGTTCGGTTCACTCAAGTGCGACTGCGGCGACCAGCTGCGGCGTGGCCTGCGCAAGCTGAAGGACCTGGGCGGTGGCGTGCTGCTGTACCTGGACCAGGAAGGCCGCGGCACCGGCATCGCCGCCAAGATGCGCGCCTATGGCTATCAGCACGACGGCCTGGATACCATCGACGCCGATGCGCAGCTGGGCTTCGGTGCCGACGAGCGGCGCTACGGCAGCGCGGTGGCGATGCTGCGTGGCCTGGGCATTTCGCGCGTGGCGCTGCTCAGCAACAACCCGACCAAGGCACAGCGCCTGCGCAATGCCGGCATCGAAGTGCTGGACTGCATTCCGGTCACCGGCGAGATCACTGCCGAGAACGAGAACTACCTGCGCACCAAGGCCGACCGTGCCGGCCACCTGCTGGATGTCGATGCGCTGATCCAGGCTGCCCAGTAACGCAGCCGACCTGCTACCGTCTGCGCGGTGCGGCCACGGCCGCTACCGCCCGCCCTGCTGCCTGACGGAGCCCGCGTGACCGACGCCACGATTCCCGCACCACCCGCCACCGACTGGCAGTCACTGCCGCAACGTGCAGCCCGCCTGGCCGCACTGGAAGGTGCCTTTGGCGGCCTGTTCGTCCCGGGCCTGCCACTGGCGGCAGCGGCGTGGTTCTTCGATCTGCCCGGTGGCCTGTGGACCGCTGCAGCCGGGCTGCTGATGGGTGTGGCTTTTGGTGGGTGGCTGGGCCGTCGACGCCTGGTCCGCACCCGTTGGCGGCTGGACGCACAGGGCCTGGGCCTGCGCCGCGACCTCATGTGGCAGCTGGAGACGCGCATCCCGCTCTCGCGGGTGCAGCATCTCGATCTGCGCCGGGGCCCGCTGGAGCGCCGTGCCGGCCTGGCCACGCTGATCGTGCACACCGCCGGCACCCGCATGAGCGCGGTGACCGTGAGCGGTCTGGACCAGGCCGACGCCGAGCGCCTGCGCGACACCCTGTCCCACCAGCTCGACCAGGACGCCGACGCCCTGTGAGCCTGCCGCCGCCCCTGCCTGCACCGCTGCCCGCCGGTACCGAGGACCACCGCCTGCACTCGTGGTCGTGGCTGTTCGTGCTGCTGATGCAGCTGCGCCACTACTTCCTGCCACTGGTCGCGCTGCTGGTGTTCGGCCAGCGCGGCGACCGCGATCCGATGTGGGCGCAGCTGATTCCGCTGACGGCAATTGCCGCCCTGGTCCTGGTGTCGGTGATGCAGTACCTCAGCTACCGCTACCGCATCGGCAGCGATGCGATCACCGTGCGCAGTGGCCTGTTGGCGCGCAACCGCCGCGAGATCCCGTTCGCCCGCATCCACAACGTGGAAGTGCGGCAGAACCCGCTGCACCGCCTGTTCGGCGTGGCCGAGCTGCGCCTGGAATCGGCCGGCGGTGTGCGCCCTGAAGCGGAGATGCGGGTACTGAAGCTGGACCAGGCACTGGCGCTGGAACGGCTGGTCCGCCAACGCGGACAGACGCCGCAGGCCAACGACGCCGTCGATGCACCGCCCATTGCCGACGTCGACAGCGAACGCGTACTGCTGCGACTGTCCAGCTGGGACGTGGTGCGCATGGGCCTGCTCTCCAACCGCGGTTGGGCGCTGGCGGTGGCCGCGTTCGGCGTCCTGTTCCAGACCGTGCCACGGCCGGTGATGGACGATGCCATCCAGCGCGGCGGCCGCGAGGCCTTCGGCTATGCCAGCCACCTGCATCCCGGCGTGACCGGCGCGTTGCTGCTGGCGGCGGCGGCCCTGCTGCTGGGCTGGCTGGCGCTGCGCGTGCTGTCGGTGGTGCTGACCCTGTTGCGTTACCACGGCTTCACCCTCGTCGAGCAGGACCGCCGCCTGACGGTGTCGGCCGGGATGCTCAGCCGCACCCGCAGCAGCGTGGCACGTCGCCGTATCCAGGCCTGGACGCTGCGCGAAGGCACCCTGCAGCGCTGGTTCGGGCTGCGCCAGCTGCGCATCGACAGTGCCGCCGGTGGCCCTTCGCGTGATGAGGACCGCGCCCTGCGCGAACTGGCGCCGCTGGCAACCCGCGAGCATTGCACGCAACTGGTGCAGCACCTGCTCCCCCAGCTGCACTGGCCACCGGCGCAATGGCAGTCCATCCCGCAGCGTGGCTGGTGGCGGCTGTGCCTGGGCGCGCTGCTGCTGGTGCCGCTGCTGGCCGCCACCGCGTACTGGCGCTGGGGCACGTGGGGCCTGGTCGTGCTGGCCTGGCTGCCGGTCGCGTTGTTGGTCGCACACCGGCAGATGGCACGCATGGGCTGGTATCTGGACGAGCACTATGTGGCCGTGCGCGGCGGCTGGTGGAAACGCTGGTGGCGCTGGGCCGAGCTGGACAAGGTGCAGGGCCTGCGCCTGCAGCGTTCACCGCTGGACAAGGTGCTGGGCACCAGCAGCCTGCAACTGGATACCGCCGGTGCGCATGGCGACGTGGCACTCACCCTGCACCATCTGCCTCAGGCACAGGCACAGCAGGCGATGGATCAACTGGCGGCCGCGCTGGCGCGGCGCAAACTGCGCTGGTGATGCGGGGTCGGATCCCGGCCTGAATCAGGTAGTGCCGGCCGCTGGCCGGCAACTGCACATCCCCCAGTTTGCCGGCCAGCGGCCGGCACTACCGCGAGCAGGGCCAGCGAGGCATCATCGCTGCGAGGGGCCCCAATAGCCCAGGTCCCTTCGGATCTGCAGATCGCGCACCCAGCTGCCGAGAGGCTTGCGGCGCAGCGCACCCATTTCACCGGACAGGAAATCCTCGGTGGCCGCGATTACCCGCTCGCTGGACAGGCCGTCGCGGTACGGATGGATGGCATCGGCGTAACGCACGATTTCCGCCTGCAGCGCGGCGTCCGGATGCAGCGCGTGCTGCAGCATCGCCGGCAGCTGTGCCGGGTCGTCGAAATCAATCATGTGCGGCTTCGGCACGCGGTTGCGGAAGGTCACCACCGGCTTGTGCTGGACGATGAACTCCGAAACGATCGACGAGGTGTCCGACACCAGCACATCGGCGGCGCGCTGCGCGGCCATCACCTGCTCCGGCTCGATGAAGCGGGCATTGGCACCGGCCAGCGCGCGATAGCGCTCGAACAGTTCCGGCGGACATTTGGGATGCAGGGTCAGCAGCCAGTAGCGCCCACCGGCAGCGATATCGGCGGCGATCTGCGCATGCAGGTGCGGTGCCGCACTCAGCCGCTCGGTGAAGGTGGAACCAAACAGGATCACCGGGCGATCGCCGGCCGGCGCGCGCAGTGCGGCGCTCTCGCCACCGTCATCGCGGAACAGCGGGTCCAGCTTCGGCCAGCCGGTCTCGGCCACCGCGAAGTGGCCCTGCTGGGCCGCGATCTCGCGGAACGGTGTGGTGGTGGCCGGCCCCTGCGTGCAGTACAGGTCGAACATGCCGCGCACCCGGAAGTGGCCGCGCGCGCTGTCGCGCTTTTCCACGTTGAAGCCATGGAACAGCTGCACCTTGGCCCCCGAAAGGAAGGTCGGCACCCAGTTGGCCGCGCTGAACACCGCCCGCGGGCGCATTGCCAGGGCCTGCTTCAGGCCGACGTTGGCCACCCCCGGCAGGCTGCTGCCGGCCGCGCCGCCTTCGAACCAGGCCGCAACCTCCTGCCCGGACGCGTGCAACGCCTGCGCCAACGGGGCGAGAATAGGCAGCGCATAGCGCTCCGTCGCAAACAACAGGTACCCGGCCATCATGTCCTCCACGACCGCTCCCATCGAACGGCCTCGCATCTCGGCGTGCATTATCGCGTTCAACGAGGCCGGGCGCATCGGCGACTGCCTGGCCTCGCTGGCCTTCTGCGATGAGATCGTGGTGGTGGACTCGCAGTCCACCGATGCGACCGTGGCCATCGCCGAGGCTGCCGGTGCCCGCGTGCTGCAGCGTCGGTTCGAGGGCTTCCGCAGCCAGAAGGCGTTCTGCGTCGAGCAGGCCAGCCACGACTGGGTACTGTGCCTGGATGCCGACGAGCGCATCAGCCCCGAGCTGCGTGCGGCCATCGAACAGGCCCGTGACGGCGGCTTCGCCGGCCACGCCGGCTACCGCTTCGCCCGCCTGTCCGAATACTTTGGCAGGTTCCTGCGCCACGGCAATGCCTACCCGGACCGGGTGATGCGCCTGTTCGACCGTCGCCAGGGTGGCTGGCGCGGCAAGCGCGAGATCCACGAGGCGGCCAGCGTCGATGGCAGCGTCGGCACCCTGCGCGGCGATCTCATCCACTATCCCTATCGATCGTTGCAGCAGCAGCTGGCCAAGACCGAGAAGTATGCGCGGATGATGGCCGAGCACGAGTTCGCGCGTGGCAAGCGCGCCACGCTGGGCAAGCTGGTGCTGGCGCCGGCCTGGCGGTTCTGGCGTGGCTTCCTGTTCCGCGGCGGTTTCCGCGACGGCTGGCACGGCCTGGTCTATGCCTATGTGCGTGCCAACTACGTACGGCAGAAGACCATCATGCTGTGGATGCTGGGCAACGGCCAGGCGGTGGCCGATCCTCCAGCCCCTGTGGAACGGCCCTGAGCCGGCTGTGTCACACTTGCCGCGCGTTGCCTGAAGATCCCCCATGAAAATCCTGTACACCAACTTCCACTATGGCGACGGTGGCGGCCACACCACGTACATCGTGTCCCTGGCGCGCGCCCTGCATGGCCAGCACACGCTCCATGTCGCAGCCCCCGCCGACAGCCGCCTGCTGCGCACGGTGGCCGAGGAAGGAATCGCCACCCCGCTGCCGATGGCCTTTGGCAGCGGCCTGCCGACCTTGCCACGACAACTGGCCGAACAGCATGCGCTGCGCCGGCTGGTGCGGGACGAGGGCATCGACCTGGTCCACGTCAACGGTGCTCGTGATCACCGCTTCGTGATGCAGGGACTGCTCGGCATGCGCCGCCCGCCGATCATCCTGACCAAGCACAACAGCAAGCCCACCCGTACGCTTGGCAATGCCTTCAGGGCCCGCTGGGCCACCGACCGCGTGATTGCGGTTTCGGCACACACCGGGCGCCTGCTGGAGCAGGGCCCGTACCGGCGCTGCCCGATCGATGTGGTCCGCAACGGCGTCGACCTGGACCGCTTCGCGCCGCTGCCGGCCGACGCCGGCCAGGCAATGCGGCAGCAATGGACGCAGGACCCGGATGCGCTGCTGCTGGTCAGCAACGCCGGCACCGATGACTACAAGGGCTGGATCGACCTTGCGCAGGCCATTGCCCTGCTCCCCGACGCGATCCGGCCGCACGTACACATGGCGGTCGCAGGTCACCTGCCCAACGCGCAGCAACGCGCGCAGGTGCAGGCCCTCGGCGATGTCGCCACGCAGGTCCACTTCACCGGACTGCTGGCCGATACGCGCCCACTGATCGCCGCCGGCGACGTCGGCTTCGTGCTGTCCAACGACATCGAAACAATTTCCTTCGCCTGCCGCGAAATGATGGCCAGCGCCAGGCCGATGCTGGTCAGCGACTACGCGGGGCTGCCGGAAAACATCGAGCAGGGAGTCGACGGCTGGGTCGTGCCCACCCGCAACGTGGCCGCCATCGCCGCACAGGTGCAGGCGATGTATGAACAACGCCAGGCGCTGTCGGCGATGGGCATGGCCGCCCGCCGCCATGCAGAGCGTGAGTTCGGCCTGCAGACCTTCGCCGGGGCGACCCTGGCCAGCTATCACGCCGCCTTGGCCAGCACCTGAGCCACATTGCCCGAACGCTCAATCGGTAAGGCCGGGCCCCTGCAGGCGGCGCTCGTGCTCGAGTTCCGCCGCCGACGGCCGGCAGGTGCCGGCGACCGCGTCGGCAGGCACCAGCCACCAGCGGCGACGATTGGAAATGCCCGCCATTTCGGCCTGCGCACGGTCAATGCAGGCCTGCATCGCATCTTCGTTCACCAGCAGCCAGCGGTGCTGCGGAACCAGCCGCTGCCAGCGCACGGCCGCCTGCAGCTGTTCATGCCAGCGGTTCTCGAATCCAAAGGTCGCCGCGCGGCGGTCCGCCATCAGCAGATTCTGTTCCTTCCAGGCCACCAGCCCCAGTTCCGCGCCTGGCCCGAGACGCGCGCCGACGTCACGCATCAGACCACGCGCAGAGCTTGAATCATTCAGCAACGGGTAGCCGAACAGGCCGTAGAGCACCCAGGCCACGGCCAGGGTCGATAGCAGCGCCAGGTGGCTTCGACGCCAGCCGGTCACCACCAGGCTCAAGCCACCCCAGAGCCCCATCGCCAGGATCGTCCACGCCAGTGCATCGGTCGCGCCGGGCGGCAATCCGCGTCCATGGGCAAGGTTCACCTCGAAGCGCGGATCACCCAGCAACGCGAGCGCCCCGACCAGGCTCAATCCCAGTGCCAGCAACGCGGCAAACCCTCCCAGCACGCGCTGCACATCGCGCCGCTTCAGCAGCCCGGGCAGCAGCGGCGCCAGCGCCAGGCAGAACATCGGCAGCGCCGGCAGGATGTAGACATCACGCTTGCCCTGGGGAATCGAGAAGAACAGCACGACCAGCAACCACCAGGCCAGCGGCAGCAGGTAGCGTGGATCGCGGCGGCACAGGCGCCGCCGCCACGCCGGGATCGCCCATGGCAGCGCCAGGAACGCGGGTATCCACATCGTTGGCATGACACCGAAGAAGTACCACCACGGCTGGTGATGGTCCCAGGACTGCGTGTAGCGGCGGGCCGTCTGCCGCACCAGGATGTCGTTGATGTAGCCGCGGTACTCGTCCGATCCGGTGCCCAGCGCGGCCAGCAGCATCGGCGCCAGCCACAGCGATATCGCCAGCAGGAAGGCCAGCGGTGCCAGCCAGAAGCGGCCATCGCGTGCGTGCAGGGAAACGCGGGGCCACTGCAGGGCTGCAGCGATGGCCGCCGGCACGATCATCAGCAGCGCCAGCATGCCCACGCCCTTGGTGATCACCCCGATACCGGCAAAGAACCAGCCCAGCCACCACCAGCGCCAGGCCGGGCCCAGCAGCAGGTGGCGCAGCAGGCCATAGTTGGCCAGGGTGATGAACAGCACCAGCAGCGGATCGATCTGCGCCTTTTTCGCCTGGAAGGTGAACTGCAGCGCGAACAGCAGTGCCCACCCTGCGCAGAGCCCGACCTGCCGCGTCCACAGCCGGCGCCCCAGATCGACCACGCACCACAGCGTGCCCAATGCGGCCAGCAGCGAGGGCAGCAGGAAGGCCACGCGCCAGTGGCCAACCAGGCCATACAGCGAGGCCTGCCACCACATCAGCATCGGCGGCTTGTCCGAATACAGCTCGGTACCGCGATGCGGGAACAACCAGTAACCGCTGTCGACCATCTGCCTGGCCACCAGCGCGAAGCGTGGTTCGTCAGAGGGCCACGGATCGCGGAGACCGAGCCCGGCCCCCAGCACCAGCAGGGCCACCACCACGAACAACCACGTCTGGCGCGACGCGTGGGTCTTCAGCATGGGACTCGAAACGGCAGCGGGGGTCAGGCTGCTTTTATCAGACGCGCGTAGAAGAAACCGTCAGCATCGTTGTCACCAGGCAGTCGCTGGCGTGCCACGCCTTCGCAATCCACGCCGAACGCATCGCCCAGCGGCTGCGCCACCGCGTCCGGATGCCACTTCAGGAACGCACGCACCTGATCGATGTTCTCGGCGCGCAGGATCGAGCAGGTGGCGTACAGCAGCACGCCGCCGGGGCGCAGCATCGACCAGCAGGCTTCCAGCAGGCGCGCCTGCACGCCCACCAGTGCATCGACGTCCTCGGCGCGACGGTGGAACATCACATCCGGCTGGCGGCGGATCACGCCCGTGGCCGAACATGGCGCATCCAGCAGGATCGCGTCGAACGGCACGCCGTCCCACCACGAACCGGGATCGCTGGCATCGGCGACCAGGGTCTGCACATGCTCGCCCACACCGGTGCGGGTGTAAGTGTCACGTGCCCGGGCCAGACGGCGCGCGTCGATATCCAGCGCCAGCAGGCGCAGGCTCGGATCACGCTCCAGCAGATGCGCCGATTTGCCGCCGGGTGCCGCGCAGGCATCCAGCACGCGGGCACCGGTCGCGGGTGCCAACGCATCGGCCGCGCATTGCGCCGACAGGTCCTGCACCGACAGTGCACCATCGCCGAAGCCCGGCAGCTGGTTCACAGCAACGGGGGTCGCCAGGCGCAACGCATCGGCGCACAGTGCAGTGGCTTCAGCGGCAATGCCGGCCTCGGCCAGCGTCGCCAGGGCCTTGTCGCGACCGCCGTGCTGGCGGTTGGCACGCAGCCACAAGGGCGCGGGTTGCAGGCTGGCGCTGAAGATCGCTTCGGCCTGCGCCGGCCAGTCGCGTTCGATGGCATCAGCCAACCATTCCGGGAAGGCGTCGCGCGCAGGCTGCTCGGGGAACCCCTCGCGCTGGGCGCGGCGCAGGATCGCGTTGACCAGGCCTGCCTGGCGCTCACGGCCCAGCGCACGCGCCGCATCGACCGTAGCCGAAAGCGCTGCGTGCGCAGGCAGTTCGAGCACGTCCAGCTGGGCGAAACCGACCATCAGCAGCGTGCGCAGGTCGGCATCGCGCGCCGACAGCGGCTTCTGCATCCAGGCCTGCAAGGCCGCGTCATAGGTGCTGCGACGGCGCAGCACAGCGAAACACAGGGCTTCCAGCAGCGCGCGGTCGCGGCTGTCGGCCAGCTTCGGCAGCGCCCATGCCAGTTCGGCCTTCAGCGAACGGCCACGGGTGAACACCTGTGCCAGCACGCGTGCGGCCAGCATGCGCGTGGCCGCGCCCGGTGCCGCCTTGGCGACGGAGAAATCGTTCTGCTTGGACACCGCTTATGCCCCCACGCGCAGGTCGCGGCGAGCGTTGAGGTAATCGGCAGCGGTGATCGCCTTGCCGCCTTCACGCTGCAGCACGCGCAGGCGCAGCGCGCCCTGGCCACAGGCAATGTCGATGCCGTCGCGGCCGGCGGCCAGCACGGTGCCCGGCGCCTGGCCGTGGTCTGCCTCCAGTGCCACCGCGCCATGGATGCGCACGCGTTCGCCAGCCAGCGTTGCCTCGGCGATCGGCCACGGATTGAACGCGCGCACGGTACGCGCCAGCGCGTCGGCGTCCTGCGCCCAGTCCAGCCTGGCTTCGGCCTTCTCCAGCTTGTGCGCGTACGTCACGCCCTGTTCCGGCTGCGGTCGCGCGATCGGCTTGATGCCCGCGCGCAGCAGGCCCAGGCCATCGGACAACACCTGGGCACCAAGCTCGGCCAGCTTGTCGTGCAGCTGGCCACCGGTATCGATAGCGGCGATCGGAAGCTCCTGGTGCAGCAGCACCGGGCCGGTATCCAGGCCAGCCTCCATCTGCATCAGGCACACCCCGGTCTTCGCGTCACCAGCCTGGATCGCACGCTGGATCGGCGCAGCGCCGCGCCAGCGCGGCAGCAGCGAGGCATGCACGTTCCAGCAACCATGGGTCGGGATGGCCAGTACTGCCTTGGGCAGGATCAGGCCATAGGCCACCACCACCATCAGGTCCGGCTGCAGGTCGCGCAACTGCTGCTGGGCGGCCGCGTCCTTCAGCGACTCCGGCTGGTAGACCGGAATGCCACGGGCCACGGCTTCGAGCTTGACCGGCGAAGGCGCCAGGCCACGGCCTCGGCCGGCCGGGCGATCAGGCTGGGTATAGACGGCCACGACCTCATGGTGGCGCGCAGCCGCGCGCAGCGACGACACCGCGAATTCCGGCGTACCGGCAAAGACAATCCTCATGGCTACCCCACTTGCAGGATGGATTCGTGCAGGAAAGAAAACGGCGCCGTCGGCCGGCGCCGTAGAGCCCGCGCGAGCCGCGCAGGCACGGGCCACCCGAAGGGTGGCCCGGATTGGCGATCACGCCACGTGCTTGCGCTGCTTGGCCAGCTTCTTGCGCACCATCTCGCGCTTGAGCGGCGACAGATAGTCGATGAACAGCTTGCCGTCCAGGTGATCCATCTCGTGCTGGATGCAGGTGGCCAGCACGTCACCAGCCTCCATCTGCTGTTCCTGGCCGTTGCGATCCAGGTACTTCACGGTGATGGTGTCGGCACGGGTCACGTCGGCGAAGATGCCCGGAACCGACAGGCAGCCCTCCTGGTACACCCGGCCCCCGTCCTTGGCGACGATTTCCGGATTGATGAACACATGCGGTTCATTCTTTTCTTCGCTGACGTCGATGACCATGAAGCGCTTGTGCACGTCCACCTGGGTGGCGGCCAGGCCGATGCCCGGGGCGTCGTACATGGTCAGGAACATGTTGTCGATCAGTTCCTGGAAGGCCGGCGTGGTGACTTCGGCAGCTTCGATCAACGCGGCCTTGGTACGCAGGCGCGGATCGGGGAACTCGAGAATGGGGAGAAGGGCCATGGCTGTTTCCGGATAGGGGGCCGGCACGCCGGCATACGTCGCAGATTCTAGCTCCAACGCTTGCCTTGCGCCCCGGTTTCTGGACTATAGTGCGCGGACCTGTTGGGGAATCAGGGCTTCACACCTATGTTGCTTCGTTTTCGTACGGTCGTCGCCGCGGCGATGCTGACCGTGGCTGCCTATGCTACCGCCGTGGAAGTGAATGGCGGGCACCCGGACACCTATGTGGTCCGAAAAGGGGATACGTTGTGGGATATCGCCGCACGTTTCCTGCAGAAGCCGTGGCTGTGGCCGGAGATCTGGCAGGCCAATCCGCAGATCGCCAATCCGCACCTGATCTATCCCGGTGACGTCCTGAGCCTGGCCTACCTGGACCGGGTGACCGTGGCGGCCCGGCCCGGCCCGCGCCAGGAGGCCCCGATCGACGCCATTCCGCTGGCCCAGGTCGAGCCGTTCCTGAAGCAGCTGAGCGTAGTCGACAGCATCGAGCAGCTGCCCTACGTGGCCGGCCTGGAAGAGGAACGCCTGCGCGCCACCAGCGGCCACGCCGTCTATGTGCGCCTGGCCGACGCCCAGGTGGGCCAGCGCTGGGCGGTTGTCCGCCCGACCGTGCGCTACGCCCAGCCCAAGCCGACCGAGGACCTGACCGCCAACGGCGACGTCACCCCGGGCAGCGGCAACCTGTGGCGCGCCTACAGCGCACCCAACCACCGCCGCGGCGTGCTCGGCTATGAGCTGGCCCAGGTCGCCACCGGCACCATCACCCATGTCGCCGGAGGCAAGGTCGAGGCGTCCACCCTGGTACTGGACAAGAACGAAGGCGGCCGCGAGGTGCGTGCCGGCGACCGCCTGGTGCCGATCGAGGCCAGGCCGTACGACCTGCAGTTCGTGCCCCATGTCCCCGCCGCAGGCGTCGAGGGCGTCGACGTACGCGTGCTGGCCGTCACCGACATGTTCACCGCCGGCGGCCCCCGCGACGTGATCGCGATCTCGGCTGGTCGCACGCAGGGCGTGGACAATGGAACCGTGTTCTCGCTGTGGCGCCCGGGCCGCCATGTGGCGCACCGCATGAAGTACCCGAACTCGTCGCGCACGGACGATTCGCTCAGCACCGGCGCCGGCCGGGTCTCGCTGCCGGACGAGTACGCGGCGCATGCCATGGTGTTCCGCACCTTCGACAATGTCAGCTACGCGCTGGTGATGCAGGGCGTGAAGCCGGTGCGCGTGGGGTACAACGCGCTGCACCCGGACGCGCGGTAGTCGACTGACAGTCGACTGCTCTTCACCGCCCCGAAAGCGCCCGCGCTGCGCGCGGTAGTCGAGTGACAGTCGACTCTACAGGGGCGGTCTCCGGCAAAGTCTGACAGCCACATGCGAAGGCGCCCTAGGGCGCCTTTGTTGCATGCGCTCGATAGTGGGGAATGACCAAGCAAGCTGATGAGGCGCTGCTGCGCCTGGTGATGGCAGGCGGCGCGCTGGCGCCACGGCGGACCCTGCTGCAGGCCGCGGGCAGCGCGGAGACCGCGATCGCGCAGGGCGCCGCGAACTGGCGCGCGCACGGTTGCACGCCAGAGCAGTGCGCTGCACTGGAACACCCCGACGCCCGCGCCTGGACCGTGGCACGGCACTGGCTGGAAGACGACGACCACCATCTGCTGTCCTTCGCCGATGCGGCCTTTCCGCCGCCCCTGCTGGACGTCCCGAACCCGCCACTGGCGCTGTTCGTGGCGGGCGATCCGAGCCTGGCCTGGCGCCCCTCGGTGGCGCTGGTCGGCAGCCGCTCGCCAACCCCGGGAGGACGCGCGCTGGCCGCGCGCTTTGCCGGCTGCTTCGTCGAGGCCGGACTGGCCGTAACCAGTGGCCTGGCGGCCGGCATCGACGCGGCCGCCCACCTGGCCACACTGGAGGCAGGCGGCTGCACCGTGGCGGTGATCGGAACCGGCCCTGATCGGGCCTATCCGGACAGCCACCAACGGTTGCAGGGGCGGATCGCCGCCGAGGGCGCGGTGCTCAGCGAGTACCTGCCCGGCACACCGGCACGCCCGGGCCACTTCCCCGCGCGCAACCGCCTGGTGGCCGGGCTGGCGCTGGCGACGGTGGTGGTCGAGGCCGCGCAACGCTCCGGCGCCCTGATCACCGCACGGCTGGCTGCCGAGGCGGGCCGTGAAGTCTGTGCCCTGCCCGGCTCGGTACTCAACCCACGCGCAGCGGGCTGCCACCGGCTGATCCGTGAAGGGGCCGCACTGGTCGAGCGCCCCGAGGAAGTGCTGGAACTGCTGGCCCCTGCCCTTCGCCAGCAGCTGCCGGGCTTGCAATCACGGCTGGGCACCCCCACTGAACAGGCACCGCCGGCGCTCCTGCCGGCGCGCTGGGCCGACGACCCTGACTACCAGTGTTTGTGGCGGGCCCTGGACCACGACCCAAGCAGTATGGATTCACTGATCACACGCTGTGGATTGACGGCGCCCCAGGTGTCCTCCATGCTGCTGGCCATGGAACTGGCGGGAATCGTGGTGTGCGTACACGGCCGCTACTGTCGAACTCCCTAGTTTCTTCACCTCCACAGCGTCGCGCGACGCAGGCCGAGGGGCAATGAAAGAGAGCATCCTGGACGTACTGCTGTACCTGTTTGAACACTATTTCAGCGAAGACGCGGACCTGATCCGTGACCGCGATTCGCTCCAGAACGGCCTGATCCAGGCCGGTTTCAGCCCAACCGAGATCAACAAGGCGTTCGACTGGCTCGACGCCCTGGCCGCGCAGCGGCCGAGCGTGGCCCAGGCACGGGTCGACGGCCCCGTGCGCGTCTACCACGGCCCCGAGCTGGACAAGCTGGACGTGGAATGCCGCGGCTTCCTGCTGTACCTGGAACAGCACGGCATCCTCGACGCCGACCAGCGCGAACTGGTGCTGGACCGGGCGATGGCCCTGGACCAGGACGAACTGGACCTGGACGACCTGAAATGGGTCGTACTGATGGTGCTGTTCAACCAGCCTGGCTCCGAAGCGGCCTATGCCTGGATGGAGACGCAGATGTTCATGGACGAGCCAGAACCCCTGCACTGACCGTACACTTGGGGGCATAGCGCATTCAGGAGCGTCCCCGTGAGCGAGTGGTTCCATGCAGAAGGCAACCGGCAGCAAGGTCCGCTGCCGGCGGAACAATTGGTCGAGCTGTTCCGCAACAACCAGATCACCCTGGACACCCTGGTGTGGCGCGACGGACTGCCGCAATGGCAGCCGTTGCGCACCGTCGTGGACGAACTCGGCCTGATCGTGCCGGCGCTGGACGCCGCCGTACCGCCGGTCGAACCCGAACCGGAACCGGAACCCGTCGCACCGCCTCCGCCGCAGCCGCCGGTACTGCCGGCGTCCACGCCCTACGCCGCCAGTGCATCGGCCACCGTCCTGCCGGCACCGAAAAAGAAGCTGTCCGGCTGTGCGCTGACCGCCATCATCGGTGGTGCCCTGTTGCTGGTACTGGTCCCGATCGTGGCCATCCTGGCCGCCATCGCGCTGCCGGCCTACAACGACTACACCGTGCGCAGCAAAGTCGCCGGCGCCGTGGCCGCGCTGCAGCCGCTGAAGGACCAGGTGCAGCATTTCGCCGATGACGAAGGCCGCTGCCCGGGTGCCAATGACGCCGGCTTCTCGGCCCCGGGCGACTTCGCCAACGCGGGCCTGTCGGCGGTGAACATCGGCCGCTTCAACAACGGTCACTGCGGTATCGAAGCAACGCTGGCGGTACCAGGCAAGGGCATCGACGGCGACCTGCTGTGGCTGGAATACGATCGCGACAGCGGCCGCTGGGAATGCAGTGGCGAAAGCAACGACAAGTACCTGCCGCCGACGTGCCGCGGCTGAGCCACGCGCACGCCAGCACCTCCAAGGATGATTCAACAGGGAACATGCAATGACTGAGTGGTACTACGCCGAAGGACAGCAACGCCAGGGCCCGCTGCCGGTCCAGGAGATCCGCCAGCGCTTCCAGCGCGGCCAGTTGAACCTGGACACCCTGGTCTGGCGCGAGGGCATGGCCCAGTGGGCTGCACTGCGCCAGGTGGTCGACGAGCTCGGCCTGCAGACGCTGGCCGATGCCAGTACGGCCACCAGCAGCGGCGGGTTCGACCTGCGCAGCGACTATGCCGCCATCGACAGCGGCACCGCACCGCTGCCCGGCACCGGCGCGCTCAGCAGCTCGCCATACAGCGCTCCAGCCGCCGTCGGCAGCGGTGGCCACGCACAGCCTGTGGTTGGCGGTGAAGTGGTCTACGCAGGCTTCTGGAAGCGCGTGGCGGCCTACATGATCGACTACTTCGTGCTGGTCATCCCCGGCAGCATCATCGGGGCCATCCTCGGTGCGATCCTGGGCGCCAGCATGGGCGCGGTGGGCAGTGGCGAATCGGCCATCGAGATCGTGGCCCAGCTGGCCAGTGCCCTGATCAACCTCTGCATCGGCATGGCGTACTACACCTGGTTCCATGCCTCGAAGGGCGGCGCCACGCTGGGCAAGATGGCGGTCGGCATCAAGGTCGTTCGCGGCAACGGCGAGCGCCTGACCAAGGCCCGCGCGTTCGGTCGTTACTGGGCCATGCTGCTGAGCAGCTTCACCCTCGGCATCGGCTTCCTGATGGCGGCCTTCACCGAGCGCAAGCAGGGCCTGCACGACATGATCTGCGACACTCTGGTGGTCGACCGCTGGGCCTACACCGACCAGCCCCACCTGCAGCGCCGCGAGCTGGGCACCGTCACCGTGCTGGTACTGGTGTTGACCGCAGTACTGTCGCTGGTGGGCCTGGCGCTGCTGGTGTTCGCGGTCGGCTTCATCGCCAAGATGGCCTCCTGAACGGCCATCCTCACGGCTGGCTGCTTGACACGGGCTGGCCGGGCGTGATTCCTCTAATAAGGTGAAACCTGAACGCCCGGCACATTACCGGGCGTTCAGTTTATGGATTTGCGCGTGGCCGCTTCACTAATGCGGCCATTTGCTCCACCCTAGCGGCCCCTTCCCCACGGTTCGCCCCACAGACCCTGCTGCCATGCCCAAGCACCTGCTCATCGTCGAATCGCCGGCCAAGGCCAAGACGATCAACAAATACCTCGGCAAGGACTACACCGTCCTGGCCTCGTATGGGCATGTGCGTGACCTGATTCCGAAGGAAGGCGCGGTCGACCCGGACAACGGGTTCGCCATGCACTATGACGTGATCGACAAGAACGAGAAGCACGTCGATGCGATCGCCAAGGCCGCCAAGGGCGCCGACGACATCCTGCTGGCGACCGACCCGGATCGCGAGGGTGAAGCGATCAGCTGGCATATCGCCGAGATCCTGAAGGAACGCGGGCTGGTCAAGGACAAGCCGATGCAGCGCGTGGTGTTCACCGAGATCACCCCGCGCGCCATCAAGGAAGCCATCAGCCAGCCGCGCGCGATCGCCAGCGACCTGGTCGATGCCCAGCAGGCGCGCCGCGCGCTGGATTACCTGGTCGGGTTCAACCTGTCGCCGGTGCTGTGGCGCAAGGTCCAGCGCGGCCTGTCCGCCGGCCGCGTGCAGAGCCCGGCGCTGCGCATGATCGTCGAGCGCGAGGAAGAGATCGAAGCCTTCATCGCCCGCGAGTACTGGTCGATCGCCGCCGAGTGCGCGCACCCGTCGCAGCACTTCAACGCCAAGCTGATCAAGCTGGACGGGCAGAAGTTCGAGCAGTTCACCATCACCGATGGCGACACCGCTGAAGCGGCGCGGATGCGCATCCAGCAGGCCGCGCAGGGCTCGCTGCACGTCACCGACGTGGCCAGCAAGGAGCGCAAGCGCCGCCCGGCGCCGCCGTTCACCACCTCCACCCTGCAGCAGGAAGCCTCGCGCAAGCTCGGCTTCACCACCCGCAAGACCATGCAGGTGGCGCAGAAGCTGTATGAAGGCGTGGCGATTGGTGACGAAGGCACCGTCGGCCTGATCTCGTACATGCGTACCGACTCGGTGAACCTGTCGCAGGATGCGCTGGCCGAGATCCGCGACGTGATCGCCCGTGACTACGGCATCGCCTCGCTGCCCGACCAGCCCAACACCTACCAGACCAAGTCGAAGAACGCCCAGGAAGCGCACGAAGCGGTACGCCCGACCTCGGCCCTGCGCACCCCGGCCCAGGTCGCACGCTTCCTCACCGACGACGAGCGCCGCCTGTACGAGCTGATCTGGAAGCGTGCAGTGGCCTGCCAGATGATTCCGGCCACGCTCAACACGGTCAGCGTCGACCTGTCGGCCGGCAGCGAACACGTGTTCCGTGCCAGCGGCACCACCGTGGTCGTGCCCGGCTTCCTGGCCGTGTACGAGGAAGGCAAGGACAACAAGAGTGCCGAGGACGAGGACGAAGGCCGCAAGCTGCCGGCGATGAAGCCCGGCGACCGCGTGCCGCTGGAACGCATCCAGGCCGAACAGCATTTCACCCAGCCGCCGCCGCGCTACACCGAAGCGGCGCTGGTGAAGGCGCTGGAAGAGTACGGCATCGGCCGTCCCTCGACCTACGCCTCGATCATCCAGACCCTGTTGTTCCGCAAGTACGTGGAAATGGAAGGGCGCAGCTTCCGCCCGTCCGATGTGGGCCGCGCGGTGTCCAAGTTCCTGTCCAGCCACTTCACCCAGTACGTGGATTACGACTTCACCGCCAAGCTTGAAGACGAGCTCGATGCCGTCTCGCGTGGCGAAGAAGACTGGATCCCGCTGATGTCGCGCTTCTGGGAACCGTTCAAGGAACTGGTCGAAGACAAGAAGGAATCGGTCGACCGCGCGGAGGCCAGTGGCGCGCGCGAGCTCGGCACCGACCCCAAGACCGGCAAGCCGGTCAGCGTGCGGTTGGGCCGTTTCGGGCCTTATGCCGCCATCGGCAGCACCGCCGAAGATGCCGAGGAGAAGCCGAAGTTCGCTTCGCTGCGCCCTGGCCAGTCGATGCACACCATTTCCCTGGAAGACGCGCTGGAGCTGTTCCTGATGCCGCGCGCACTGGGCGAGGACAACGGCGAGCCGGTCAGCGTCGGCATCGGCCGCTTCGGCCCGTTCGCCAAGCGCGGCAGCACCTATGCCTCGCTGAAGAAGGAGGACGACCCGTACACCATCGACCTGGCGCGCGCCGTGTTCCTGATCGAAGAGAAGGAAGAGATCGCGCGCAACCGGATCATCAAGGAGTTCGAGGGCAGCGACATCCAGGTGTTGAACGGCCGCTTCGGCCCGTACATCAGCGACGGCAGGATGAACGGCAAGATCCCCAAGGATCGCGAACCGGCGTCGCTGACCCTGGCTGAAGTGCAGCAGTTGATGGAAGAAACCGGCAAGCCGGTGCGCAAGGGCTTCGGTGCCAAGAAGGCCGCCGCGAAGAAAGCCCCGGCCAAGAAGGCGGCAGTGAAGAAGGAAGCGGCGCCGAAGAAGGCCGCTGCAAAGAAAGCGCCTGCCAAGAAGGCCGCGGCCAAGAAAGCAGTGAAGAAGGCCACCGCGAAGAAGGCTCCGGCGAAGAAGGCCGCCGCAAAGAAGTAGATCCACGCCATGCGTGGATGAGGGGTAGTGCCGGCCGCTGGCCGGCAGCCCCAGAAGCATCAGATGCCGGCCAGCGGCCGGCACTACCGGGTGCCAGGGTCCACCCCTTCTGCACGCAGCAGGGGGATAATGAAGGCCCACGCCGGGCCGGTCGCCGCCATGAAAGAACTCACCCTGGACTCTGCTGTCGCCACGCTCCGCGCGGGCGGCGTGATCGCCTACCCGACCGAAGCGGTCTGGGGCCTGGGCTGTGACCCTTCGCACGAGGCGGCGGTGCACATGGTGCTGCGACTGAAACAGCGCCCGATCGAAAAAGGCATGATTCTGGTCGCGGCCGATCTGGCGCAGCTGGAAGGCTGGGTGCGCCTGCAGGCCCTGCCGGACGCACGCCAGCGCGCGGTGCTGGCCAGCTGGCCCGGCGCCAACACCTGGATCCTGCCGGCCGGACCCCGTGCCCAGCCGTGGGTCACCGGGGAGCACAGCGGCATCGCCGTGCGCATCAGCGCCCACCCGCTGGTGGCCGAACTCTGCCGTGCCTGGGGAGGCCCGCTGGTCTCCACCAGCGCCAACCTGGCCGGCGAACCACCGGCGCGCCGCCGCGAAGAACTGGATCCACGCCTGCTGCGCCTGCTTGATGGCATCCTGGATGGCGAAACCGGCGGCCTGGCCCAGCCCACCCCGATCCGCGACGCGCTCAGCGGCAACGTGCTGCGCTCCTGAGCGGCCGATTGCGCTGCCCCGGACAATCGCGCACCCTGCCGTCATGAACCTGCTGCGCACCGCTTTGGGCCTGTGCCTGCTGCTGCCATCGACGGCACCGGCGGCCGAGGACGTGCGGGTCTACCGCTGCGTCGCCAGCAACGGCGGCGTGGCCCTGCAGGACAGGCCCTGCAACAGCGGCCGCCAGGAAGTCCGCGACCTGCAGCGCCCGCGCGATCCAGCGCCGCAGGTGGTGCGCAGCGATGCGGCCCCCGCACCGCCGGACGAATCTCCGGTGATGCGTGACCGCGAGGTCCGCCACGTCTACATCCAGCCGCCACAGCCGCTGTACGAATGCGTGCGCGACGATGGCCAGCGCTATACCAGCGACAGCAACGAGGGCAATCCGCGTTGGGTGCCGTTGTGGACCAGCGTCTGGCTGCCACACGGGCATCGGGGCCCATCGTACCCGGGGCCGCGCCCGGCCATCGGCACACCGATCGGTCCGCCCGTCGGCGAGGGTGCAGGTTACCGGCCGCCCGCCGTCGGCGTAGGCGTGCAGGTCCCGGCCGGCAGCGTGCTGGTGCGCGACAGCTGCCACGCGCTGCCGCCACAGGAGGTCTGTGCGCGCCTGCGCGACCGCCGCTGGGAACTGGACCGTCGCTACAACAGCGCTTTGCAGAGCGAGCGCACCGCCATCAGCAACGAACAGCGTGGCATCGACGCGCGCCTGTCACGCGACTGCCAGCGTTGAGCGCAGCCTGTACGCTGTGAGCATGAACAGACTGATCTGGTTGCTTCTGGCGCTGCTGCCCGGAAGCGCGTTGGCCGAAGAGGGCGTGATCTACCGCTGTACCTCCAGCAGTAGTGACGTCCCTACCCTGCAGCGCACGCCGTGCCCCACCGGCAGCAGGCAGCAGGTGCTGCGCGTGCCCGGCCCGGCCAACCCGCAGCCGGCTGCCGCTGCACCTGTGGCTGCGGAACCTGCACCCACCCCCGTCGAAACACCCGCGCCGGTGCCGGCCGGACCGGCCGTTGCCCCTGCGGCCCCAGCGAAACCACGACGCGCGGACGAAGGACGCACCATCATGGAAGCGGGAATGGTTGAACGCGAAGGTGCCAACCAGATTCTCGACAGTGCGACCCTGCGCCGTGATGCCGATGCCCGTGCCGAAGCAGGCAACGGTCCACCGAAGCCGCCGCTTCCCCCGATCTTCCAGTGCACCGACGGACAGGGCGGTGGTTATCTGCACGAGTACGAGGCATCACCTGGTCGCTGCGAACCGATGACGGTGCAGGGCCTGGGCGGGGTCACGCCGATGAACGCGGCCGGCTGCGAAGTCGTACGCGACCGCTGCGAGGAACTTCCCGAAGCACAGCGATGCGGCAGCTGGCAGCAGCGCTTCCGTGATGCCCGCGGCCGTGAACGCTTCGCCGCACCGGAAAACCGCGATACCGCGCGCGGTGAACGCGAGCGGCTGCAGGCGGTGTTGGAGGCCAGCAACTGCCCGGTACCGGGGTGACCGCCACCCGGTAGTGCCGGCCGCTGGCCGGCAACCACAGGATCTTCAGATGATTGCAGTTGCCGGCCAGCGGCCGGCACTACCCGCTGAAAGATCAGAACCCGTAACGCAGGAAGCCGCCATCCACCGCGATGCACTCACCGGTGACATAGCTGGCTGCCGGCAGGCAGAGGAAGCCCACCGCGGCGGCCACTTCCTCCGGCTCGCCGATACGACGCATCGGCGTGCGGTTGATCACTTCCTCGTAGTAATCCGGGTCCGACAACGGACCGGAGGTCCGCCGCGTGCGGATGTACCACGGCGCCACTGCATTGACCCGGATGCCATCCTCGGCCCACTCGACGGCCAGGTTGCGGGTCATCTGGTGCATCGCGGCCTTGCTCATGCCGTAGACCACGCCGCTGCGCACATGGGTCAGGCCGGACACGCTGCCGACGTTGACGATCGACGACGATGCGTGGCGAGCCAGCAGCGGATGCGCGTAGCGCGACAGCTCGAACGCCGAGAACAGGTTGGTCTCGAAGATCTTCCGCCATTCGTCCTCTGAATACTCCGTGGCCGCCTTGGTGACGTTGCCGCCAGCGTTGTTGACCAGGATGTGCAGGCCATCACTGTGGTCTTCTACCCAGTCCAGGATCTGCCGGCGGTCCTCGTCGTCGGAGACATCGGCGGCCAGCGCGTGCACCTGCATCTGCGGATACACATCCAGCAGCTCGTCGCGCGCGGTCTCCAGCATGTCGATATCGCGCCCGACGATCATCAGGTCCGCGCCGAAGCCGGCCAGTTCGTGTGCGATGGCCAGGCCGATACCGGCGCTGGCACCGGTGATCAGGGCGGTCTGCCCGTCCAGGCGCCACCGTTGCTGGGTCATGTGTCCTCCGGGGCCGCGCCCGCTGCATTTCGATGCGGCAAGGATACGCGCTCACGGCGGCCCTCTGCCGAGGATGCGACACTGCACGTACGCCCACTGCGGAGAGCCGCCATGCGCATCCCGACCCTGTTCTCGTCCCTGCTGGCCGGCGTGCTGCTGGTGGCCTGCCAGCGGCCGCCGACGCCGAACCCGGAGAAGCCACCGGTGCCCAAAGCGATGTCGCGTGCGATGCAGGAACCGCTGGACCGCGCCAAGGGCGCGCAGAAAGCAGTGGAAGAAGCCGCCGCACGCGAACGCAAGGCCGAGGCCGACGCGACGCAGTGACCTGTGGGGTCAGAGCCCTTTGCGGGGCAAAGGGATCCGACCCCCACCAACGAAAACGCCCGGCCAGGGCCGGGCGTTTTCATTCGTCACCGCTGCCGATCAGAACCCGCAGAAGCAGTAGGCCAGCGCCTTCACCGGCGTACCGTTGCCCTTCTCGCGCGCCGCGTTCTCGACAAAGCGCAGCTGCGTATCCACTTCCGGCATCGTGCGCGCCAGCACCATCCGCGCCATGCCCGAGTCGGACAGCATCCAGGCGCCGGCACGGCTGCCGGCGAAACCGCTGACAAACTGCGCGAACGGCGTTGCCGCCTTCTCGATGTAGCGCACGCGATAGGCATCGGCCTTGCCCAGCTTGGCGCGGCTGGCGGCATCGGCCACGGCATCCTTCAGGCCACCGAAGGCATCGACCAGGCCACGTTCCTTGGCCTGCGCACCGCTCCACACGCGGCCACGCGCCACTTCGTCGACGGCCTCGACCGGCTTCTTGCGGGCGTCGGCGACGCGACCGGTGAAGTCGGCGTAACCCTTGTTGATCACCGACTGGATGACCTGGCCCACGGCCGGATCCATCGGGCGGGTGACATCGAACGCACCCGCGAAACGGGTGGTGCCGACACCATCGGTGTGCACGCCGATCTTGTCCAGCGCGCGGCTGAAGTTCGGCACCATGCCGAAGATGCCGATCGAACCGGTGATGGTCGACGGATCGGCATAGATGCGATCGGCATTCATGCTGATCCAGTAGCCACCGGAGGCGGCCAGGTCGCCCATCGACACCACCACCGGCTTGCCGGCGGCCTGCAGGGCCACCACTTCGCGGCGGATCTGCTCGGAGGCGAACACTTCACCACCCGGCGAATCCACGCGCAGCACCACCGCCTTCACGTTCTCGTCGTCACGCGCGGCACGCAGCAGCGCCGAGGTCGATTCGCCACCGATGCGGCCGGCCGGGAGATCGCCGCCGCTGATTTCGCCGGCGGCCACAACCACCGCTACCTGCGGACGGTTGTCCACCGGGTTGCGGCGCGCATCGAGCTGGCCCAGGTAGGTGCCGAAGTCGACGTTGCGGAAACCACCGTCGGCATCGTCATCGGCCACGCCGCGCTCGATCATCAGATCCTCGAACTCCTCGCGGGTCTTCAGCGCGGTCACCAGCTTCTGCTGCAGGGCGAACTTGGCCAGGTCGCCACCGGCGGCGGCGATGCCTTCCGGCAGCGTGTCGATGCCGGCGGCCAGCTGTGCCGGGTCCAGGCGACGCGCCTTGGCGATGTCCGCCAGATAGCGCTGCCACACGTCGTTCATCCAGAACAGGTCGGCTTCCTTGGAGGCCGGCGAGGCCGCATCGAGCACGTACGGCTCGGCCGCGGACTTGTACTCGCCCACCTTGAACAGGTGCACGTCCACGCCCAGCTTGTCCTGCAGGCCGGTGCGGAAGTACTGGCGGTAGCGGCCCAGGCCCTCGAGCACCACCGACCCCATCGGATCCAGGTAGACCTCGTCGGCCTGTGCGGCCAGCAGGTACTGCGACTGGCCCATGCTCTCGCTGTAGGCCACCAGCTGCTTGCCGGAGGCACGCAGGTCCTGCAGCGCGGTGGCCACTTCACGCAGCGAAGCGAAGCCGGACGGCTGCAGCTTGTCCAGCTCCAGCACCACGCGCTCGATCTTCTTGTCTTCCTTGGCCGACTCGATCACCCGCAGCAGGTCGCGCAGCTGGATCTCTTCGGCGCCGTTGTCGCCCACCGCCTTGGCCAGTGCGCGGCTGACCGGGTCGGCGCTGAACTGCTCGACCAGGCGACCTTCCGGGGCGATCACCAGGGTGGTGCGATCCTGCAGTGACTTGCTGGCACCGGCACCCATGCCCGCCGCGATGACGAACATCACCAGCAGCAGGAACAGCAGGCCGAAGAACAGCAGGTTGAGGATCAACCGGCGGGTGAAGTTCATGACGTCCCACAGCCCGATGAAGAAACTGGCGACGGGGTTGCGACGCGCCGGGGGCAGCGGGGGCACGGGTTGATTCATGGAACGCTCCGGATGGCTTCTTGCCGTGGTACCAGCATAGCCGGTGCCGCGTGATGCAGCATCGGACACAAGTCAGGGGATCGCCCGCCATGGGTCGGCATGGCGGGCGCAAAGGTCAGGACAACATCGACTGGCCGATGCGCAGGCTGCTGCGGCGCAGGCGCCAGCCCATCAGGATGGCTGCGGCGGTCAGGCCAACGATCAGGCCGATCCACATGCCCTGCGGGCCCATGCCCAGGCCCAGGCCGAGCCCGGCGCCGAGCGGCATGCCCAGGCCCCAGTACGCGAACATGGCGATGAACATCGGCACGCGGGTGTCTTTCAGGCCGCGCAGCGCGCCGGCCGACAGTACCTGGATGCCATCCGGGAACTGGAAGGTGGCCGCGTACAGCAGCAGCGTCGAGGCCAGGCCGGCCACCGCCAGGTCGTTGGTGTAGACACCGACGATGGCATCGTGGCCGAACAGCAGCACCGCCGCCGACAGCGTCTGCGTGCCCATGATGATCGCGTAGCCGGCCCAGGCCGCACGCCGTACGCCGAAGCCATCGCCACGGCCAACCGCATGGCCGACGCGCACGGTGGTGGCCTCGGCCACGCCCATCGGGATCATGAAGCACAGCTGCGCCACGTTGATCGCGATCTGGTGCGCGGCCGCTTCATTCGCACCCAGACGGCCGATCAGCAGCGCGGTGACGATGAACAGGCCGCCTTCCATCAGCACGGTAATGCCGATCGGCAGGCCGGTGCGCAGCAGGTCCCAGATCGCCTTCCAGCGCGGTCCTTCGAAGTGCGAGAACAGCTGCAGGTGGGCGAAGCGCTTGGTGCGCCACAGGTAGAGGGCAAACGCCGTGGCCTGCAGCCACATCATCACCGCCGAAGCGATGCCCAGGCCTTCCGCACCCAGTTCCGGGAAACCGAGCTTGCCGTTGGCCAGCACGTAGCCCATCGGCGCCAGCACCAGCAGGCCGCCGAAGCCGAGCAGCATGGTCGGCAACGTCCAGTGCATGCCTTCGCTCAGGTAACGCATGCAGAAGTACAGGGTCAGTGCGGGCCCGCCCCAGCGCACCGCGTGCAGGAACGCGGTCGCCCCCGGCACGATGTCCGGCGCGATCCCGAACGCTGGCAGCAGCGGCGGCACCACCGTGAGGAAGGTGAACATGATCAGGCCCAGGCCCAGCGCCAGCCACAACGCCTGGCGGAACAGCGGGCCGATTTCGCGCTCGCGGCCGGCGCCGTGCAGCTGCGATACCGAGGCGGTGAGCGAGATCAGGGTGCCGATCGGGATCAGCATCGGCAGCCACAACAGCGCCGTGCCGATGGTCACCGCGGCCAGGGTCGCGGTGGCGTGGTGGCCGGCAATGACGTTGTCGACGAAGGAGATCAGACCGGTGGACACATGCCCGAGCACAAGCGGCAGGGCGAGCAGACCGGTGGCGCCGACTTCCTTGCTGAAGCGCGGCGTGGAGGTTGCAGTAGACATAAGGTGCTTGACGCGAACTACGGTTGCGCGCGAAGGGCACAGGCACCGGGTTGCGGCCGGTCATCTTACGCGCGCAGCGCGCGCATTCCCATGACATGGCGTGAATGCTGGGTTCCGGCAGGCCGCGGCATCACGCGTTGCGATCGCGTTACGAACAGAAAAAGGGGACGGAGGGGATTAAGTCGTTTCAAGCCCGACTGTGCCGAACACGACTTAATCCCCTCCGTCCCCTTTGTTTACTGGCCGGCCTGGCGCTTGAGCCAGGCGTCGCGCTCGGCGGCCGGCACGGCGAGGAACGCGCCTCGCACCGTGTCACGCTCCTGCGGTGGCGTGCGCTGCGCGACCAGGGTCAGTTGGGCCAGCTGCGCTGGGCTGAGCTGGCGCAGCACGGCCAGCGCGGCCTCGCGCTGTTCCGGTGGCACGAAGCCGAACAGGCCGTGCAGCTTGGGGAACTCCAGTCCCAGCTGCGGGCCCAGCCGCCAGCCCTCGCGGAAGGCCTGGTCCTGCGCCTGGAACTGCTCGCGCAGGCGCTGCTGCTGGTCCGCCGGCAGCGCATTGAACCGCGCCGCAGCCTGCCGGATGCGCTCCCGCTCGCTCTCCGGCAGGGCGCGCCAGGCCGCGTAGTCGGCACGGCGCTGACGCTGCTGCTGGGCGTCGAGCTGGGTGAACGCAGCGGGCGTCGTGTTTGTGGTGGCCGGAGCGGGAGCCGCCGGTGAACTGCCCGGCACTGGCGGCGGCAGCGGCACGCTCAAGGTCTGCGGCGCGGCGGACAGCGACAACGGCAGGGCCAGCAGCAGGCTGGCGAACAGGGTCTTATTCATCGGCGGCAGCGGTTTCCAGCGTGGCGCTGGCCGGCTCGGGCCGGCTCGGCCTGGATTGCGATTCGTCCACCGGCAACGGGCCGCCGGCGGCGGTCCAGGCATACAGATCGGCATCGGCCACCAGCGGATAGTCGCGGTCGGCCAGCATCATGGCGTCGTCGGAGGCTTGGGCCGGGGTCGCATCCGGCGTGGCATTGACCTTGCTCGGCGGAAGCGCTTCCACCGTGACCGGGCCAGCTTCGCCCACTACCCCTTCCGGCAGTGGAGCGTCGCTACCGGATGAATGTCCTTGCCAGTAGCGCCAGCCCACTGCCGCGGCCAACAGCACCGCCACCGTCACCAGCAGGATCACCGGGCCGCGCCAGCGCGGCCTGGCATTGGGACGCCGCCGCTTGCCCTGGGCGGCCGCACGATCATCGCGCTGCGGTGCGCGCCAGCTGGTCGGGGGAGCTTCATTGCTGGCGGCCGGCGCAGCCGGCTGCTGCAGCTGCTGCAGGCGCTTGGCCGGCAGGTCGCGGATGCGCAGCTGCACCTGTTCGGCCAGCTGGCGCCATGCCGACGCATCGGGCTGGCCGAGCGCATCACGGGGGCAGGCATCGGCCAGCAGGTGCTGGTAGCCCGCTTCGTCCTGGTCGAGCACGCGCATGGCGATACCCTCGTCCAGACTGCCGCCCACCCGCAGCAGGAGCGCCAAGCGCGGCAGCGGCCCCATTTCGCCCAGCGCGGCCAACGGCGGCAGCCACTGGCCGCCCACCGGCTCGCGCAGCGCCTGGCGCTGGCCCAGCAGGGTCCAGAAGCGGGTCGGCCACTGCGCCATCGGCAGGTCGCTGGCGACCGCGGCGAAGGCACGCATCACCGCCACCAGGGTCTGCTCGGCTCGCGCGGCATCGCCGCACTGCAGCTCAGCCACCACCAGGGCGCGGCGCTCGACGCCGCGCAGGAACGCCGACAGCGCGCCGGCCGCGGTCGAGGAAACAGGGGCGGGCACAGCCGTCATCGGTCACTCCAAAGGTCTGCCGGCATGATAGCGGCAGCCCATCGGCACCCGTAGGACTTGCGCGCGCAGGCACTTCGTGCTGCAGGTTGTGCACAGCACCACGCCCGCCTCGGGGAAAACTGCGGCATCCAGCTGAATTCACTCTGTTTCAGCAATGTTTCACACTCAAGTTGTTGATTTTGAATGACTTTTAAGTGTGGCGATTTTTTGACCAACCCAAGCGTGAGCTCGTCGCCATCGGCCTCCTGCGTTCCCGTCGACCGGTAACGCACAACGTTATCCACAGAACATGTGGATAAGACTGAATCTCCAATGGACACCGATATTTAGGTGACATTTAAGATTCGACGGAGGCCCCCCGGCAGTCTCTGGCCCCTGCCATCCGCGCGCGCATGGCCCGTTACACTGGCCCGATGCTTTCACCCATTCCGACCCTGCAGGTCGCCCTGCCCGTCCCGCTGCCGCGCCTGTTCGACTACCTGTCACCAGAGCGCGATGGCCCCACGGTCGCGGTCGGCTGCCGCCTGAAGGTGCCGTTCGGCAACCGCGAGCTGGTCGGCGTAGTGGTGGGGCACGGCCAGACCGATGACGGCCAGGGACTGCGCCAGGCCTTGGCCTGGTGCGACCCGCACCCGCTGCTCCAGGGCGAGCTGTGGCACAGCCTGCAGTGGCTGGCGCGCTACACCCATGCGCCACTGGGCGAGGTGCTGAGCACCGCCCTGCCGGGCCCGCTGCGCCATGGCGACGCCCTGCCCGACACCCATCACTGGGGCTGGCAGCTGACCGCCGAAGGCCGCGCCCAGCGCGAAAAACTGCGCGCCGGCAGCCGCCCCCGGCAGCTGGCCGAGCTGCTGGCCGACGCCATCGTCGATGAGGACGTGCTGGGCGAACGCATGGACGACTGGCGCACCGCCGCGCGCAGCCTGGCCAAGCGCGAGCTGGCCGAACGCGTGGCGCTGCGCGTCGCTCCGCAGCACGCGCAGCCACTGCCTGGCCCCACCCTCAACACGGAGCAGGCAGAGGCCGTGGCGGCGATCAACGCAGTCGAGGGCTTCCAACCGTTCCTGCTGGATGGCGTAACCGGCAGCGGCAAGACCGAGGTCTACCTGCAGGCCATCATCCACTGCCTGGCCCAAGGCAAGCAGGCGCTGGTGCTGGTGCCGGAAATCGGCCTCACCCCGCAGACCCTGGCACGCTTCCGCGGCCGCCTCGGCATCGCCGTGCATGCACTGCATTCGGGGTTGAACGACAACGAGCGCGCCCGGGTCTGGGCGGCGGCTTCGCGCGGCGAGGCACGGGTGATCGTCGGCACCCGCTCGGCGGTGTTCACGCCGCTGCCGCAGGCCGGCCTGCTGATCGTCGACGAGGAGCATGACGGCAGCTACAAGCAGCAGGATGGCATCCGCTACCACGCACGCGATTTCGCCCTGGTCCGGGGCAAGGCGCTGGGCGTTCCGGTGCTGCTGGGCAGCGCTACGCCTTCACTGGAGACGCTGCACAACGCCTATGCCGGGCGCTACACCCACCTGCGCCTGAAGCAGCGTGCCGGTGATGCGCGGCCACCGCGCGTGCGCATCCTTGATGTGCGCAAGCGACCATTGCATGACGGCCTCTCGGCCGACGTGCTGGCCGGCATTGGCGAGCACCTGCAGCGCGGCCAGCAGGTGCTGGTGTTCAAGAACCGCCGTGGATATGCGCCGGTACTGCTGTGCCACGACTGCGGCTGGACCGCGCCATGCAACCGCTGCGATGCACCGATGACCGTGCATGGCGGCGGTCGTCGCCTGCAGTGCCATCACTGCGGTGCGCGGCAACCGGCGCCGCTGGCATGCCCCGCGTGCGGGAGTCTGGCGCTGCAACCGCAGGGCATCGGCACCGAGCGCCTGGAAGAACATCTCACCGCCGCCTTCGCCGACTTCCCGGTGGTGCGCATCGACCGCGGCACCACGTCGCGACGCGATGCACTGGAACAACAGCTGGCGAAACTGGGCGACCAGCCCGGCATCCTGGTCGGCACGCAGATCCTGGCCAAGGGCCACGACCTGCCCAAGCTGACCCTGGTGGTGGTGGCCGGCATCGACGAAGGCCTGTTCTCCGCCGACTTCCGCGCCAGCGAGAAACTGGCGCAGCAGCTGATCCAGGTCGCCGGTCGCGCCGGACGCGCGCGCGACCCGGGCGAAGTCTGGCTGCAGACGCATCACCCGGGGCACCCACTGCTGGAAACCCTGGTCAGCGGTGGCTACCACCCGTTCGCGCAGGCCGAGTTGAACCAGCGCCAGGCCGCAGGATTCCCGCCGTTCGCGCATCTGGCGCTGATGCGCGCCGAAGCGCAGCAGGTGGAGCATGCCAATGCATTCCTGCTGGCAGCGCGACAGCTGCTGGGCGAGCAGGACGTGGTGGAAGCCTATGGACCCATGCCGGCGCCGATGCCACGGCGCGCCGGTTACCAGCGCGCCCAGCTGCTGCTGTCTGCCGCGCAGCGGCCACCGCTGCACGGGGTGCTTTCGCAACTGGTACCGCAGCTGTATGCGCTGCCGGAAGCACGCAAGGTGCGCTGGTCGCTGGATGTGGATCCGACGGATCTTTATTGAGGGGTCAGAGCCCACCCGTCGGGTGGGATCCGACCCCGATGCCCTGGGGTCGGATCCCTTTTCGCAGAAAAGGGCTCTGACCCCGGACGCTTTCGCTTACGTCAGCGGCGACATCACGCCGCGCTGGTAGGCGGGGCGCTCGCGAAGACGGGCGTACCAGTCGGCCAGGTGCGGCAGTTCCGGACGCTGGATCGGCAGTTCGAACCAGGCATAGATCAGCGAGCCCAGCGGGATGTCACCCATCGCGAATGTCTCGCCGGACAGCCACGGCTGCTTGGCCAGGGTGGCATCGGCCATCGCCAGGTAGTCGCCGGCGCGCACGATGGCGGCATTGATCCGCGCTTCGTCGCGGTCGGCCGGGGCGGTGCGCATGATGCCCCAGATCAGGTCGGTGTACAGCGGCGCCATGCGCGAGGTGCTCCAGTCCATCCACTTCTCGGCCTGGGCGCGTTCCATCGGGTCTTCGGCGTACAGCGTGCCCAGCGCGTAGCGCGCACTCAGGTAGCGCACGATGGCGTTCGATTCCCACAGCGGCAGGCCGTGGTCTTCGATCACCGGTACCAGGCCATTGGGATTCATCGCCTGGTATTCCGGCGTCTGCGTGCCGCCGTGGCTGCCACCGACCTCGATGGACTCGTACGGCAGGCCGATTTCCTCGGCACACCACAGCACCTTGCGGACGTTGCTGGAATTGCGACGGCCCCAGATCTTCAACATGCGGGTATTCCTTGCTGGCAATGCGAGCGGCAACGATACCCCTGATCGGGCGGGGTGTGTGCATGCCGGATGCGGGATCTGGCGTCCGGGAATTGCCGGCCAGCGGCCGGCACTACCGGTTCCTCGCTGGCCAGCGGCCGGCATTACCGGTTCTTTTTCGGCAGCGCGCGCACGTAGGACGACTTGCCATCCTTCTTCAGTTCGAACAGGCCGATCGCGGCCAGCAGATCGCTGAGCTTGCCGTAGCCATAGTTGCGCGGGTCGAACGACGCCTGGTTGCCGATCTGGCTGCCGACCGGGCCGAGGTGCGACCAGCCATCCTCGCCCTCGGCCGCGGACACCGCGCGGCGCAGCATCTTCACCAGCCGCGTGTCGCTACGCATTTCCGCACCGCTCTTGCGCGGGCGCGCATCGTCGTTGGCCACCGGCTCGTTCGAGGCCTGTTCGCTGGAGGCCTGTTCGGTATCCGGCACGCTGGCGTGGGTCTGGCCCAGTGCTTCCAGGTAGGTGAATTTCGAGCACGCGTTGACGAACGGCTCGGGTGTTTTCTTCTCGCCGAAACCGTACACCTTCACGCCATCGGTCAGCAGGCGCATCACCATCGGGGTGAAGTCCGCATCGCTGGAGACGATGGCAAAGCCATCCAGGTTGCGTGCGTACAGCAGGTCCATGGCATCGATCACCATCGCCATGTCCGAGGCATTCTTGCCCTTGCTGTAGGCGAACTGCTGGATGGGACGGATCGCATACTCATGCAGCACCGCTTCCCACCCCTTCAGTCGCGGGCTCTTCCAGTTGCCATAGGCGCGGCGCACGTTGGCCACCCCATAGCGGGCCACTTCGGCCAACACCTCGTCGATCTTCGAGGCCGGCGCATTGTCGGCGTCGATCAACAGGGCGATGCGCTTTTCCGGTTCGCTCATGGACTCCTCGCGGGCGGTTGCCTGAACCCGAGTATCGCCGATCCACGCGGGCGCTGACGTGACAGGCAGTCGCCGTGCGAAGATGCCAGGCGCTTCCCCCAATGCCCCCACTGGAGTGAGTCGATGAGTCGCGAGCGCGTTCCCCACCTGGTTGTTGTCGGCGGCGGTTTTGCCGGTCTCTGGGCCACCCGTGCCCTGGCCCGCGAGCGCATACGCATCACCCTGGTCGACCGCCGCAACCATCATCTGTTCCAGCCGCTGCTGTACCAGGTGGCCACCGCCGGCCTGTCCGCGCCGGATATCGCTGCACCACTGCGCCATATCCTCGGCCACCAGCGCAACGTGGAAGTCCGCCTCGGCGAAGTGGTCGCCATCGACAAGCAGGCCCGGCAGATCCGCATGGCCGATGGCAGCACGCTGGACTACGACAGCCTGCTGCTGGCCACCGGCGCCACCCACGCCTACTTCGGCAACGACCAGTGGGCCGATGATGCGCCCGGCCTGAAGACGCTGGACGATGCGATCGCGCTGCGCCGCAAGCTGCTGCTGGCGTTCGAGCGCGCCGAGGCGGAACCGGACCCGGCGAAGAAGGCCGCATGGCTGAGCTTCGCGGTGGTCGGTGGCGGTCCCACTGGTGTTGAACTGGCCGGCACCCTGGCCGAGATCGCGCGGCATACGTTGCGCAACGAATTCCGCCACATCGACCCGGCCAGCGCCAAGGTGCGGCTGGTCGAGGCCGGCCCGCGCGTGCTGTCCTCGTTCCCGGAAGTACTTTCGCTGAAAGCACGCCGCCAGCTGGAAAAGCTGGGCGTGGAAGTGCTGACCGGTACCCCGGTGAGCGACATCGACAGCCAGGGCTTCACGCTCGGTGACCAGTTCGTACCGGCCCGCACCGTGGTCTGGGCCGCCGGCGTGGCCGCTTCACCGCTGGCGCGCACGCTGGACGTGCCGCTGGACCGCGCCGGCCGCGTGCCGGTGCAACCGGACCTGACCCTGCCCGATCACCCGGAGCTGTTCGTGGCCGGTGACCTGGCCGCACTGAGCCAGGCCGACGGCAAGCCGGTACCCGGCGTGGCACCCGCTGCCAAGCAGATGGGCAAATACGTGGCCGAGGTGATCCGCGCACGCCTGCACGGCAAGCCCGAGCCCGGCCCGTTCAAGTACGCCGACTACGGCAACCTGGCCACCATCGGTCGCATGGCCGCGATCGTGCACCTGGGGCGGCTGCAGCTGTCGGGCGTGCTGGCCTGGTGGTTCTGGCTGGCCGCGCACGTGTTCTTCCTGATCGGCTTCCGCAACCGCATCGTGGTGCTGCTGAACTGGGCCGTGGCGTACTGGAGCTACCAGCGCAGCGCGCGCATCATCTTCGGTGATGACCAGGAAGACCGGCGACCCCGACGGTAGTGCCGGCCGCTGGCCGGCTGCCGCGCGGTCCGCCCCCTCTCCGCAGGAAAGGGCTCTGACTCCGTCAACATCATCCATGCATGGCGTGGATCTACCGCTTCATCGGGCCACCGGGCGCCCGCCGTTTCGACCATGCGCGGCAGAAGTCCTCCTTCCTTGCGGTGTCGGCAATCTGCGCGGCACTCCAGTTGCGGGTAATCCAGATCGTCAGTGCCGTGCTGCTCAGATGCCAGCGCAGCATGTCGTGCCGTGGCTGCCGCCAAAGATGGCGGCGGGCAATCCAGAACGCCTCCCGTTCCACCTCTGGCACCTTCTTCTTCATCGCGTCGTCGTCGAAGAACTGCGCGGCGAAACTCCAGGGATTCATCGGCTGAAATCCTGTTCGCGGTTCACTGCTGCACGCAGCCACACCACTGGGCGCGCGGTCCGCCGGCTGCGGCCGGCCTTCCACCAGCGCCAGCCCGAACAGGTACAGCAGGCCAGGCAGCAGTGCGATGCCGGCGGCCAGTACGACGACGGAGACCCATGCCTTACCGGCGGCACGCATCGCGCTCACTTCGCCTTCGGTTTCGGGTACCACAACGCGTTGACGATGATCCAGCGCTGGTCGAAGCGCCCCATGTGGAAGTAATCGACGAACCACGGCGTTTCCAATCGCACCGAGGCGGCATTGCCGGTCACGTCCAGCACCGTGCAGCGGCGGTCCCATTGATCCTTTGGGGTCTTCAGTGCGCCCTGCTTTGTCAACGAGACCAGTTCTTCCTTCGACATGCGGCGCAGGCCCAGCCGCTCGTCGGGCGTATCGCCGAGGACCGCGCGCTTGGCCAGGTCCGGGTGCAGGGAGCGGGCGACGCGCTGCGGGTCGGCCTCCAGTTGGCCGTCGACGTAGTCATGGCAGGTGGCTTCGATGGCCACGAGGGTGGCCGGGTCGGCAGCGGGACTGGTTGACGCAGAGAGAGCGAACAACAGGGCGACGGTGGACATCCGGGTCTCCAGCGCTGAGGGCTGGGCGATCATCGCATGGCGGCACAGAGGCATCCATGTATGCCATGGATCTACAGGGACCCGGCATCCACCGCCTGCAACCACGCCAGCTTGCGCTCGCGCGGCAGCTGCTTGAGCTGCCATTCGGCCCGCGAGGCGGCGGCCCGGTCCGGGTATTCGCGCACGGCCAGCACGCGCAGCGGTGGCCGGGCCCGGGTGTAGCGCGCGCCCTTGCCGGCCTGGTGGGCGGCGAAGCGCGCGTCCACGTCGGTGCTGATGCCGGCGTAATAGCTGCCATCGCGGCATTCGAGCAGGTACAGGAACCACGGGCGGAGGGACGGGGCCATGCCCGGATTATGCCGTGCTGCACTGCAGCGGATATACTGGCGCCCGAATGCAGGAGAGAGGCGCCGCGCTGGCGCCCGCCGAAGGCGCAGGCTCCCATGATCGCTCAGGCCGGTGGGCTGGAATCCCACCAACCATGCATTCGACTCGCCGAGCTGGAGAGAGGTCACCGGGCACGCCCGGGACGATCCGCCGAAGGGGCACGCGGCCCATGCCGCTGAACTCTCAGGCAAAAGGACAGCGGGAGCGGCACCGGTCATCGTCATCCCGTCATTGCGCAGGCAGTGGCGGTAGTCGCGCATGGCCGGCCCCACCGCGCCCGGAGCCTGTCCCATGCTGCTGTCCATCATCTACCTGATCGCCATTTCCGCCGAAGCCATGACCGGCGCACTTTCTGCCGGCCGCCGCCGCATGGACCTGTTCGGCGTGGTCATGATCGCCTGCGTCACCGCACTCGGCGGTGGTTCACTGCGCGACATCCTGCTCGGCCACTACCCGCTGGGCTGGGTGAAGCATCCCGAGTACCTGGGCTTCACCGTGTGCGCGGCGCTGATCGCCACCTGGGTGGCGCGCTGGATGCACCACTTCCGTCGCACCTTCCTGGTGCTCGATGGCCTGGGCCTGATCGCCTTCACCCTGATCGGCTGCTCGATCGCGCGCGAAGCCGGCCATGCGATGCCGATCGTGCTGATCGCCGGCATGCTGACCGGCGCGTTCGGCGGCGTGCTGCGCGACATCCTCTGCAACGAGGTGCCGCTGATCTTCCAGAAGGAGCTGTACGCGATCATCGCGCTGCTGACTGGCGCGGCCTACCTGTTGCTGCTGCACTGGGGCGTGGCCGACGCCACCGCGATCCTGTGCTGCCTCGGCGGCGGCTTCGCGCTGCGCCTGCTGGCGATCCACTACCGCTGGGAAATGCCGAAGTTCGTGTACCACGACGAAGTGCATTGAGGTTCGCGCGGCGGAATCCGCACCACCCCGGCGATGTACCTGGCGCTGTCGCTCATGCGCAGCGCCAGGCGCATCGCCGGTGCAGATGGGCCGGTCTCCAACTCCGACCGGCCCTGATCGCGGCCGCACCCCCGCAGGCGCTGGCCGCCATCCACACACGTGCCGCACTCAAGCGGCTTCGGACACCTTCACGTCGCGACGGGCGCGCACGGCCGCGGCCAGTCGCTCCAGCACCGTCACGGTGGTGTCCCAGTCGATGCAGCCATCGGTGATGCTCTGCCCGTAGACCAGCGGTTGGCCTTCCACCAGTTCCTGGCGGCCACCGACCAGATGGCTCTCGATCATCACGCCAACGATGCGCTGTTCGCCGTCTTCCAGCTGAACAGCAATGTCCTCGATCACCTTCGGCTGGTTTTCCGGGTTCTTCAGGCTGTTGGCGTGGCTGGCGTCGATCATCAGGCGCGTCGGCAGCTTGGCCTTGGTCAGCGCCTGGCAGGCCTCGGCGACACTGGTCGCGTCGTAGTTCGGCTGCCTGCCACCACGCAGGATCACATGGCAATCCGGGTTGCCGGTGGTCGACACGATGGCGGTGCCGCCCTGCTTGGTCACCGACAGGAAATGATGCGGATTGGACGCCGCACCCACCGCGTCAGCGGCGATCTTGACGTTGCCATCGGTGCCGTTCTTGAAGCCGACCGGGCACGACAGCCCCGAGGCCAGCTCACGATGCACCTGGCTTTCGGTGGTACGTGCGCCGATCGCGCCCCACGCCACCAGATCGGCGATGTATTGCGGCGAGATCACGTCGAGGAACTCGACGCCGGCCGGCAGGCCGAGCTTGTTGATGTCGCGCAGCAGGCCACGGGCGATGCGCAGGCCCTTGTCGATCCTGAAGCTGCCGTCCAGGTCCGGATCGTTGATCAGGCCCTTCCAGCCCACCGTGGTGCGCGGCTTCTCGAAGTACACGCGCATCACGATTTCAAGTTCCCCGGCCAGCGCGTCACGCAGCGGCTTCAGGCGCTGGGCGTACTCGATGGCGGCCTTCGGGTCGTGGATCGAGCATGGGCCAACCACCACTGCCAGGCGGTCGTCACGGCCATGCAGGATCTGGTGCAGGGCCGCGCGCGAGGCGCTGACGGTGTCGGAGGCTTCATCGTCACACGGCAGCATCGCCAGCAGCTGGGCAGGCGGTGTCAGCGGTTCGATGGTGCGGATACGCAGGTCGTCGGTGTGCGGGGGCATTGGGGGAGGTCTCCGGAACGTTGGGGGTCCCCAGCGTGGCAGCATGAAAAAAGCCGCCAGGTTCGCTGGCGGCTTTCGGGAATGCGTCTGAAGCTTTCTTCAGGGTGAGCGCAGTCCTTCCTCCGCCAGTGGCTTCGGAAAGTAATACCAGTAAAAGCGGGTGGCGGCTGCGTTCATGGGTTGTATTGATAGCACAGCTTTTGCGCAGTGCAAAATGTTTCATCCGCAACTGGGGACGCGGTTCAGCGAGATGCGCGCCGGCCCTGCCCACGCGGCGGCAACCACGCAACGTCGCTCATTTGCCATGCACTTCCACGTCCAGCAGCAGGCCCTCATGGATGTCGGCCCAGCGTTCCAGCACGCGATCCAGTTCCTGCCGGGCCTCGTCCAGCTGCTCGGGGTTGAGCAGGGAACGCGCGGTGTAGAGATCGGAAACCAAGCGCCGCAGGGCCGATTCCTGGATGGCCACCGACGGCCCCTCCAGCCCCGGCAACTGCAACGCCGGGCTGTCGCCAAGAGGGCCGAACAGCGTGACCTGGAGCGTGCTCTGCATGATCGACTTTCCTGCGGATGGGCATGGGCAATGTCCTGTTTACCGCGTCTGGGTGACAGGCGCATGTGCCACCCATGCCCAGCACGGAATCTGCCGGCGTCTGCCGCGCCGCTACAAGGCGGCCAGGTCGGCAAGGTGCTGGGCCATGCTGTCCATCGCGCCTACCGCCTGGGTGGTGGTGAAGTACTCATGCCAGCCGGTAGCGGCAATGCCGGCCATCAACGCATCGACCTCCTCGCGGCTTGCGCAGCGCCAGACCGCATAGAACTGCTCATCGCTGCCGTGCGGTACGCCCGAGGCAATGCGGCCCATCGCCAGCGGCGTGATGCGGACCGGATCGAACTGCTGCATGCCGGCGCCGATACGGGCGAAGAAGGCGTTCCGCTGCTCGGGCGGAAGTGTGGTCCAGGCAGGGGTGGCGGTGTAGAGCTCGATGAAGGTGTGCGACATGGTGGTTCTTCCTTGAGGGTTCGGGGGTTGCCGGCCAGCGGCCGGCACTACCGGAGCGAGCGCAGCGCGCGTTTGCGGATGTAGGCGTTGGCGTCGCTGTGGCGCTCATGCTGCCAACGCGTACACAGCTGGCGCAGCCACTGCGGCTGGGTCTTGCCGGCATCGTTGAGCCAGTTTCCGACCGAATCCTGCACATAGCGTTCCGGATCGTCGGCCAGTGCTTCCAGCAGCGCGGATGCATGTTCCGGGCGCTGCTTGAACAGTGCGATATGCGTGGCCCAGACACCGCGCGGACGCAGTGCTTCGCAGGCGAAGCGGCGCAGGTACGGCGATGTTTCCTGTGACCACGGTTGCAGGTGCTCCAGCGCCTGCAGTGGTGCGGCAACGATGTCCGTGCGTAGTGCCAGCCACGCCCATTCGCGCACACCGAAATGGGGGTCATCGGCCAGTGTGCGCATCTGCTGCAGTTTCCCTGCCAGCGTTGCGCGGGCATCGCTGCCGATCAGGTAGCAGGCCCAGCCACGCACGGTATCGGAGCTGTGATGCTGCCAAAGCGCAGGCGCCCCCTGCCCCGCCTCACGCAGCAGTTGCGCAGCCAGGGCCATGCGCAGGGTGATGCCCTTGCCTGAGGCGTCCCGCATGCGTTGCTGCGCCTCCGGTGCAAGCGCAGGCGCCACCACCTGCAGCAGCGCGGCAAAATCCACTGCCAGGCATTCTGCCAGATGGGTGGCGGGGACGCGGCCGGTGTTGAGTGCTTGCCGGCGTTCCGCAGGAATGGCCGTGCTCATGCTGCGGATTCCCGCCCGGCGTCCGTGTACTGCCAGACCTTGCGCAGCAGCTGTGACAGCTGCTGCTGTTCATCAGCATCCAGGCCGTTGAACAGCCCACCGATCCATTGCGTGTGCTGCTCGAACAGCGATTCGGCCAAACGCTTTCCCGGTGCGGTCAACACGATCTGCAGGCGGCGGCCATCCCCGTCATCGTTGCGACGCTGCAGCAGGCCTTCGCGCTGCAGGCCGTCGAGCAGGCCGCTGATGGTGGCGCGGGTCACGCCGGCGCGCTCGGCCAGCACATGCGGCGGCAGTGCGCCACCGGCCCCGTGCAACAGGAACAGCACGATGAAGCGACCCTCGCTGAGCCCATGCGGTGCCAGCCGCGCGGCGCAGTCGCGATCGATCGACGAGGACAGCGAGAGCAGCTGGAAACACAGGCGCAGCGGCGCGATGTTGGCGTGACCGCGTCGCTGCGCTTCCTCGATCAGGGCATGGTGCTTGGCTTCGATCATCTCACGCACGTGATATGGTTAGGCGCCTAATCATACAGCCAAACAGCCGCTGCCTGTAAACCACAGCCGATATCAGGTGAACTTTCCCAGCAGCAGGCACGCAACCAGCCCGCCGCCCTCCCGGTGCAGCAGCTGCAGTTCGCCCGCGTGCCGCCTCGCCACATTTGCGGCCACTGCCAGCCCAAGTCCCGCTCCACCGGTGGTGCGACTACGAGAACGCTCGCTGCGCTGGAACGGTTGCAGCAGGCGTACTCGGTCGCCCTCGGCGATACCTGGGCCCCGATCCATCACCTCCAGCTGGACCCCTCGCTCAACCACGGCAAGCCGCAGTTCCACCGCCCCGGCATAGCGATCGGCATTGTCGATAAGGTTGTCGAACGCGCGCCGAAGCAGCAACGCGTCGCCGTGCCAGGGCAGACTGTCCGGCCCCTGCATGGAGATCTCGACACCGCGCAGCAACGCTGCCTGCACGCACTCCTCCAGCAGCGCGGCCAGATCCAGCGGGCGCATCTGCAACGGCTGCAGTTCACCGCGTGCGTAATCGAGCACCTGCTCGATCATCGTGTCCATGCGCTCGATGTCCGCCACCATCCGGGCCGCCTGTGGTGTGGGCGCGAACTCGGCGCGCAGTCGCAGGCCGGTCAATGGTGTGCGCAGGTCGTGCGCCACTGCAGCCAGCATATGGGTCATGTCCTGGGCCTGCGCACGCAGGCGCTCTCGACCGGTGCCGATCGCGGCGGCCAGCATCTGTACCTCGCGCGGGCCATCATCCGGCAGGGGCGTGTCGGCTTGCAGGTCCACGCGTGCACTGGCATCGGCCAAGCGTCGTAGTGGACGCCCCAGCCGGATCGATGCCCACGCCGCCAGCGGCGCCAGCAACACGGCACCGCCCAGCAGCGCCAGTATCACCTGTCGCCGCCAAGCTGCCAGATCACTGTGATCGCTGCCGACCACCCGCCAGCGGCCATCGGCCTGGCGCACGCCCAGTTCAAACGGCGGCCATTGCATCGCGGTCAGCAGCGCGGCCTGCGCCTTCAGTACACCGACCCGCGCCGTGCCGTCGAGCACCTCGCCGCCTTCGATGACCTGTACATCAGGCGCCTTGCCCTGTCCGCTCCAGACCAGGCGCACCTCCTTCGCCGGCAAACCCATCTGCAGCGCCGCCAACTGGGTGAGCCAGTCACTGGCACTGCCCTTTGGTGGCGCATCCTGCGTCGCCAGATGCAGGCCCAGTGGTGCCGCGGCCTGCTCCCCCCGCAGCACCTGCACGGCCTGGTCCAACCGCATCGGTGGCGGCGCGGGCCGAGGCATCCAGCCAACCACGGCCACGCTGACCAGTGTCGCCAGCAGCAGGCTGGCCAGGGCCAGCATCGTGATCCAACGCGCGGTCGGCCACCGGCTATTCACAGCACCTGTACCTCGGCGTGGAAGCGATAGCCTTCGCCACGCGATGTCTGCACCAGGGCTTCCGCACCGGGTGAGGCCTGCCCGAGCTTGCGGCGCAGGCGGCTGATCGCCAGGTCGACCGCGCGGTCGACGCTGTCACTCGGTTCGCCACGGCTCAGCTGCAGCAGCTGCTCGCGCCCCAGCACCCGCCCGGGGCGTTCGGCCAGCGCCAGCAACAGGCTGAATTCACCACGGCTGAGCACCAGCTCGTTCCCATCCGGCGCCAGCAGGCGACGTTGTTCCGGCAGCAACCGCCAACCAGAAAAGCGCAGTTCACTGGCTACCTGCGCGCGCAGCTTGTCCTGCCGGCGCAGCAGCGCGCGTACCCGCGCCAGCAGCTCGCGCGGATCGAACGGCTTGGCCAGGTAGTCGTCCGCGCCCATCTCCAGGCCGATCACCCTGTCCGGTGCGCTGCCCATCGCCGACAGCATCAGGATCGGAATGGCCCGTGCCTGCAGCCGGCGGCAGACCGACAGGCCATCCTCACCGGGCATCATCCAGTCGAGGATGATCACGTCCGGGCGATCGACCTGCAGCAGCACGTCCAGCGCCGTCGCGTCCGCTGCCACCCGTACCTGGTAGCCATGCAGCAACAGGCAATCGGCGATGGCATCACGGATGCTGGCGTCGTCATCGACAACGATGACACGGGCGGGAGTCGTCATGCAGGCAGTATCAGGCAGGTCTGTATCAGGACGGTATCAACGCCGATATTCCCGCGATACGGCGCTGCGCGCCAATGGTCACCCATGATCACTGCGGAGACTTGCCTTGCGCCTCATCCCATTCGTCCTGCTTGCTGCCCCGCTGGCTGCGCTGGCGTCCGATTCCCCCGAACACATCCTGCCGATGTGGATGCAGGGCGGTCATCCGGCCGTGGCCGTGTCGCTGGACGGGCGTGCCGAACCGCTGCGCTTCGTGGTCGACAGCGCGGCAGGCGCCACGCTGGTCGATGACCGCGTCGTGCGGCGCTACGGTCTGGGGGATGCGGATGCAGAGGTATCACAGGCCCAAGGGGCAAGTGCAGCCTCCGCGCGGCTGCAGCGCATACGCAGAACGTCCTGGCAGCTGGGCAGTTGGCAGCTGCAGGCCCAAGCCATGAAGGTCGATCTGTCGTCGTTGCCGAAGGACGATGATCCGGCCATTGACGGCTTGATCGGCAACGATCTGACCGGACGCTGGGACACCCGTTGGGACTTCGGCCGCAATCAACTGGCGCTGTGGACACCCGGCGGATTGAATCTGGAAGGACCGGGTTGCCAGCCCAATGCGCTGCCCGGACGCACTGACGGCCTGCGCCAGTTCGGTTTCATCATGCTTGGACTGGGCGCGCCCGCGGTGGACGCCATCGCCGTGGTCGACACCGGTGCCGCGCAGACCGTCCTCAACGCCGAAGCAGCCCGCGCACTGGGGCTGCGCACCGACGGCAGCGACGCACGGGTGCGGGTGCGTGAAAAGGGCACCGAAGGCCTGGGCGGCGGAAAGCAGGCAACCTGGCTGTACACCCTGCCCGGCATGGCCGGCAACGGCTGGCAGCACCCCTCGATGGAGGTCCGCATCAGCGAACTGCCAGTGTTCAAGGCGATCGGCCTGGAGGGCCGGCCGGCGCTGATCCTTGGTGCGGATGCAATGCGCGGCGGCCAGGTGGACATCGGTGCCGGCGCGTCCCGGATCTGCCTGCGCCGGCCGCAGGCCAGCTGACATCCGGCAATGACGCCAGCGGCAGCCTGGCGTAGCATCACCGTGCGCCCCACCAGGAGTTCCACGCATGTGCCGTGCTGCCCTGATGTTGCTGACGCTGTTCCCGCTGGCCGTGCTGGCTGCACCTCCCCCGGTACCCTCGCCAGCCCGCATCGATGCCGAAGCGCAGCGGTTGATGCATGCCGCACAGGCGCGCGGCATGGCACTGGCGGTGATCGACGGCGGAAAGGTGGTGCACGTCGCCGCCTACGGCGAGCGCAATACCGCAGGCGAACCACTGCGCACCGATACGGTGATGTACGCCGCCTCGCTGACCAAGATGGCATTCGGCCATCTGGTCGCGCAGCTGGCGCAGGACCGCAGGATCGATCTGGATGCCAGCATCGCCACAGCGCTGGACAAGCCGTTGCCGGACTATCCGCCCGAAACGAAGAAGTACGCCGACTACCGCGTGCTGGCCGATGATGCGCGCTGGCGCCAGCTCACCCCACGCCTGCTGCTCAACCACGCCAGTGGCTTTGCCAACTTCGCGTTTCTTGAACCGGACGGCCGGCTGAAGTTCAACTTCGATCCAGGCAGCCGCTACGGCTATTCCGGCGAAGGGCTGATCCTGCTGCAGTTCGTGATCGAACGCGGACGGCTGGGCGAGGATGTGGGTGCGTTGATGCAGCAGCGGGTATTCGACCGCTTCGGCATGACCCGCACCAGCATGATGTGGCGCGGGGACTTCGCCACCAACCTGGCCGACGGCTGGACCATGGAGGGCACCGCCGAGCCGCACGATGAGCGCAGCCGCGTGCGCGCGGCCGGTTCGATGGATACCACCATCGCCGACATGGCCCGTTTCGCCGCCGGCTACGTGCGCGGCGATGGGCTGTCAGCGAAGATGCGCAAGGAGCTGGTGCGGCCGCAGCTGCCGATCACCACCGCCAGCCAGTTCCCCACACTGCAGCCGGAGCTGCCGAAGGCGCTGCAGCGCAGGGACCTGGCGGCCGGCCTGGGGGTGGTGACGTTCCGTGGCCCGCAAGGCGCGGGCTTCTACAAGGGCGGCCACGATGATGCAGTCGGTAATACGCTGGTGTGCGTCGAGCAGCAGCAGCGCTGCGTGGTGATCCTGGGCAACGATGTGCGCGCCGAGGCGACCTTCCCGGCGCTGGTGGCCTTCGTGCTCGGCGACATCGGCGTACCGTGGCAGTGGGAGTACGGCGCTGCGAAGGCATTCGTGAAGTAGCAACTGTCTTGTCAGGGGCAGCCGAGGGCCACCTCGGCGTCTCGCTTACGGGCGTTGAGGATCACCAGCATTTTGCGCATGACCGCCACGAGCGCCACCTTGCTCGCTTTGCCCTTGGCCTTCAGGCCAGCGTAAA